>NZ_CP046535.1:1255454-1569318 GCF_009739515.1 Sphingomonas profundi
AGCCGGCCGGCGCAGAGAGCGGCGAGGGCGAGCGGGTAGATGCGGTGCTCCTCCGCCAGGATGCGGGCGGCCAGCGTCTCCGCCGTGTCCTCTTCCAGCACGGGCACGGCGGCCTGCGCCACGATGGGGCCGCCATCGAGTTCGCCGGTGACGAAATGCACGGTGCAGCCGGCCACGCGGCAGCCGGCGGCGATCGCGCGGGCATGCGTGTCCAGCCCGGTGAAGCTCGGCAGCAGCGAGGGGTGGATGTTCAGCATCCGGCCCGCCCACGCCGCGACGAACGGATCGGACAGCAGCCGCATATAGCCGGCCAGCGCGACGTAGCGGATGTCATGCGCGGCGAGGATCGCGTCCACCTTCGCGTCGAAGGCGGCGCGGCCGCCATGCCCGCGATGATCGAGCGCGGCGGTGGCGACACCGGCGGCGGCCGCGACGGCGAGGCCGGGCGCATCGACGACGTTCGAGAAGACGAGCGCGACCTCGTACCCGAGTGCCGGCGCGGCATCGATCAGCGCCGCCATGTTCGAGCCCCGCCCGGAGATGAGGATCGCGACGCGCGGCCTGCCGGCGATGCTCACCGCCCGGCGTTCCGGCGACATGCGTCAGCCGCTCCGGTCGGCGTGCGTACGACCAGGCCGGTCTCAGCCATGGTGCGTGGCGGACCAAGCGGCGCGCGCGCTCCACGTATCGGCCGGGCCGGCCACGGTGCAGCCCTTCTCGCCCGCCTCGACCCGGCCGATGCGCAGCACCGTCTCGCCGGCGTCCTCCAGACGGGCGGTG
This sequence comes from Sphingomonas profundi, assembly GCF_009739515.1. NCBI lineage: Bacteria > Pseudomonadati > Pseudomonadota > Alphaproteobacteria > Sphingomonadales > Rhizorhabdaceae > Alterirhizorhabdus > Alterirhizorhabdus profundi. The sequence goes on from NZ_CP046535.1 coordinate 1,256,235, forward strand.
ACGGCGTCGGCGTCCCCCTCGGCGACGATCACCGCCATGCCGATGCCGCAATTGAAGGTGCGCGCCATCTCCTCCGGCTCGATATTGCCCTGCGCCTGGAGGAAGGCCATCAGCCGTGGCTGCTCCCACGCAGCGGCATCGATACGCGCGTGGAGACCGTCCGTCAGCACGCGCGGGATATTCTCCAGCAGGCCGCCGCCGGTAATGTGCGCCATGGCCCTGACCAGCCCGGCGCGGACCAGCGGCAGCAGCGATCGCACGTAGATGCGCGTGGGCGCGAGCAGGGCGTCGATCAGCAGCACCTCCGGATCGAACAGCGCCGGGCGGTTCAGCTTCCACCCCTTGTCCCCCGCCAGGCGGCGAACCAGCGAGTAGCCGTTCGAGTGAACGCCCGAGGAGGCGAGGCCGAGGATGACGTCGCCGGGCGCCACCCGCCCGCCGGCCAGCACCTGATCCCGCTCCACCGCGCCCACGCAGAAGCCGGCGAGGTCATAGTCGCCCGCCGCATACATGCCCGGCATCTCCGCCGTCTCACCGCCGATCAGGGCGCAGCCGGCGATGCGGCAGCCCTCCGCGATACCGGCGATCACCGCCTCGGCGACGCCGGTGTCCAGCGCGCCGGTGGCGAAATAATCGAGGAAGAACAGCGGCTCGGCGCCCTGCACGATCAGATCGTTGACGCACATCGCGACCAGATCGATGCCGACGCCGTCGTGCCGGCCGGCCTCAATCGCCAGCTTCAGCTTGGTGCCGACGCCGTCGTTCGCCGCCACCAGCAGCGGATCGACGAAGCCCGCCGCCTTCAGATCGAAGAAGCCGCCGAACCCGCCGAGATCGGCATTGGCGCCCGGCCGCGCGGTGGCGCGGGCCAGCGGCGCGATCAGCTTCACCAGCGCGTTGCCGGCAGCGATCGAGACGCCGGCCTTGGCGTAGGTATAGGGTTCCTGGTTGTGCGTGCTGTTGACCATGGCCGGAGCGACTAGCCACATCCCGCTTGGTTTTCCACGCCCAACTCGTCAAAAGACGCGCCGTGACCTCCGCCCTTCGCCTTCGGCCCGTGCCGGCCGTGCTGCTGCTCCTCTCGGTCTGCGTCGCCGGCGGCATGGTCTACGCCCAGCTGGAGGGCGGCGATCGCGGGATCGCGCCGGTCGACAGCTCGTCCAGCTACGAGATCGGCGGCGTGACGGTGGACGTCTCGGCCAAGAATGCGGATGCGGCGCGCACCGGCGGCTGGCGCGTTGCGCAGCGCAAGGGCTGGAGGATGCTCTGGTCGCGCGTCAACGGCCGCCCCGTGAGCGAGGCGCCGGGCCTGCCGGACGGGACGCTCGATTCGATCGTGGCCGGCATCATCGTGGAGAATGAGCAGATCGGCCCGCGCCGCTACATCGCGCGGCTGGGCGTGCTGTTCGATCGCGCGCGCACCGGCCAGTTCCTGGGCGGGCAGGGCCAGATCGCCCGCTCCTCGCCGATGCTGGTGATCCCAATCCTCTATTCGGCCGGCACCGCGACCAGCTTCGAGCAGCGCAACGAGTGGCAGCGCGCCTGGGCGCGCTTCCGCTCCGGCGGCAGCCCGATCGACTATGTCCGCCCGGTCGGCACCGGCAGCGATCCGCTGCTGCTGACGGCGGCGCAGAGCCGGCGGCCGGGGCGCGGCTGGTGGCGGCTGCTGCTCGATCAATATGGCGCGGCCGACATCGTCGTGCCGGAAGTGTATCTCGACCGGCAGTTCCCCGGCGGGCCGGTGATCGGTCACTTCGTCGCCCGCCACGGGCCGGATGCCGAGGTGATCGAATCGTTCAGCCTGCGCGTGGCGGATGCCGACGCGATGCCGGCGATGCTGGACGAGGGCGTGCGGCGGATCGACATGGCCTATGCGCGGGCGCTGCAGGACGGTCGGCTGCAGCCGGACGCGTCGCTGGTGGTGGAGCAGCCGGAGGAGGCGCCGGTCGAGGACGCGATCGTCGAGGACGATGCGGTCGACCTCTCGATCCCGATCGCCGGGGCCGCCTACACGATCCAGGTGGAGACGCCGGACGCCGCCGCGGTCAATCAGGTCGAGGCCGCGCTGCGGGCCGTGCCGGGCGTGCGCAGCGCCACCACGACGAGCCTGGCGCTCGGCGGCATATCGGTGCTGCGCGTGGTGTTCGAGGGCGATATCGGCATCCTGCGCACCGGCATCGCGGCGCGCGGCTGGCGGGTGGAGGATGCCGGCGGCGGCCTGCGCCTGCGCCGGCAGGAACCGGCGGCGGCGCCCGACGCAAGCGGCGGCCCGGCGCGACCGTGACGCAGGCGGGCGCGGCCCACGGCACCGGCCAGATGGCGCTGCCGCTGGTCTGGCCCGAGGCGGAGCGCGACGGCGACTTCATCCTCTCGCCCGCTAGCGCAGCGGCGGTGCGGCACCTGGCGCACTGGGCGCTGTGGCCGGTGGCCGCCACGGTGCTGACCGGGCCGCGCAAGTCTGGCCGCAGCCTGCTGGGCCGCATCTTCGCCGCGAAGAACCGGGCGATGCTGATCGACGATGCGGAACGCCACGCCGAGGAGGCGATCTTCCACGCGTGGAACCGGGCGCAGGCGGAGCGGCGGCCGCTGCTGATCATCGCCGATGCGCCGCCGCCGGCGTGGCCCATCGCGCTGCCGGATCTCGCCTCCCGTCTCGCCGCCACGCCGCGCATCGCGCTGGGCGACCCGGACGACGCGCTGGCGGCGGCGCTGATCGAGAAGCTGCTGGGCGCGCGCGGACTGGCGACAGGGCGGGAGGTGATCGCCTACCTGCTGCCGCGCACCGGGCGCAGCCACGTGGCGATCCACCGCCTCGTCGATGCGCTGGACGAGGTGGCGCTCGCCCGACGCCAGCGGATCACCGTGCCGCTGGCCCGCCGCGCGCTGGCGCTGCTGGGTGTCATCGACGATTCATCGACGAAGGATTAGGGTGGGCGCCATGGAAGACCACGCCACCGCCGCCGCCGACTCCATCGCCGAAGCCCCGCCGGAGGACGAGGCCGCCATCGCCGGCCATCCCGCCGAGCCGATCGCGCTGCGCCACCGCTACTTCAACCGCGAACTCTCCTGGCTGGCGTTCAACCAGCGCGTGCTGGAGGAGGCGTGCAACAAGGCGCATCCGCTGCTGGAACGGCTGCGCTTCCTCTCGATCTCCGGCAACAATCTCGACGAGTTCTTCATGGTGCGCGTCGCCGGCCTGAAGGGCCAGCTGATGCAGGGCGTGGACACGCGCTCCGCCGACGGCCTGACGGTGGCGCAGCAGCTGACGGCCGTGGCCGAGCAGACCGACGCGCTGATGGAGGCGCAGCAGAACGTGTGGCGCGATCTGCGCGCCGAACTGGCCGCGGCCGGCATCGCCATGCTGGACCTGGCCGACATCTCCGAGAGCGACATGGCCTGGCTCGGCGCGCATTTCCGCGAGCAGGTGTTTCCGGTGCTGACGCCGCAGGCGCTGGATCCGGCGCATCCCTTCCCGTTCATCCCGAACAAGGGCTTCAGCCTCGTCTTCGATCTCCAGCGCCTGTCCGACGGGGAGCCGATCCGCGAGCTGCTGATGATCCCCTCCACGCTCTCGCCGTTCGTCCGCCTGCCCGGCGAGGAGGCGCGCTACGTGGCGATCGAGACGGTGATCCGCCGCTTCACCAACATCCTGTTTCCCGGCTACGCGGTGCAGGGCGACGGTGCCTTCCGCCTGATCCGCGACAGCGACATCGAGCTGGAGGAGGAGGCCGAGGATCTCGTCCGCTACTTCCGCTCCGCCATCAAGCGCCGCCGCAAGGGCCGGGTGATCCGGCTGGAGCTGGAATCGGGCATGCCGGAGGGGCTGGAGAAGCTGATCAAGGGCGAGATCGGCGGCACCGACACGATCATCACCGATACCGCGAGCGTGCTCGGCATCGCCGACCTGGGCATGCTGGTGGACGAGGACCGGCCGGACCTGAAGTTCCCGCCGTTCGCGCCGCGCTTTCCGGAACGCATTCGCGAGCATGGTGGCGACTGTTTCGCCGCCATCCGCTCCAAGGACATCATCATCCATCACCCGTACGAGACGTTCGACGTGGTGCTCGCCTTCCTGAAGCAGGCGGCGGCCGATCCGGACGTGGTGGCGATCAAGCAGACGCTGTATCGCGCGGGCAAGCAGTCCGCCGTCGTGCGCGCCCTCGTCGATGCGGCGGAGGCGGGCAAATCGGTGACGGCGGTGGTGGAGCTGAAGGCCCGCTTCGACGAGGAGCAGAACCTGCTGTGGGCCAGCCAGCTGGAGCGCGCCGGCGTGCAGGTGGTGTACGGCTTCATCGACTGGAAGACCCACGCCAAGGTCTCGATGGTGGTGCGGCGGGAGAACGGGCTCTATCGCACCTACTGCCATTTCGGCACCGGCAACTATCACCCGGTCACGGCGAAGATCTACACCGACCTCAGCTTCTTCACCGCCGATCCGCGGGCGGGCCGCGATGCCGCGCAGCTGTTCAACTACATCACCGGCTATGTCGAGCCCGGCGATCTGGAGCTGCTGACCTTCTCGCCCCACGGCATGCGCGACAAGCTGGCGCAGCTGATCGACTGCGAGATCGATCATGCCCGCGCCGGCCGGCCGGCGGCGATCTGGGCGAAGATGAACTCGCTCGTCGATCCCGCCATCATCGAGAAGCTCTATCGCGCCAGCGCGGCGGGGGTGGAGATCGACCTCGTCGTGCGCGGCATCTGCTGCCTGCGGCCGGGCGTGGCGGGCCTCTCCGAGAACATCCGCGTCAAATCCGTGATCGGGCGCTTCCTGGAGCATAGCCGCATCGTCTGCTTCGGCAACGGCGCGGCGCTGCCCAACCCGGACGCCAAGGTGTACATCTCCTCGGCGGACTGGATGCCGCGCAATTTCGACCGGCGCGTGGAATATATGATGCCGATCGAGAACCCCACGGTGCACGCCCAGATCCTCGATCAGGTGATGGTCGCCAACCTGATCGACGACGAGCAGAGCTGGCGGCTGTTGCCGGACGGCCGGTCAGAGCGCATCCATCCCGGCAAGCGGCCGTTCAACCTGCACCGCTACTTCATGACCAACCCGTCGCTCTCCGGGCGGGGCGCGGCGCTGCAGCGCAGCGGATCGGTGCCCAAGCTCAGCCTGAAGCGCGGCGCCTGAGCGCTGCGTCGGTTTCCGCACTCGCGCAGGCGGCGATCAGGCTCTAAGCGGATCGCCTGATGGCAGCCAATCCGCTCTCCGCCGTGCGCGAAGCCGGCCGCGTCGCGATCATCGACATCGGATCCAATTCGATCCGGCTGGTGATCTACGACGGGCCGGCGCGCATCCCCTCCATCCTGTTCAACGAGAAGGTGCTGGCCGGCCTCGGCACCGGCGTGGCGCGCGACGGCGCGCTCGATCCCGACGCGATGGAGCGGGCGCTGGCCTCGCTCTCCCGCTTCGCCCGGCTGGCCGATCAGATGCATGTCGCGACCCTGCGCACGGTGGCGACGGCGGCCGTGCGGGAGGCGTCGAACGGCGCCGCCTTCCTCGCCCGCATCCGCGCGACGGGCCTCTCGGTGGAGCTGCTCTCCGGCGAGGAGGAGGCGGCGATGGCGGGCTATGGCGTGCTCGCAGCCTTTCCCGGCGCGGAAGGGATCGTCGGCGATCTGGGCGGCGGCAGCCTGGAACTGGTGCGCGTGGCCGGCGGCGAGGTGCACGAGCGCGTCTCCTTCCCGTTCGGCGTCATGCGGATTGCGCGGATCCGCGCGGCGGGGCCGCGCGCGCTGGATCGCACGGTCGGCAAGGCGATGGCGAAGGCGGGGTGGGAAGGGCGCGGCGCCGGCCTGCCCTTCTACCTGGTCGGCGGATCGTGGCGGGCGCTGGCGCGGCTGGACATGCATCTGCACGATGCGCCGCTGCCGATGATCCATCACCACCGCATGGATGCGGGCGCGCCGGCACATCTGGTGCGCGTGCTGGCGCAGATCGACAAGCGGCGCCTGCGCGCGATCCCCGGCCTATCCGGCGCGCGCGTGGCGATGCTGCCGGAGGCGGCGGCGCTGCTGAGCCTGGTCGCGCGGCGGCTGGGATCGAGCGAGCTGATCGTCTCCGGCTACGGCCTGCGCGAAGGTTTGCTGCACCACAGCCTGCCGCCCGCGATCCGCGCGCAGGATCCGCTGATCTGCGCCACGCGGGAGGAGGGCGCGCGGCAGGGCCGCTTCGCCGAGCATGGCGACCTGCTGCACCGCTGGATCGCGCCGCTGTTCGCCGACGAGCCGCCGGAGGAGGCGCGGCTGCGCCATGCCACGTGCCTGCTGGCCGATGTCGGCTGGCCGGCGCATCCCGAGTTCCGCGCCGATCGCGGGCTGGAGACGGCGCTGCAGGGCAATTGGGTCGGCGTCGATCCGCGCGGGCGCGGGGTGATGGCGCGGGCGCTCTACACCAGCTTCGGCGGCGATCGGCCAATGCCGCTGCTCGATCGGCTCTGCACGCCGGCGGAGCGGGCGATGGCCGATCGCTGGGGGCTGGCGATCAGGCTCGGCCAGCGGTTGAGCGGCGGCGTGGCCGGGCCGCTGACGACGAGCCGGGTGTCGCTGGATCCGCAGGCGCTGATCCTGCACCTGGCCGCCGAGGACCGCGCGCTCTACGGCGAGGCGGTGGAGCGGCGGCACAGGCTGCTGGCGGCGGCGTTCGACCGCAAGGCGCTGTTGGTGGCGTGAAGCGGCGTGGGTGTGGCGTTAGCCGCAGCGGATCGCGGTGATCGTTTCGCCGGCGTCCACCGCGATGCTCAGCCTGTCCGCGCGGAACTCCATCGTCACCATCTCGCCCGGCCGCAGCGTGCGCGCCACGGCGGCACCGCTGCTTCGCCGGGCGCGCTCGATCAGAGCGGGCGTGGCGCGCTTGCCCAGCAGCGCCTGCGCCTTCGTCGCGTCGCACGATCCGGATGCCGCCGGCGGCACGGCGGCCTCCGGCCCGTCGACCGGCTTCGCGGCGCAGCCGGCGAGGCCCGCGAGCAGGGCGAAGGCGGCAGCGGCGCGCATCATTCCGCCGCCAGTTCCGACATCAGCAGCTTGCCGTTGCGCACGCTGAAGCCGGTGCGGCCTTCCACCAGCGCGATCGCATCCTTGCCGAACACGTCGTAGCGCCAGCCGGCCAGCAGCGGCAGCCCGTCACGCACGCCGGCGGCGATGGCTTCCAGCTCCTCGGAGCGGGCGATCAGGCGCGGCGCGACGTCCGCCTCGCGCGCGCGGATCTTCAGCAGCAGCTTCAAGAGGTCGGCGATCAGCGCGCCCTCCTTGCCCAGCCCCGGCCGGCGATCCTCGCGCGGCGGCATCTCGGCATCGGGCAGGGGGCCGGCATCGTCCAGCACCGTCATCAGCCGCCGGCCGATATCGTTGCCGGCCCAGCCGGGCGAGAGGCCGCGCACGCGGGCGAGATCGGCCTGCGCCTTCGGCGGATGCGAGGCGATGTCGGCCAGCGTCTCGTCCTTCACGATGCGGCCGCGCGGCAGGTTCTTGCCCTGCGCCTCATGCTCGCGCCACGCGGCGAGCGCCTTGAGCCGGCCGAGCACGTCCGCTTTGCGGCTGGGCACGCGGATGCGCGTCCAGGCGAGATCGGGCACGTTGAGGTAGCTGGCGGCATCGCCCAGCCGGTCCATCTCCGTATCCAGCCATTCGCCGCGGCCGGTGCGGCGCAATTTCTCCAGCATCTTGGGGAAGATGGTGGCGAGGTGGGTGACGTCGCCGATCGCATAGTCGATCTGGCGCTGGTCGAGCGGGCGGCGCGCCCAATCGGTGAAGCGGGCGCCCTTGTCCAGCTTGACGCCGATCATGCTCTCCACGAGGTTCGAATAGCCGACCTGCTCGCCCATGCCGAGCGCCATCGCCGCCACCTGCGTATCGAACAGCGGGTGCGGCGTCTTGCCGGTGAGGTTGTGGACGATCTCCAGATCCTGGCCGCCGGCGTGGAAGATCTTGAGCACGTCCTCATTCTCGACGAGCAGATCGAGCAGCGGCTTCAGATCGAGGCCCTTCGCCTTGGGATCGATCGCCGCTGCCTCGTTGCCGTCGGCGATCTGGATCAGGCAGAGATCGGGATAATAGGTGTTCTCGCGCATGAACTCGGTATCCACCGTGACGAACGGGGACCGGGCGAGGCGATCGCAGAGCTGCCTGAGCGTATCGGTGTCTGTGACAAGCGGGTGAATCTTCATGCCGGGTTACATAGCGACGACCGGCCGCCTTGACAAAGCGTGGGCGGGGGGGCGAAGCGCGGCGCCTGCTTTCAACTGAATAGTGATTTTGAAGATGCACGCCTATCGTTCCCACACCTGCGCGCAGCTGAGCCCGGCCAATGTCGGCGAGGACGTGCGCCTGTCCGGCTGGGTGCATCGCAAGCGCGATCATGGCGGCGTGCTGTTCGTCGATCTGCGCGACCATTACGGCCTGACCCAGATCGTCGCCGATGCGGATTCGCCGGCGCTGCCCGTGCTGGAGGGGCTGCGCGTGGAGTCGGTGGTGACGATCGACGGTGTGGTGAAGCTGCGCGCCGCCGGCACCGCCAACGCGAACCTGGCCACGGGCGAGATCGAGGTGTTCGCGCGCGCCGTGACGGTGCAGTCCGCCGCGCAGGAGCTGCCGCTGCCGGTGGCGGGCGAGGCCGAATATCCCGAGGACATCCGCCTGCGCTACCGCTTCCTCGATCTGCGGCGGGAGCGGATCCACCGCAACATCCTGCTGCGATCGAATGTGATCGCCAGCGTGCGCCGGCGCATGATCGACCAGGGCTTCACCGAGTTCCAGACCCCGATCCTGACCGCATCCAGCCCGGAGGGCGCGCGCGACTATCTGGTGCCCAGCCGGGTGCATCCGGGCAAGTTCTACGCGCTGCCGCAGGCGCCGCAGATGTTCAAGCAGCTGCTGATGGTGGCGGGCTTCGACCGCTACTTCCAGATCGCCCCCTGCTTTCGCGACGAGGATGCGCGGGCCGACCGCTCGCCCGGCGAATTCTACCAGCTCGATTTCGAGATGAGCTTCGTGACGCAGGAGGACGTGTTCGCCGCGATCGAGCCGGTGCTGCACGGCCTGTTCGAGGAGTTCGCCGACTTCGAGGGCAAGGGCCGCACCGTTTCCGCGCTGCCGTTCCGCCGCATCCCGTATCGCGAGGCGATGCTGCGCTACGGTAACGACAAGCCGGACCTGCGCAACCCGATCCTGATCTCGGACGTGTCGGAGCATTTCAGGGGCTCCGGCTTCGGCCGCTTTGCCTCGATCGTCGAGAGCGGCGACGTCGTCCGCGCGATCCCCGCGCCGGGCACGGCCCACAGGAGCCGCAAGTTCTTCGACGACATGAACGGCTGGGCGCAAGGCGAGGGCTTTGCCGGCCTCGGCTACGCCACGCGCAAGGGCGGCGAGTTCGGCGGCCCGATCGCCAAGAACCACGGCGAGGCGGGCATGGCCGCGATCGCCGAGGCGCTGGGGCTGGGCCCGGACGACGGCGTGTTCTTCGCCGCCGGCAAGCCGGCGCAGGCCGCGCGTCTGGCCGGCCTCGCCCGCACGCGGGTGGCCGAGCAGCTGGGGCTGATCGATGCCGGCCGGTTCGAGTTCTGCTGGATCGTCGACTTCCCGATGTTCGAATATGACGAGGAGGCGAAGAAGGTCGACTTCAGCCACAACCCCTTCTCGATGCCGCAGGGCGAGCTGGAGGCGCTGGAGACGAAGGATCCGCTCGATATCCTCGCCTACCAGTATGACATCGTCTGCAACGGGGTGGAGCTGTCCTCCGGTGCGATCCGGAACCACAAGCTGGACGTGATGATGAAGGCGTTCGCCATCGCCGGCTACACGGCGGACGAGGTGGAGGCGAACTTCCCCGGCATGGTCGGCGCTTTCAAGTTCGGCGCGCCGCCGCACGGCGGATCGGCGCCGGGGATCGACCGCATCGTCATGCTGCTGGCCGACGAGCCGAACATCCGCGAGGTCGTCGCCTTCCCGATGACGCAGAAGGCCGAGGACCTGATGATGAACGCGCCGGCGCCGGTGAGCCTGAAGCAGCTGCGCGAACTCAACATCCGTGTGGTGGATCAGGCGAAGGGGTGAGCACATGCCGATCGATCTGTCGGACTATGAGGCCGGCGCCAAGTTCGACGGCGACTATGACGCGGCGCTGGTCGCCGTGCAGCAGCGGCTGGCGCACGCGCAGGTGGCCCACATCGTCCATGGCCGGCGCGCGATCATCCTGTTCGAGGGGTGGGACGCGGCCGGCAAAGGCGGCATCATCCAGCGGCTGACCGCGGAGTGGGACCCCCGCAACTTCCAGGTGTGGCCGATCGCCGCGCCCGAGGCGGACGAGCGGAAGCGCCACTTCCTCTGGCGCTTCTGGCGGCGGCTGCCCGGCGACGGCGAGATCGCCGTGTTCGATCGCAGCTGGTACGGCCGCGTGCTGGTGGAGCGGGTGGAAGGCTATGCCGCCGAGAAGCAGTGGCGCCGCGCCTATGACGAGATCAACGAGTTCGAGGCGCAGCAGAAGGAGGATGGCACGACCATCCTGAAGCTGTTCGTCCACACCACGCAGGAAACGCAGGACGAGCGCCTGATCAAGCGCATCGAGCATCCGTGGAAGCGCTGGAAGACGGGCGCGGACGATTTCCGCAACCGCGCCCGCCGCGCCGACTATCTGGCCGCGCTGACCGACATGTTCGCGCTGACCGACACGCGCTGGGCGCCGTGGAAGGCGATCGACGGCAACAACAAGAAGGCCGCGCGCATCGCCGCGCTCACCTGGATCGCCGGCAAGCTGGAAAAGGCCGTGCCGATGGCGCCGCCGCCGGCCTCGGCGGAGCTTGTCGAACTGGCGAAGGCGACCTTCGGCGACGACGTGAAGATCGACTGACCGGTGCGGGTGCTGCTGACCGGATCGTCCGGCTGGCTGGGCCGGTTCCTGGCGCCGGCGCTGCGCGCGGCCGGGCATGCCGTCACCGGACTGGACGTGGCGGCGGGAGCGGAGACGGACGTGATCGGATCGGTGGCCGATCGCCCGCTGATCGACCGGCTGTTCGCCGCGCACGGGATCGAGGCGGTGGTGCATGGCGGCGCGCTGCACAAGCCGGACATCGCGCGCCACCCGGCGACCGCGTTCGTCGCGACGAACGTGACGGGCACGCTGAACCTGCTGGAGGCGGCGGTGGCGGCGGGCAACGATCGCTTCGTCCTCACCTCCACCACCTCGCTGATGATATCCCAGGCGATCCGCGACGAGGCCGGCGAGGCGGCGGTGTGGCTCGACGAGGCGAGCGGGCCACTGCGCCCGCGCAACATCTACGGTGTCACGAAGCTGGCGGCGGAGGATCTGTGCCGCCTGTACCACGACCTGCATGGCCTGGCCTGCGTGATCCTGCGCACCAGCCGTTTCTTCCCCGAGGATGACGACACCCACGCCACCCCTTCCGGCCCGAACCTGAAGGCGAACGAACTGCTGCACCGCCGGCTGACGGTGGAGGATGCGGCGGCCGCGCACGTTGCGGCGCTGGAGCGGGCGCCGGCGATCGGCCTCGGCACCTTCGTGGTCTCCGCACCGACTCCGTTCGCGCGAGCGGACGCGGCGGCGCTGAAGGCGGATGCGGCGGCGGTGATCGCGCGCTACTTCCCGGATGCGGCGGCGCTTTATGCCGAGCGGGGCTGGACGCTGCCGGCGAGCATCGGCCGGGTTTATGATGCGCGGGCGGCGGAACGCGCGCTGGGCTTCCGCTGCGCGACGGACTTCGCGGCCGTGCTGGCGGCGCTGCGCGAGGATGGGCCGCTGCCGTTCGTGCATGATCCGGCTTATTCGTCGCCTCAGATAAAATAGGTTCGGGTTGAACGTGCCTGCCGCTTACTGCTTCCCTTGCCGGAAGACGAACATTCCGGTCTTGCGTCGGCATCCCCAACAGCGGACGCTACGGAATGCCGGCAGGGATGAGGACGAATGAAAAGCTTGTACAGGGCGATTACGTGGACGACGTTCATCCCTTTCATGTTCGCACACCCGGCTTTTGCAAATGCGGCGCCGTTGAGTTTCGACTGCGATGTGCCTCCAGACCATTACTCTTCCGTTTCTGAAGACGTGACCGGACTGATGACAATCAGTGGTACAGTAAAACTCGTGCAGATGCGCTCTGGCAACAATGTTCCGGTCGCAGGAGCCCGACTTGTCAGTGCGGACGGCAAAAATAGCACCGGCTTTCAGCTCATAGCCGGGTCGGCTCATGGCAAGCAGTTTAGCATTGTACTGAACACTAAGCGCGGTGACGACTTAAGGTCGAGCACAGTTGGACAGATAGGAGCAGGAGGAGCGGTAACTTTCAGTCTAAGCCTGTCTGAATCTGGGCAAGTCACGCTGCTCATTGACGGCGCCAGCTTTAACGCGGACTTCATCCCTATGCCGTCTGGTAAGGAAATGGCGTTCTGCTCTACCGGTCAGTTTAAGTTCTCTGACCTAACCTTTGTGACGGCTAGCGCTCCCGCGAGTCCATCCATTCCATAAGCAACGCCAACGTCTAGTATTCTGTCGCCGGCGGCAGCTACCGCTGGATGCCCGCGAACAGCGGAACTTCAGCTATTCACCCTGATACATCCCCATCTCATGACAGCAGATCATCACGCAGCCGGGTAGCGGATCGTCTCCACCTCCCATTCCTTCTCGCCCGCCGGCAAGGTCACGCGCCGCACGTCGCCCACCGCCGCGCCTTTCAGCGCGAAAGCGAGGGGGGAGCGCCAGCTGATGCGGCCCGCGCCCGCATCCGCCTCATCCTCGCCGACCAGGGTGACGGTGCGGCTGTTGTCGTCCTCGTCGACGATCGTCACGGTCGCGCCGAAGCGGACGCGAGCGTGATCCGTCTGCGCGGCGGGATCGACCGGCACGGCCAGCTTCATCCGTTTCGACAGGTGTCGCAGCTCGCGGTCGATCTCGCGCAGCTTCTTGCGGCCGTAGATATAGTCGCCATTCTCGGATCGGTCGCCATTGCCGGCCGCCCAGCTGATGACCTCGACCAGCTTCGGCCGCTCGTCGCCGAGCAGATGGTCGTAGCGCGCGCGCAGGGCGGCGAGCCCGGCGGGGGTTATGTAGTTGGGCTGCTCCGCCACGATCAGCCCGGGTTCGACTTGCCGAGATAGGCGGAGAGGCGGTTGCGTTCCGGCATGCGCGCGCGGGCCGGGTTCAGCGCGTCGTAGACCACCGCATTCTCCAGCACGCGCTGCACGTAGCCTCGCGTCTCGCTGAACGGGATCGCCTCGATCCAGTCGACCACGTCGACGCCGGGCATGCGCGGGTCGCCGTTCTGCGCCAGCCATTTGCGCACGTTGCCCGGCCCGGCATTGTAGGCGGCGACGGCGAGCACATGGTTGCCGCCGAACGAATCGAGCAGGTTGCCGAAGAAGAAGCTGCCCAGCGTGACATTGTACTGCGGATCGCCGGTGAGCCGGCCGAGATCGTAGGGCAGGCCCAGCTTGCCGGCGGTATCGCGGGCGGTGCCCGGCATCAGCTGCATCAGCCCGCGCGCACCGACCCGGCTCATCGCCTGCCGGTCGAACTGGCTCTCCTGCCGGCTGATCGCGTGCACCATCACCCAGCGCCCCTGCGCGATCGTGGGCACGGCGATCTCGGGAAAGCCGGTCGCCACGAAATCGCTGACGCCGCTGTTGCGCGCGGCGCGGGCGACCATGACGCCGAGATCGGGCCGGCCGATATCGCGCGACAGTTCGGCCAGCAGCACGTGATCGGCATCCGTCTTCACCGATGAGGCGAGGGTGCGCAGGAACAAAGTCTGATCGGCATGATCGCCCAGATCGCCGAGCAGGCGCGTCGCGCGGACGATGCTGCTGGCGGCGAAGGCGGCGCGCGCGGCCGGATCGACCGGCGCCGGCACGGCCTGCGGCGTGGCGACGGACTGGCCCAGCCGTTCGGAGGCGAGCTGGCCGTAGAACTGGTCCGGGCTGGCGGCGGCGCTGGCGAAATACTGGTTGGCGCGCGCCGCGTCGCCGGCGGCCAGCGCCGCGCGTCCGGCCCAGTAGAGGCCGCGCGTGCGCGTCTGCGGCGACTGGGCGGCGCGGGCGTAGCGATCGAACAGCAGGATGGCATCGCGCGGGCGGTTCAGCTTCCGCAGCGCCGCCATGCCGCCCATGAAGGTGAGGCTGGTATAATCGTCCCGCTCGCCCAGCGATCGGGTGCGCACGTCGGTGCCGGCGGGGAAGGCGCCGTCGGCGTTCAGCGCGATGCCCAGGACGAAGCTGGGCTGATTGTCCGCCTCCGCCCCGCGCGCATTCTGCAGCAGCACCTCGAGATATTTCTCGCCGTCCAGCGGCGGTGCCGCCAGGGTGCGCGGCGACGCGAGCCAGCTGCGCGCGACCACGCTCTGCGCGCTATCGCGGAAGTAGCGGGCGCGATCGGCGACGAAGCCCGCGTCCGTCGCGCCGATCGAGACGTAGCCGTCCGCCACCGCCGGCGCGTCGCCGCGCCGTGAGCGGAGCGCCAGGCGCGCATCGAACAGCGGCCGCCGCCCCGGCGAGACGAAGGCGATCTGGCGCTGGGCGGCGGCGAGGGCACCGTCCCACAGCAGCCGATCCATCCGCATGTCCTGGTCGGCGGGCGTGAAGACGGTGCCGAAGCGCGCGCGTAGGCGATTCTCGTCATCCTCGCTCGTCGCGCCGCCGGTATAGGCGGCGCGGGCGGCGGCGAAGGCGGCATCGCTGCGGCCGAGCGCGGCCAGCGCCTCGGCATAGCGGACCCGACCGGACGGGGTGAGCGGCGGGAAGCGATCGAAGAAGCGCGCGACCTCCGATGGGATCGCCGCGGCGGGATCGATCGCCTTCTCGGCGGTGCGGCGCATCGCCTGCTCGCCCGGCCAGCCCGGAAAAGCGAGGAGGAAGCCGGCATAGTCGGCGAAGGGGTAGCCGTCGCTCTGGCGCAGCCGGTTCCAGCGGACGAGCGCCTCGCCGACCGGATCCGTGACGACGGGCGCGGCCGGCGCCATCGCCGCGCCCGGCACGTTCAGCCGCGCCGCATACCAGGCGCGCTGATCCGCCGTGAGCGCCGCCGCCGCCGCGACGGAGAGGCACAGCAGCGCCAGCCCCAGCAGCGGCCGGGCGCGCGTGCGCCCCCACAGGCGGCCGGCCGCGCCGGCCGGCCCGTCGAGTTTCGACAACCCGACCATGCTGGACAGGAGGCGGGGGGCATCCCTATCAGGCCTCGAAATCGATCGGCGGCGTCTCATATCCCCACTATGGCGGAGGGAGCGGCCGAGGTGAAGGGATAGCAGGATGTTCAGCGGTTCGATTCCCGCTCTGGTGACTCCGTTTCGCGATGGCGCGTTCGATGAGGCGGCGTTCCGCGCCTTCGTCGACTGGCAGATCGCCGAGGGATCGACCGGCCTCGTGCCGTGCGGCACCACCGGCGAGAGCGCGACGATGTCGATCGAGGAGCACAACCACGTCGTCTCGGTCTGCGTCGAGCAGGCGGCGGGGCGCGTGCCGGTGATCGCCGGCTGCGGATCGAACGACACGAAGGTGGCGCTGGAGCATATGCGTCACGCCGAGGCCGCCGGCGCCGCCGCCGCGCTGGTGGTGCTGCCCTATTACAACCGGCCGAACAGCGAGGGCGTGATCGCCCATTATCGCTACCTGACCGACAATAGCAGCCTGCCGATCATCCTCTACAACGTGCCGGGCCGCACCGTGACCGACATCAGCCCCGAGACGATGGGTGTGCTGGCGCGCATCCCCACGATCGTCGGCTGCAAGGATGCCAGCGGCAAGGTGGAGCGCGCCACCGCCCAGCGGCTCGCCTGCGGAGAGGATTTCTGCCAGCTCTCGGGCAATGACGACATGGCGCTGGGCTTCATGGCGATGGGCGGCGCGGGCTGCATCTCGGTGACGGCCAACGTCGCGCCTGGCCTGTGCGGGGAGTTCCAGCGGGCCTGCCTGGGCGGCGAGTGGGCGGCGGCGCTGCGCCTGCAGGACCGGCTGTTCCCGCTGCACGCCGCTCTGTTCAGCGATGCCTCCCCGGGGCCGGCAAAATATGCCCTATCGCGCGTGCGGCCCGACTTCCCGACCGATCTGCGCCTGCCGATGACCTGGCCGTCCGAGGCCAGCCGCGCGGCGGTGGACGCCGCGCTGGCGATCGCCGGTCTCGCCTGACGCCGCGGCAGGGTAAACGGCCGTTCCGAAATGGAACGTCGGTAACCGTAAGCTGCCGTTGATCGGATATGCGGCTGTACTAATCCCCGATCGTCATCAGGGAGACGATCGATGAAGTTGCGTAATCTTGTTGTGGCCGGTGTCGCCAGTGCCCTATTCACGTCCACCGCGCCGGCCGCCGTGGTAAATTTCGACTATGCGGCCTACACCACGGACTTCATCTTCGGCATCGGATCCACCGGGCAGGGCAGTTTCGAGACGGCGGGCAGCGACGGTACGTATACGCTGGCCGACGGACTGAGCAATTTCTCCCTGAACGGCTCCCACTTCGCCTTCTTTTCTTACGGGTCGGTCGGGATGGGGAAGGGCGATCTCGCGTCCTTCTCCGCGACGCTGAGCGGCGGCAAGCTGACTGATCTCAACTTCGTGACGAAGACGGTGGCGGCGCCCGTCAAATCGTTCTTCGATATCTTCTTGCCGTTCCAGGAACAGCGGACTGCCGACGTGAAGTACAGCGTGTCGGGCCTGAAGCCGGACAATCTGACCTTCCAGCTGGACGAGGGCACGATCACCGGCACGCTGAACGCCAACGTCGTCGTCGCCGCCGTGCCGGAACCGGCGACCTGGGCGATGATGCTGGGCGGCTTCGGCCTGGTGGGCGCCGCCATGCGCCGGCGTCGCGCGCACGTGACCACCGCCGTCCGCTTCGCCTGAGCGGCCGCTCCCGACGCAAGGGGCCGCCGCCCGCCAGTCGGCGGCGGCCCGCGGCGGGCCTCGCACGCCCCGCTTCCCACGGGGGGCGTGCATGCCTATAGGCGGGCGCCCATGGCCCGCCCGAAACCCGCCCAGTTCGAAAAGCAGAAGATCGTCGCCGAGAACCGGCGCGCCCGCTACGAATATTTCCTCGAGGATTTCTACGAGGCGGGCATCGCCCTGACCGGCACCGAGGTGAAATCGCTGCGCTTCGGCGAGGGATCGATCGCGGAGAGCTATGCCGAGGTGACGGACGACGAGGTGTTCCTGGTGAACGCCAACATCCCCGAGTTCAGCCACGGCAACCGCTACAATCACGAGCCCAAGCGCCCGCGCAAACTGCTGCTGCACGAACGCGAGATCAACAAGATGCGGGTGGCGGTGGGGCGCGAGGGGATGACCCTGATCCCGCTGTCCATCTACTTCAATGCACGCGGCCGGGCGAAGGTGGAACTGGCGCTCGCCAAGGGCAAGAAGCTGCACGACAAGCGCGAGACCGAGAAGGATCGCGACTGGAAGCGCGAGCAGGGCCGCATCATGCGCGAGCGCGGCTGAGGCCATGTTCGAGAAGGTCCGCGCCTGGTCCGAGCGCAACATGCCGACGCGCGAGACGTTCGAGCGGATCCGCTGGCTCCGGCCGATCGCGCACCGCATCCTGCTGCCGGAACTATGGCACTTCAATCGCCGATCGGTGCCGCGCGGCGTGGCGCTGGGCATGCTGGTGGGCGTGCTGACTCCGATCGCGCAGACCATCTTCGCGGCGCTGCTGGCGCTGCCGGCGCGCGCCAACGTGCCCGTGGCGGCGCTGACCACCTTCGTCACCAACCCGTTCACCACGCCGCCGATCTGGCTGCTGGCCTACTGGATCGGCATGCGGCTGCTGCACACCGACGCGGTCGAGGCGGGCGGGCGGCTGGTGCATCCGGAAGCGATGGGCTGGTTGCAGTGGCTGATCTCGGAAGTGGGGCCGGCGACGGCGCTGGGCCTCGTCATCATCGCGGTCGTGTCGGCCGCGGTCGGCTATCTGATCGCGGCGTTCGCGTGGCGGGCGTGGGTGGTCCACAAGTGGCGCCAACGGGCGCTCCACCGCAACATCCGCGGCGTTTGACAGCGTATCGGGCGCTGCTAATCCGGTGTCATGCTACAATCATACACCGAGGTTTCCATGCGCCCCATCCTGATCCTGCTGGCGGCATCGACGATGCTGGCCGGCGGCGCGATCGCCGCCACGAGCGCGTCGCAGAAGACCGTCACGAAGGCCGCCGTCGGCCCCGTCGCCCCGGCCAGCGTCGGCAAGCCGCAGATCGGCGCCTTCGGCTTCGACGCCGCCGGCATGGACCGATCGGTCGCGCCCGGCGACAATTTCTACGATTATGCGAACGGTGCCTGGGCGCGATCGACGCCGATCCCGGCCGATCGATCGAACTACGGCATGTTCAACGTGCTGGAGGATCTCTCTAACGAGCGGATGCGCGGGATCATCGAGGCGGCGGCCAAGCAGCCCGGATCGAAGATCGGCGATCTCTACGCCAGCTTCATGGATGTCGACGCGGTGGAGGGGAAGGGCTTCGCCCCGGTGAAGCCGCAGCTTGCCGCGATCATGGCGGTGAACAGCCGTGCCGCCTTCGCCAGGGCGCTGGGCGAGGCGCAGCGCGACGGGGTGAGCGGACCGATCGGCGCCTATGTGTCGATCGACGACAAGGCGCCCGACACGACGATCGTGCAGGTCGCCCAGTCCGGCCTGGGCCTGCCGGACCGCGATTATTATCTGAAGACCGACGACGCGAAGCTGGCCGAGGCGCGTGCCGCCTACGCCACCTACCTCGCCCGCCTGTTCACCCTGGCCGGCGAGCCGAACGGCGCCGCCCGCGCGCAGGCGATCATCGCCTTCGAGGGACGGGTGGCGCAGGTGCAGTGGACCCGCACCGAGAGCCGCGACTCGGACAAGACCTATAACCCGTGGCCGCGCGCCAATTTCGAGAAGGCGGCGCCGGGCTTCGACTGGGCGGCGTTCCTCGGCACGGCCGGGCTGGACGGGCAGGCGAAATATCTCGTCTCGCAGCCGAGCGCCATCACCGCCTCGGCCAGGATTCTCGGCGAGACGCCGCTGCCGGTGCTGAAGGACTATCTGTGGACGCGCACGCTGGACGATGCGGCGCCGTTCCTCTCCAAGGCGTTCGTCGATGCGCACTTCGCCTTCCACGGCACCGCGCTGGACGGCACGCCGCAGATCCGCGAGCGGTGGAAGCGCGGCGTGGCGCTGGTGAAGAACGGCATGGGCGAGGCCGTGGGCAAGGAATATGTCGCCCGCTACTTCCCGCCCGAGGCCAAGGCGGAGGCGGACCGGCTGGTGCGCAACATCATCCGATCGATGGACGATCGCCTCGCCAACCTCACCTGGATGGCGCCGGAGACCAAGGTGAAGGCGCGCGCCAAGCTGGCCGCCTTTCGCCCGCAGATCGGCTATCCGGCGAAGTGGCGGGACTATTCGGCGCTCCAGATCGACCGCGCCGACCTCTACGGCAACTATCACCGCGTCGGCCGCTTCGAGTGGAGCCGCAACCTCGCCAAGCTCGGCAAGCCGGCGGACCGGGACGAGTGGTTCATGACGCCGATGGAGATCAACGCCTACGCCAACCCGGTGTGGAACGAGATCGTGTTCCCCGCCGCCATCCTGCAGCCGCCCTTCTTCGATCCCAAGGCGGATCCGGCGGTGAACTATGGCGGCATCGGCGCCGTCATCGGCCACGAGATCAGCCATCATTTCGACGATCAGGGCCGCAAGTACGACGCGAGCGGCCGGCTGGCCGAGTGGTGGACGCCGCAGGACGT
Source organism: Sphingomonas profundi (assembly GCF_009739515.1). Lineage (NCBI taxonomy): Bacteria > Pseudomonadati > Pseudomonadota > Alphaproteobacteria > Sphingomonadales > Rhizorhabdaceae > Alterirhizorhabdus > Alterirhizorhabdus profundi. Next base: position 1,275,945 of record NZ_CP046535.1, read on the forward strand.
GAGCCGCTTCACCGCCCTCACCGACAAGCTGGTGAAGCAGTATGACGCCTATGAGCCGCTGCCCGGCCTGCACGTGCAGGGCGGCCTGACCCTGGGCGAGAACATCGCCGACCTTGCCGGGCTGACCGTGGCGCACGAGGCGTACAAGCTCTCGCTGAACGGCAAGCCCGCGCCGGTGATCGACGGCACCACGGGGGACCAGCGCTTCTATCTCGGCTGGGCGCAGGTGTGGCGGCGCAGCTACCGCGAGGCGAACCTGCGCCAGCGGCTGCTGACCGATCCGCACAGCCCATCCGAACAGCGCACCGCCGTCGTCCGCAACCTCGATCCGTGGTACGACGCGTACAAGCCGGCACCCACCGCCAGGCTGTACCTGACGCCCGACGCCCGCGTGCGGATCTGGTAGCGGAGGCGCGGGGCGCGCAGGGTGACGTGCTGACATCGTCTGGCGAATGTCGGCTTCGATCGCCTGCTCCGTCATCCTCAACCGGGTTCGGGATTACGGGGTGGATGTTCGAACGATATGTTCGCCAGACGAGTTCGGCATCCGCCACGCGTGACCTGTAACCCGGCCTCAACATAGCGTGGCCGAATAGCGGCCGAGCCCGAAACGAAGGTCGTGGCTTCCCCTTCGATCGGTCGCGCGGCTTGACGGCATCGGCGCGCGCGGGGGATGAGGCGGGATGGCTTCCTCAGCGCCCCCGCTCGCCCCGTCCGCCGGCTTGGACCGGGCCGCCCTGTTCGGCGTGCTCGCCGCCGGGCTCGGCTCGGCGCTGCTGCTGCTGTGGGCGATCGATGCCTTCGTCGTGTCGGCGGTGTTCCTCGCCGTGATCTGGTCGGCGGCGGCGCTGGTGCTGCTGTTCGCCCGCGCGCGCCGCGCCGCCCCGGCCGAGGCGGAGGGCGCCGACTGGTCGCTGACCAATGCCGCGATTGAGGATGCCGCCCAGCCGGTCGCCGTCACCGATCGCGCCGGCCGGCTGGTCTGCGCCAACCGGCTGTATGGCGAGTGGTTCAGCCACTGGCCGGCGCCGCCCGCGCTCCCCCTGTCGGACGACGGCGCCGATCGCCTTGCCGCCGCCGGCCGCACGGCCTGGCGGGATGGCGAGGGCGTGGCGACCGATCTCTCCGGCGGGCGCGGCCGGTTCAGCGCGCGGGTGGCGCGCGCTGGCCACGCCGACGACCACCTCGTCTGGCGGTTCGCGCCCGCGCTGGCGGTGGACCTGCTGGCCGAGGCGCGGGCGATGATCGCCGGGGAGGGCGGCAACCGGCTGGCGGCGGCGGGCGTGATGGCGGCGCTGGTGGATGGCGGCGGCCGGTTGCTGGCCGCCAACCGCGCTTTGCTGGCGCGCGCGCTCGGCACGGCGGAGGCGGCGCCGGCGGGCCGGCCGTTCGTCGACCTGCTGGCGACCGGCACCGACGAGTATATTCGCCTGGCCGCCGAGAGCGAGACGGCCGATCCGCTGCGGCTGGTGCAGATCCCGCTCGATCAGGGCGATCCGGGCCACGCCACGATCATCCTGCTGCTGGACGAGGACGGCGCCGTCGCCACCCGGCCCGGCGCCCGCAGCACGGCAACCGCCAACGTGCACGCGCTGCTGGCGATGCTGCCGCTGGGCTTGGCGCTGGCCGAGCGCGACGGGCGCATCCTGTTCATGAACGAGGCGTTCGAGCGGGCGGCCGCGATCCCGGCCGGCCAGTCCGTGCTCTATCCCGGCGATCTGGTGGTGAAGGAGGACAAGGCGGCCGTCTCCGATGCGGTGCGCCGCTTCTCCGCCGGGCACCGCGTCTCCGGCGATCTCTCGGTGCGGCTGCGCTGGCGGCCGGAGGAGCCGGTGGCGCTCACCATCGCCGGCGCGCGCGGGCTGGGCGAGGCGGCGGTGCTGCTGAGCCTGAAGGACAATAGTGAGGAATCGAAGCTGAAGAAGCAGGTGCTGCAGGCCACCAAGATGCAGGCCGTGGGCCAGCTGGCCGGCGGCGTGGCGCATGACTTCAACAACATCCTCACCGCGATCATCGGCCACTGCGACCTGATGATGATGCGCCATGCGCCGGGCGACAGCGACTATGACGATATCCAGCAGATCCGCCAGAACTCCAATCGCGCCGCCAGCCTGACGCGGCAGCTGCTCGCCTTCTCCCGCCAGCAGACGCTGCGGCCGCAGATGCTGCAGTTGCCGGACGTCGTTTCCGAAGTGTCCAACCTGCTCCGCCGGCTGCTGGGTGAGACGGTGACGCTGACGGTGAAGCACGGCCGCGACCTGGGGGCGGTGCGCGCCGATCCCGGCCAGCTGGAGCAGGTGATCGTCAACCTGGCGGTGAATGCGCGCGATGCGATGCCCGGCGGCGGCACCCTGACGATCCAGACCTACGCGGTGCCGGCGGCGCAGGTGCGCGACCTGGACAGCGAGATACTGCCGGTGGCCGACTATACCGCGCTCAGCGTGTCGGACACCGGCAGCGGCATTGCGCCCGAGATCCTCGCCAAGATATTCGAGCCGTTCTTCACCACCAAGGAGGTGGGCAAGGGCACGGGTCTTGGCCTCTCCACCGTGTACGGCATCGTCAAACAGTCCGAAGGGTTCATCTTCGCCGAGTCGACGGTTGGCGAGGGGACCAGCTTCGTCATCTACCTGCCCGTCCACCGCGCGCCGGCGCTGGCGGAGCCGGCCGCGCCGCCGCCGCGCGAGAAGCCGGCGGAGCTGTGGGGCACCGGCACGATCCTGATCGTGGAGGATGAGGATATGGTGCGCGCCGTGGCGGAACGCGCGCTGACGCGGCAGGGCTACACCGTGCACACCGCATCGAACGGCGAGGAGGCGCTGGAGATGCTGGCGGACATGGCCGCCGCCGGCGGTCCGCCCGTGGACCTGCTGATATCCGACGTGGTGATGCCGACGATGGACGGGCCGACGATGGTGCGCCAGGCGCGGGCGCGATACCCGCACCTGCCGATCCTCTTCATGTCCGGTTACGCCGAGGAGCAGCTGCGCCGGTCGATCGATCTGGACCATGTCGCCTTCATCGCGAAACCCTTTTCCGTGCAGCAGCTTGCCGCCGCCGCCCGCGATGCGCTGCGCGCCAAAGCCTCTAGCCCGGAGCCGTAATGACGGCTAGAAGACGGACATGACCGCGTCTCTCTCGATCCTCATCGTCGAGGACGAACCCCTTATCGCGATGATGCTCGAGGATTTCGTCGACACGCTCGGCCACACAGTGGCGGGCACCGCCGATTGCGTGTCGGACGCGCTGGCTCGGCTGGAGCAGGGCGGCGTCGACGTGGCCATCCTGGACGTGCACCTGCGCGGCGGCGAGCCCTCGTGGCCGGTGGCGGACGTGCTGGCCGATCGCGGCATCGCCTATCTCGTTTCCACCGGCGGCCATGTCGATCCGCCGCCGGCGCGCCATGCCGCGGCGCCGCAACTCTCCAAGCCGTTCACGATGGATGGCATCCAGGCGGCGATCGACTCCGCGATGGACCGCGTCTGATCTTTCTCCGTTCACTACTTGTTCCACTGCTCGTTCCGCGCTATGTCGTGCCGGCGTTGACGGCGCCGTTGCGCGATCTACGAGGGAGCGAGAACCCATGGCCGCACAGTTGAAACTTATCGGCACCGAGAAGGAAAAGGCCGACATGGACAGGCAGAAGGCCCTCGAGGCCGCCCTCGCCCAGATCGATCGCGCGTTCGGCAAGGGCTCGGCGATGAAGCTGGGCAGCCGCGAGAAGGTGGAGATCGAGGCGATCTCGACCGGATCGCTGGGGCTGGACATCGCGCTCGGCATCGGCGGCCTGCCCAAGGGCCGCATCGTCGAGATCTACGGGCCGGAATCGTCGGGCAAGACGACCCTGGCGCTGCACGCCATCGCCGAGGCGCAGAAGAATGGCGGCACGGCGGCGTTCGTCGATGCCGAGCATGCGCTGGACCCGAGCTACGCCAAGAAGCTGGGCGTCGACATCGACGAGCTGATCGTTTCCCAGCCCGATACGGGCGAGCAGGCGCTGGAGATCACCGATACGCTGATCCGGTCGAACGCGGTGGACGTGCTGGTGGTCGATTCGGTCGCCGCGCTGGTGCCGCGCGCCGAGATCGAGGGCGAGATGGGCGACAGCCATGTCGGCCTGCAGGCGCGGCTGATGAGCCAGGCGCTGCGCAAGATCACCGGATCGATCAGCCGGTCCAAGACGCTGGTCATCTTCATCAACCAGATCCGCATGAAGATCGGCGTGATGTACGGCTCGCCCGAGACGACGACCGGCGGCAACGCGCTGAAATTCTACGCGAGCGTGCGGCTGGACATCCGCCGCACCGGCGCGATAAAGGATCGCGACGAGGTGGTCGGCAACGCCACCCGCGTGAAGGTGGTGAAGAACAAGGTGGCGCCACCGTTCAAGCAGGTCGAGTTCGACATCATGTATGGCGAGGGCGTGTCCAAGATGGGCGAGATCCTCGATCTCGGCGTCAAGGCCGGCATCGTCGAGAAGTCGGGCGCGTGGTTCAGCTACGATTCGGTCCGGATCGGCCAGGGCCGCGAGAATTCTAAAACCTACCTGAAGGAACATCCGGAGACCGCCGCGAAGCTGGAGAAGGCGATCCGCGCGAACGCCGCCGGCATCAGCGATGCGATGATGGCCGGGCCGGCCGAGGACGACGACGTCTGAGGCCGGCCCACGCCGGCGGCCGCCCGGCGCATCCTCGCGTGCATGGGTGCGGCACTCGTGGCGATCCGGCGGTGATGCGATGACGTCGCCGGGGCGCGCCGGCAGGATGTCCGGCGGCTCCTGACGCGCTTCCACGCCGGGCGATCAGGCTCTAGGGTTTGGCGATGACCATCATCGTCCATCATCTCGAAAATTCGCGCTCGCAGCGCATCCTCTGGCTGCTCGAGGAGCTGGAACTGCCTTACTCGGTGACGCGGTACGAGCGCGATCCGAAGACGATGCTCGCGCCGCCCGCGCTGAAGCGCGTCCATCCGCTGGGCAAGGCGCCCGTGATCGAGGATGAGGGCCGCGTGATCGCGGAGACCGGCGCGATCGTGGAGTATCTGGTGGAGAAGGGCGGCGGCCGGCTCGGCGCGCCCGGCAACCGCGACGCGGCGCTGCGCTACCGCCACTTCCTCCATTATGCCGAGGGATCGATGATGCCGCCGCTGCTGGCGCTGCTCGTCATCGGTCGGCTGGGGCTGCTCGGCCTGCCGGCGAGGAAGCCGGTGCAGCGCATGCTCGACGGTCATCTCGATTGGCTGGACGGCGAGCTTGCCACGCGCGACTGGTTCGCCGGATCGGACTTCACCGCCGCCGACGTGATGATGAGCTTCCCGATCGAGGCGTCGCGCCAGCGCGCCGGGCTGGACGGGAGCCGGCCGCACCTGATCGACTGGCTCGAACGCATCCACGCCCGCCGCGCTTACGCCCGCGCGCTCGCGGCCGGCGGCCCTTACGCCTATGCGTGACGACGTGATCGGCCGGGAAGCTTCGGTATCCGGTTCCGGCGTCTCGCCCGGATCGAGATCGCGGCGGGCACCGCCGACGGGTCTGAGTGCAGCCGTGCGGAGCGCCGGGCAGATCTTTCGGCGGCGGCGCTGGCTGAGGACACGACCCCCGGTTTGCAGTGGATTGGTAGAGGCGAGCGCCTGCCTTGCGCCCGGCAGACAGGCTCGGATGACCGGGCGGGGGTGGCGCGTGACGCACGGTCCGGTCGCCGTCATCGCGCTGATCGGGCTGGTCCTCGTCGTCGCGCCGCTCGGGGCCGCGCCGTCCGCGCCGCCGGCGGCGGAGCAGGCCGGCGATGCGGTGCCGGATCCGGCCACGCAGCGGCGGGTGCTGGCGGCGAGCTACGCCTATTTCGCGGCGAAGGACGGCGGCCGCTACGACGCCGCCTACGCCGTCTTCGCGCCGAGCGTGCGCGCCTATCTCACGCCGGAGCTGTACCGCGGCGAGGCGGCGCGGTTCAACGCGATGGCCGGCCGGGGCGAGCGCCGCATCGTCCGGCTCACCTGGGAGCGCGATCCGCCCGGGGCGACCGTGCCGGGCCTCTACGTGGCGGCGGACTTCGTCGCCCGGTTCGCCAATCTGCGGCTCCACTGCGGTTATCTGATGTGGCACCGCGAGGCGGACGGCGCCTTCCGCATCGTGCGCGAGGAGCAGAGCTTCCTCGACGAGGCCACGGCCCGCGCGATGGTGCCGGAACGGCTGCGGCCGCTGCCGCGCCAGTTCGGCTGCCCCGATGCGGATGCCGGCCAGTAGCGTGGCCCCAGTCGCGCGGCCATGGGCAGGCGGCGAGTGTCGCCGGCCGCCCGTGTTGGCCCGGCAGCGCGCGCTTGAGTCGCGCATCGCCCTCGCCTAAATCCCGTTCATGACATCGACCAACGACATCCGCCGATCCTTCCTCGATTACTTCGCCGGCGAGGGGCATGTGGCGGTGCCGTCCGCCCCGCTGATCCCGCACAACGACCCGACCCTGATGTTCGTCAATGCGGGCATGGTGCCGTTCAAGAACGTGTTCACCGGCCAGGAGTCGCGGCCCTATGTGCGCGCCGCCTCGTCGCAGAAGTGCGTGCGGGCCGGTGGCAAGCACAATGATCTCGACAATGTCGGCTACACCGCGCGGCACCACACCTTCTTCGAGATGCTCGGCAATTTCTCGTTCGGCGATTATTTCAAGGAACAGGCGATCACCCACGCCTGGACCCTGCTGACGAAGGTGTGGGGCCTCGACCCCGACCGGCTGACCGCCACCGTCTACCATACGGACGACGAGGCGTTCGCATTGTGGCGCAAGATCGCCGGCCTGCCGGAGGAGCGGATCATCCGCATCCCCACCAAGGACAATTTCTGGGCGATGGGCGACAGCGGCCCGTGCGGCCCGTGCTCCGAGATCTTCTTCGATCACGGCGCCCACATTCCCGGCGGCCCGCCCGGCAGCCCGGACGAGGATGGCGACCGCTTCGTCGAGATCTGGAACCTCGTGTTCATGCAGTTCGAGCAGGCGGACAACGCGATCGTCGGCGAGCTGCCGAAGAAATCGATCGATACCGGCATGGGGCTGGAGCGGATCGCCGCCGTGCTGCAGGGCGTCCACGACAATTACGACACCGACACCTTCAAGGCGCTGATCGCCGCCTCGGGCGAGCTTACCCGCACCGCCATCGATGGCGCGAACACCGCCTCGCACCGGGTGATCGCCGATCACCTGCGCGCATCCGGCTTCCTGGTGGCGGACGGCGTGCTGCCGGCCAACGAGGGCCGCGGCTATGTGCTGCGGCGGATCATGCGGCGGGCGATGCGCCACGCCCACCTGCTGGGCGCGGCCGATCCGCTGATGCACCGGCTGGTGCCGGCGCTGGTGGCGGAGATGGGCGCCGCCTATCCCGAGCTCGTCCGCGCGCAGCCGCTGATCGAGGAGACGCTGAAGCTGGAGGAGACCCGCTTCCGCCAGACGCTCGCCAACGGCCTGCGGCTGCTGGACGAGGCGACCGGCGGCATGGCGGCGGGCGACACCCTGCCGGGCGCGACGGCGTTCAAGCTCTACGACACGTTCGGCTTCCCCTACGACCTTACCGAGGATGCGCTGCGGGCGCAGGGCCTCAGCGTCGATCGCGCCGGCTTCGACGCGGCGATGGCCGAGCAGAAGGCGGCGGCGCGGGCGGCTTGGAAGGGATCGGGCGAGCGCGCCTCCGACGATATCTGGTTCGACATCGCCGAGGCGGAGGGCGGCACCGAGTTCATCGGCTATGGCGCGCACGAGGGCGAGGGCCGCGTGATCGCGATCGTGCGCGAGGGCGCGCGCGTGGAGCAGGCGCAGACCGGCGAGGAGGTGGCGATCCTCGTCAACCAGACGCCCTTCTACGGCGAGAGCGGCGGCCAGAACGGCGACATCGGCACGATTACCGGCGAGAACGGCTTCGCCGCCGAGGTGCGCGATACCGCCAAGCCGCTCGGTCGGCTGCACGCGCACCGCGCGGTGGTGGAAGGCGGCGAGGTGCGCGTCGGCGATGCGGTGCACCTGTCGGTGGACGTCGTCCACCGGGCGCAGCTGCGCGCCAATCACAGCGCGACGCACCTGCTGCACGCGGCGCTGCGCCACCAGCTGGGCGGCCATGTGACGCAGAAGGGCAGCCTCGTCGCGGCGGACCGGCTGCGTTTCGACTTCTCCCACCCCAAGGCGCTGACCCCGGCGGAGATCGCCGCCGTGGAGGCCGAGGTGAACCGCCACATCCGCGAGAACGACGCCGTCACCACCCGCCTGATGACGCCGGACGAGGCGATCGCGGCGGGCGCGATGGCGCTGTTCGGCGAGAAATATGGCGACGAGGTGCGCGTGCTCTCGATGGGGCGCGGCGGCAGCGAGGTGGCCGATGCGGGCAGCTGGTCGGTGGAGCTGTGCGGCGGCACGCACGTGAACGCGCTGGGCGATATCGCGCTGTTCAAGATCGTGGCGGAGAGCGCGGTCTCCTCCGGCGTCCGCCGCATCGAGGCGCTGACCGGCGAGGCGGCGCGATCCTGGCTGACGGCGCGCGAGGACCGGCTGAAGGAGGCCGCGGCCACGCTGCGCGCGGCACCGGACGAGGTGCCGGCGCGCGTCGTCCAGCTCGTTGAGGAACGGCGGCGGCTGGAGCGCGAACTGGCCGAGGCGAGGAAGGCGCTGGCGCTCGCCGGGCCGGCCAAGGCCGAGGCGGCGGGGCCGGAGCAGGTGGGCGGCCACGGCTTCGTCGGGCAGGTGATCGACGGGCTCGATCCCAAGGGGCTCCGCGGCCTGGTGGACGAGGCCAAGCAGCGCCTGGGCTCCGGCATCGCCGCGATCGTGGCGGTGAACGAGGGGCGGGCCTCCGTCGCGGTGGGCGTGACGGCGGATCTGGCGGCGGCGTTCAGCGCGGTCGATCTGGTGAAGCAGGCGGTCGCCGCACTCGGCGGGCAGGGCGGCGGCGGACGGGCGGACATGGCGCAGGGCGGCGGGCCCGACGGGGCCCAGGCGCAGGCGGCGATCGACGCGGTGCGCGGCGCGATCGCGGGCGTGGCGCAGGCGGCCTGAGCGGCTTGCGGTTCACGATCCGCTTGCCCCGGATCGACGCGCGCAAATCCCTTGTTTGTCGCGCCTTGCGGGCGGCCGGGTGATTTCGCCAGCCTGGCCACCGCCCGGGATTCGGTCCGGCGCGCGGCAGCCTCGCTCCGGCGAACCGTGCAGGCGGCGCGATTGACCGTTTTCGACCGCGCCTTATGGCCTTGGCTCAGATGATCGTGCCGGTCTGGCACATCTCCTCCTGATGTACCGAGCGACCGTGACCGAACAGAAGAACAAGCCGCCGGCGTCGCGGGTGTGGACCGCTCCGTTCAAGATCAGCGTGGCGGTGGCGACTGGGATCGCCGGGCTGAGCCTGCTGACGATCGGCAAGTCCGGCTGGGTGCGCACCGGCAACGACGCCGCGATGGCGGCCCCGCCTTCCGTGCGGATGGTGATACCGGACGGCGCCCGCCCCGGATCGGGTGCGGCACGGGCGGATTACGGCCGGCTGGATGCGCGGCTGACGCGGCTGATGCAATCGAAGGAGATGGTGGGCCTGGGCATCGCCGTGGTGGAGCATGGCGAGCTGCGCTTCGTGAAGGGCTATGGCGTCACCACCGCCGGATCGGACGACAAGGTGACGGCGAACACCGTGTTCCGCTGGGCCTCGCTCTCCAAGGGCATGGCCAGCACGATGGTGGGCGAGCTGGCGGCGGAGGGCAAGCTCTCGCTCGACGATCCGGTCTCGCGCTACTCGCCGTCGCTGAAGCTGCCGGGCGGGAGCGAGCGGCAGGTGACGATCGAGGATCTGCTCTCCCACCGGCTCGGCATCGTCAAGAACGCCTATGACGACAAGTTGGAGGAGGGGATCGATCCGCGCGTGATCCGCATCGCGCTGGGCAAGCTCGATCGCTACTGCGCGCCGGGCACCTGCTTCGCCTACCAGAACGTCGCTTATGACGCGGCCAGCGAGGTCGTGCGGAGCGTGACCAAGCAGAGCTATCAGGATGCGGTGAAGCAGCGCCTGCTCGTGCCGCTCGGCATGACGTCCGCCAGCGTGACGCGGGAGGGGCTGATGGCGGCGCGGAGCTGGGCGCGGCCGCATGTCGGCCGCAGGACGGTGCCGGTGGAGGAGCCCTACTACCGCGTGCCGGCGGCGGGCGGCATGAACTCCTCGATCCTCGATCTCGGCACCTGGATGCGCGCGCAGATGGGCGAGATGCGCAACGTGCTGCCGATGCGCGTGCTGGAGACGATCCACCGCCCCCGCGTCTCCACCGCGTCCGCCACCAAGCGCGGCGCCGCCTTTCGCCGCGAGCTGACCGACGGCTATTACGCGCTGGGCTGGCGCGACTATCAATATGCCGGCCACGCGATCGTCGGCCATCGCGGGGCGGTGCGCGGCTACCGATCGATGATCGCCTTCGATCCGAAGACGAAGGACGGCGTGGCGGTGCTGTGGAATTCCGAGAGCAACAAGCCGGTTGGGCTGCAGCTGGAGGTGTTCGACATGCTGTACCGCCGCCCGTTCAAGGACTGGATGGAGCTGGAGGGCAAGAAGGCGGAGTGAGAGAGTCTTACGACCGAGACGCGCCTCGGTCCGGTCCGAACCTGCTTTCGCCTCTTTCTCGATCGCGCCGATGCTCCCGATCGACCGGCTTGCGCGGCGTCTAGCTCGCCGGGTCGTACATGAACTCGCGGAGTTCCTGCGCGCACCGGCAGGAGACGGCGATCTTCCTCGCCCACTCCACGGCCTCCTCGCGGGTCGGTAGTTCCAGCACCGTCATCCCGCCCGTCAGCCGGATGCCGGGATATGTTCCGTCCGAGATGGACCCGTCGGCTGAGACGAGGACGGGATCGACCCGCTCCGCGATACCGCCGGCGAAGACATAGACGCCGGCGTCCTTGGCTTCCTGGATCACCGCCCGCGAGGCGACAGCGGCGAGCGCGAGGTCTTCGTCCGTCAGCACCATGGCTTCGCTGGGAAAGGAGATAAGATACTTGGCCATCGCCGAATGATGCATCGCGGTCTCGTCAGCGGCAAGCGCGGTTTCCGCGCGACACGTTCACATCCTGCGTGGCGACCCCGTGCCTGCCTCCGCGACCGTGCGCTCCACTAGGCAAAAACCCGCTCATCGCCTAAGTGCCACGCATGAGCACCGCACCCCGCACCCTCTATGAAAAGATCTGGGACGCGCATGTCGTGGACCGGCGAGACGACGGCACCTGCCTGATCTACATCGATCGCCACCTCGTCCACGAGGTGACGAGCCCGCAGGCGTTCGAGGCGCTCAGGCTCGCCGGGCGCAAGGTGCGGCGGCCGGACCTGACGCTCGCCGTGCCGGATCACAACCTGCCGACCACCGCGCGGCTGGATGCGGCGGGCAACCGCCTGCCGATCGCCGACGCGGAATCGGCGCAGCAGCTGGCCGCGCTGGAGCGCAACGCGCCCGAGTTCGGCGTGCCCTATATCGGCGCGACCGCGCCCGAGCAGGGCATCGTCCATGTCGTCGGGCCGGAGCAGGGCTTCTCGCTGCCGGGCACCACGATCGTGTGCGGCGACAGCCACACCGCGGCGCATGGCGGCGTGGGCGCGCTGGCCTTCGGCATCGGCACCTCCGAGGTGGAGCATGTGCTGGCGACCCAGACCCTGCTGCTGCAGCAATCGAAGACGATGGAGGTGCGGGTCGACGGCGTTCTCGGCTTCGGCGTGAGCCCGAAGGACGTGATCCTGCACGTGATCGGCCGCATCGGCGCGGCCGGCGGCACCGGCCATGTGATCGAATATACCGGCAACGTGTTCCGCGAGATGTCGGTCGAGGGGCGGCTGACCGTATCGAACATGTCGATCGAGGGCGGCGCCCGCGCCGGGCTGATCGCGGCGGACGACATGACCTTCGCCTATCTGAAGGGCCGGCCGATGGCGCCGCAGGGGGCCGAGTGGGACCGGGCGGTCGCGTGGTGGCGCAGCCTGGCAACCGATCCCGGCGCCGTCTACGACAAGGTGGTGGTGATCGACGCGGGCGAGATCGCGCCGAGCCTCACCTGGGGCACGAGCCCCGAGGACGTGGTGGCGATCACCGGCGAGGTGCCCGATCCGATGAGCTTCGCCGACCCCTCCAAGCAGGAGGCGGCGCGCAAGTCGCTGGCCTATATGGGACTGGCGCCGGGCGTGCGGATGCAGGACGTGGCGGTCGAGAACATCTTCATCGGCAGCTGCACCAACAGCCGTATCGAGGATTTGCGCGCGGCGGCGGAAGTGGCGCGTGGCCGGCACGTGGCGGGCAATGTGCGGCAGGCGCTGGTGGTGCCGGGCTCCGGCCTGGTCAAGCGGCAGGCGGAGGCCGAGGGGCTCGACCGCATCTTCATCGCGGCGGGGTTCGAGTGGCGCGAGCCCGGCTGCTCGATGTGCCTGGCGATGAACCCGGACAAGGTGCCGGCGGGCGAGCGCTGCGCCTCCACCAGCAACCGCAACTTCGTCGGCCGGCAGGGACCGGGGGCGCGCACCCACCTCGTCTCCCCCGCGATGGCGGCGGCGGCGGCGGTGACGGGGCGGCTGGCGGACGTGCGCGAGCTGGTGGGATGAACGGGCGCTGCCACTGCGGGGCGGTGACGATCGAGGTGCCCGGCCGGCCGGAGAAGCTGAACCTGTGCAACTGCTCGGTCTGCTTCACGCTGGGCACGCTGTGGGCCTATTATCCGCGATCGCAGGTGGCGATCGGCGGCACGCCGCGCGGTTATGCCCGCGCGGACATGGCCGCGCCGCGCCTGAGCTTCAACTTCTGCGAGACGTGCGGCGCGACGACCCACTGGTCCTACCTCGATCCGCACGGGCCGGATCGGGCCGGCGTGAACATGCGGCTGTTCGATCCCGCCGATCTCGCCGGCATCGAGGTGGAATACGAGAACAGCCGGGAGGAGCATCCGGGCGCGCCGGAACGCTACCGCGAAGCGAGCATCTTCACCGCATCAGGAGCCACGGCGTGAAACCTGTCAGCACCGTTCAGGGCCGCGCCTATCCGCTCGGCCGCAAGAATATCGATACCGACGTCATCATCCCGGCGCACTATCTGAAGACGATCTCGCGCGCCGGGCTGGGCAAGGGCGCGTTCGAGACGATCCGGGCGGAGCCGGGCAACCTGTTCGACGATCCCGCTTATGCCGGCGCGCCGATCATCATCGCCGGCGACAATTTCGGCTGCGGATCGAGCCGCGAGCATGCCGCCTGGGCGCTGCTGGACATGGGCGTGACGGCGGTGATCGCGCCGAGCTTCTCCGACATATTCTCCGGCAATGCGGTGAAGAACGGCATCGTGCCGGTGGTGCTGCCGCAGGACGCGATCGACCGGCTGCTGGAGGTGGCGAAGGGCCAGCCGATCACGGTGGATCTGGAGACGTGCACCGTGACGACGCCCTATCAGGACCGCTTCGCCTTCGAGCTGGACCCGTTCCGCCGCGATTGCCTGCTGGGCGGGCTGGACGAGGTGGGCCTCACTCTGGCGCAGGACGCGAAGATCGCCGGCTACGAGGCGCGGATCGCGGCCGAGCGGCCGTGGCTGGCCGCATGAAGGCCTTGCTCTCGACCGCGCCGGGCGGGCCGGAGACGCTCGCCATCGGCGATCTGCCCGATCCGGCGGCGGCGCCGGGCGAGGTGGTGGTGGCGGTGCGGGCGTGCGCCGTAAACTTCCCCGACGCCCTGATCATCGAGGACCGCTACCAGTTCAAGCCGCCGCGCCCGTTCGCGCCGGGCGGCGAGGTGGCCGGCATCATAGAGGCGGCGGGCGAGGGCGTAACCGGCTTCGCGCCCGGCGACCGGGTGATCGCGATGTGCCTGAGCGGCGGCATGGCGGAGAAGGTGGCGGTGCCGGCGGGCGCCGTGTTCGCGCTGCCGGACGGGTTCGGCTTCGCGGAAGGATCGGCGCTGCTGATGACATACGGCACGGTCGTCCACGCGCTCGTGGATCGCGGCCGGCTGGTCGCCGGCGAGACGGTGCTGGTGCTGGGCGCGGCGGGCGGCGTCGGGCTGGCGGCGGTGGAAGTGGCGTCGGCGCTGGGCGCGCGCGTGGTGGCGGCCGTCTCCAGCGAGGAGAAGGCGGCCGTGGCGCGGGCGGCGGGCGCGGCGGTGACTTTGGTCTACGGCGCGGCGCCGTTCGACAAGGATGGATCGCGCGCGCTCGCCAACCAGTTCAAGGCGGCGCTGGGCAGCGGGGGCGCGGACGTGATCGTCGACCCGGTCGGCGGCGACTATGCCGAGCCGGCGCTGCGCGCGATCGCCTGGGCCGGGCGCTATCTGGTGATCGGCTTCCCCGCCGGCATCCCGAAGCTGCCGCTGAACCTCACCCTGCTGAAGAGCTGCGACGTGTGCGGCGTGTTCTGGGGCGAGTTCGCCCGCCGCTTCCCGCAGGAGAATGCGGCGAACGTCGCGCGGCTGTTCGACCTGTGGGGCGCGGGGAAGATCGGCCCGCAGGTGACGCAGACCTACGCGCTTGCGGATGGCGGCGCGGCGATCGCCCGGCTCGCGTCGCGCGCGGCCACGGGCAAGCTCGTGGTGACGCTCGACTGATCGTTTCGGCCGCCGTTGCGCGCCGCCGCCGGCCGCCCTATCTGGTCGGTGAGCACAGCGGAGGCAGACGCATGACCACATTCGACGATCGCGAGCGCGGGTTCGAGACGAAGTTCGCGCGCGATCAGGATATGGCCTTCCGCATCACCGCCCGCCGCAACCGCCTGATCGGCACCTGGGCGGCCGAGCTGATGGGCCTGACCCCGGCCGAGACCGACGCCTATGCCAAGGCCGTGGTGCAGGCCGATTTCGAGGAAGCGGGCGACGAGGACGTGATCCGCAAGCTGCTCGGCGATCTCGTCTCGGCCAATGTCGATATCGACGAGGCGCGCATCCGCGTGGCGCTGGACCAGCGCACCGTCGAGGCGCGGCGGCAGCTGATGGAGTCGCAGTGATGCCGATGGCGGCAGAAGATATCGAGACGATGATCCGCGCGGCCATTCCGGACGCGCAGGTGGAGATCACCGACCTTGCCGGAGACGGCGACCATTATGCCGCCCGCGTGGTGAGCGAGAGCTTCCGCGGCCTGCCGCGCGTGCGCCAGCACCAGCGCGTCTACGATGCGCTCGGCGGCCGCATGGGCGGCGTGCTCCACGCGCTCCAGTTGACCACCGCTGCCCCCAGTACAGGAATTGCGCCATGAGCGACGAAGTCCAGGATCGTATCGCCACCGCCGTCAACGCGGCCGACGTGCTGCTGTTCATGAAAGGAACGCCGCTGTTCCCGCAGTGCGGCTTCTCCAGCCGCGCCATCGCCATCCTCGACCGGCTGGGCGTGGAATATGCGACGGTGGACGTGCTGCAGGATCAGGCCATCCGCCAGGGGATCAAGCAATTCTCCGACTGGCCGACCGTGCCGCAGCTGTACGTGAAGGGCGAGTTCGTCGGCGGATCGGACATCATGATGGAGATGTACGAGGCGGGCGAGCTGACCGATCTGCTCGCCGAGAAGGGCATTCCGCAGGCGGGGTGAGGCCGGCGGGCGATCAGCGCAGCATCTCGTCGAGCGCGCGATAGGCGGCCTCGTCGGAGAAGTTGGCGCGATAGATCGCCTCGGCCCTGCGGCAGCGTGCCGCGTGCAGGGCGTCGTCCCCCAGCAGGGCGATGACGGCGGCGGCGAAGGCGTCCGCCGTGTCCGCCACATCGGCGGCGCCGGCAAACTGCGCCGGGTCATCGGCATCTACGCCCAGCGATGTCGTGACCAGTGGCCGGCCGTGCGAGAATGCCTCGCCGATCTTGGTCTTCACGCCGTTGGTGCCGATCAGCAGCGGGGCGATCACGATGCGGGCGGCGCCATATTCGGCATCGAGATCGGCGACGAAGCCGGCGATCTCTATGCCGGGCGTGTCCGCTTCGGCGACGTCCCGACCCACCGAGCCGACGATGCGCAACCGCGCCGCCGGGCAGGCGGCGCGGATCGGGCCCCAGCAGTGCGCGACGAACCAGTTGATCCCCTGCCGGTTCGGCTCGGTCCGCGCGCCGACGAACAGGATGACGGGCTCGTCCGCATGCCCGGACGCGATGCGGCACGGGAAGCCCATGCCGATGAAGGCGCCGTTCGGCGCACCGCTGACTTCCTTATAGTGCAGCAGATCCGACATGCTGTTGAAGGCGGCCCGCCTGGCGCGGGGCAGCGCCTGCCACGATCGTGGCCGCACGGGCGCGGTATGCGCGCGGTCGCCGCCCAGGCTCGTCAG
The DNA here is from genome assembly GCF_009739515.1 of Sphingomonas profundi. Lineage (NCBI taxonomy): Bacteria > Pseudomonadati > Pseudomonadota > Alphaproteobacteria > Sphingomonadales > Rhizorhabdaceae > Alterirhizorhabdus > Alterirhizorhabdus profundi. Next base: position 1,292,200 of record NZ_CP046535.1, read on the forward strand.
CCGTTCGCTGAAGAAACCCCTGATCGCCACGGTCGTGTCGGCCCATGCGCCGATCCACGGCAGCAGCTCGCAGGCATCGTAGATCAGCACGACCAGATCGGGGCGGAGATGCTGCAGCTGCCGCCGCAGCCATCGTCCCTCCGCCGCCGTCGGCTCGTCCTTGAGGAAGGAGCGGCGGGTGGCGAGGCGCATGGCGGTGTTCAGGTACGTGACGGGGGAGAGCGAGGCATAGCGGTAGCGGCCGATCGCGACTGCCCGCCGCACCCTGAAACGCTCCTCTCCGGAGAGGCCGGGGCGGAGATCGACCAGCGGATTCGTGCGACCGCGAGATATATCCGTGATGAAGCTCTGAACGTCATGTCCGCCGTCGTGCAGGTGTCGTCGAATCGCATCGAGATAGACGACGTCGCCGGCGCGAACCGTCTCATAGGGGTAGCTCTCGACGAAGGCGATGCGTGCCATGTCTTTCCGATGCTGCAATTGCGAACATCGCGTGATCGCACAGGCGGGCGCGGATCGGCAGGGCGCGGCGCGGCAGACTGCGCCGTTTCGGATCACGCCATCGCGGGGAAGGGTGGGCGCGGGCCGATGCGAGACCAGTCAGCATCGGCCCGCCACTCTGGAACGAGTTTTGGAACGCCGGCATCGTCGCAAGCGGCGTGCCAGTTGTCGACGGCAACGCGCTTCCGCGGCACGCGCTGGTTAATCGCGGGTTGAGCATGGCGGCATGTGTAAGCCCGGCCGACACATCGGAGGAGATACGGGCTCCCTTCAAATCGCCGGGCGGAAGTGCCACATGGCCGGCATGACCGATCAAGTCCCGAGCATCGCGCAAGACCTGCATCCGCTGGTGCGGCGCGTGCTGGCGCCCAACCCGTCCGCCTTCACCTATACCGGCACGCAGACATATCTGGTGGGGCATGGCGAGGTGGCGGTGATCGATCCTGGCCCCGACCTGGAGGAGCATGTCGCGGCGATCCTTGCGGCCACCGCAGGCGAGCGGATCACCGCCATCCTGTGCACCCACACCCACCGCGATCACAGCCCCGCCGCGCGCCCGCTGCGGGCGGCGACGGGCGCCGCGATCGTCGGCTGCGCGCCGCTGGCGCTGGCGGACGACGGGCCGCGCGCCGATGCCGCCTTCGATACGGACCACGCGCCCGATCGCGTGCTGGCCGATGGCGAGAGCGTGCACGGCGCCGGGTGGGCGCTGTCGGCGGTGGCGACGCCGGGCCATACGTCCAACCACCTCTGCTTCGCGCTGCCGCAGGCGCGGGCGCTGTTCACCGGCGATCATGTGATGGGCTGGTCCACATCCGTGATCTCGCCGCCGGATGGGGACATGAGCGCCTATATGGCCAGCTTGGATCGGCTGATGCAGCGCGACGACCTGGTCTACTATCCGGCGCATGGCGAGCCGGTGGAGAAGCCGCAGCGCTTCGTGCGCGGGCTGATCGGCCACCGGCGCCAGCGCGAGGGGCAGATCGTGCGGCTGCTGGAGCAGGGCGATCAGGCGATTCCGGCGATGGTGGCGAAGATGTACGCCGGCATCGATCCGCGGCTGCACGGCGCTGCCGGGCGATCGGTGCTGGCCCACCTGATCGATATGGAGCAGCGCGGCGCCGTGGCGCGCAGCGGCGAGACGTGGCGGCTGGCGGCGTGAGGGGCGCGTTACGCTGGCTGCTGCCGCTGGCGCTGGCCGGCCTGCTGATGGTCGCCGGCCTGCTCTACATGCAGCGGCGGGCGGCGGACCTGTTCGATCCGGCGCCGGAGACGATCGTCTCCGCCAGCCTGCAGGGCTTGCGCGAGCAGAACCGGCTCTCCGCTTTCGTCGCCAATTATGTCGCGGTCGTCACGGCCAGCCAGTCCCGCTTCGGGCTGAGCGCGCGGCGGACGCTCATCATGCCCGGCCTCGTGCGCTACGAGGTAGATCTGGCGCGGCTGCGGGCCGAGGACGTGGTGTATGACAAGGCCGCCGGCGAGCTGCGCATCACCGCGCCGCCGGTGGAGGTGGTCGGCCCCCAGATCGACCTCACCCAGCTGCGCGAATATGACGGCGGCGGGCTGCTGCTGCGGATCAGCGACACCGGCCAGCAGCTGGACGCGGCCAATCGCCGCGCCGGCCAGGCAGAGCTGCTGCGGCAGGCGCGGCAGCCGGTGCCGATGAGCCTCGCGCGCGACGCGACCCGCCGGGCGATCGAGCGCAGCTTCGCGCTGCCGCTGCGTGCCGCCGCCCTGCCGGCCGAGGTGCGCGTGCGGTTTCCGGACGAGCCGGGCTTTCCGGCGCGTACGATCGAGCAGATGGACCGTTCCACATCGCTGCGGGACGTCTATGACACGGCGAACGCCGCGACGGAGAGATGAGCATGGACGCACGGCTGGGCACAGGCGGATCGCTGGCGGGGCTGGACCTGCGCGCCGAGATCGATCGGCTGCGCAAGACACGCAACGCCGTGATCCTGGCCCATTACTACCAGGAGCCGGAAATACAGGATCTCGCCGACTTCGTCGGCGACAGCCTGGATCTCAGCCGCAAGGCGGCGGACACGGACGCGGAGGTGATCGCCTTCTGCGGCGTACGCTTCATGGCCGAGGTGGCCAAGATCCTGAGCCCGCAAAAGACGGTGATCCTGCCGGACATGGAGGCCGGCTGCTCGCTGGAGGACAGCTGCCCGCCCGAGCAGTTCGCCCGCTTCCGCGCGGCGCATCCGGATCACATCGCGCTGACGTACATCAACTGCTCGGCGGCGGTGAAGGCGCACAGCGACATCATCGTCACCAGCTCCTCGGCAGAGAAGATCCTGAGCCAGCTGCCGGCCGACCAGAAGATCATCTTCGCGCCGGACAAGAATCTGGGCGCTTATTTCAACCGCAAGACCGGGCGCGACATGCTGCTGTGGCCCGGCGCCTGCATCGTCCACGAGGCGTTCAGCGAGACGGAGCTGCTGAAGCTGAAGGCGCTGCACCCCGGCGCGCCGGTGGCGGCGCACCCGGAATGCCCGGCCTACATCCTCGATCACGCCGACCAGGTGGGCTCCACCCGGGCGATCCTGGAATATGCGCTGGCGAGCCCGGCCGAGACGATCATCGTGGCGACCGAGCCGCACATCATCCACCAGATGCAGAAGGCGGCGCCGGGCAAGACCTTCATCGGCGCGCCGGGCGCGGACGGCAACTGCAACTGCAACATGTGCCCGTACATGGCGCTGAACACGATCAAGAAGCTGTACCTCGCGCTGCGCGACCTGACGCCCCGCATCGAGCTGGACGAGGCGACCCGGCTGGCCGCCAAGGCCCCGCTGGACAGGATGCTGGCGATGGCGAGCGGCACGGTGGGCCTGGGCGATCTGGGCCTGGCGCGCGTGACCGGGGATTGACGGGGGCGGTGACGATGACGATCGACATAGCCGGCTTCGACACCGACGCCTTCGTGGCGGCCACGCTGGCCGAGGATCTGGGCGAGGCGGGTGACATCACGTCCGCCGCCGTCATTCCCGCGGACGCGATGTTCGACGGGGTGATGGACAGCCGCGACGCGATCGTCGTGGCCGGGTTGCCGCTGGCGGAGGCGTTCTTCCGCGCGCTGGATCCGGATGTCGCGATCGAGCGCCTGGTGGCGGACGGCGACCGGGTGGCGGCGGGCACGGACATTCTGCACCTGCGTGGCCGCGCGCGGGCGCTGCTGACGGCGGAGCGATCCGCGCTGAACACCGTGCAGCATCTCTCCGGCATCGCCACGCTGACGCGCGCCTATGTGGATGCGATCGCCGGCACCGGCGCGATCCTGCTCGACACGCGCAAGACCATCCCCGGCCTGCGCCTGATCGAGAAATACGCGACCCGCATGGGCGGTGCGACGAACCATCGCATGGGCCTGTGGGATGCGGCGATGATCAAGGACAATCACGTCGCGGTGGCGGGCGGCGTGGCCGAGGCGGCGCGGCGGGCGGCGGCTGCGGGGATCGCGAGCATCATCGTGGAGGTGGACCGGATCGACCAGATCGAGCCCGCGCTGGCGGCCGGCGCGACCCACCTGCTGCTGGACAACATGGCCCCGCCGACCCTGCGTGCCGCCGTCACCCTGGTCGGCGGCCGGGTGCCGACCGAGGCGTCCGGCGGGGTGCGGCTGGACACGATCCGGGCGATCGCGGAGAGCGGCGTCACCTACATCTCGGTCGGGCGGCTGACGCAGTCGGCCCCGGCCGCCGACATCGGCCTGGATCTGGCGCCGCGATGAGGCGGATGGCGCTGATCCTGCCAGCCGTGCTCGCGGCGTTGCTGCCGGCGGCGGCGCATGCCCAGGCATCGGCCTGCACCATCCCGGCCAGCCTGCCACGGCCCCGGCCGGAGCCGCCGACGGCCGCGAACCCGCGCCGCATCATGCCGATCGGCCGCTACACGCTGGCGATCAGCTGGTCGCCCGGCTACTGCCCGGGCAAGGCGGGATCGGCCGAGGATGCGTTCCAGTGCGGCGGCGCGAACGGCCGCTTCGGCTTCACCCTGCACGGGCTGTGGCCGGATGCGGCGGGCGAATCCTGGCCGCAATATTGCCGCGCGACGCCGCTGGTGCCGGAGCGGGTGGTGCGCGAGATGCTCTGCACCACGCCATCGGTGCAGCTGATCCAGCATGAATGGGCCAAGCACGGGACCTGCATGTCGCCCACCCCGCGTGCCTATTTCGCGCAGTCGAGCCGGCTCTATCGCGCACTGCGCTTTCCCGACATGCACGCGCTGGCGGCGCGGGACGACGTGACCGCCGGCGACATCGCCGCCGCCTTCGCCGCCAGCAACCGCGGCATCCGCGAGGATATGGTGCGCGTGACGACCGGCCGTGACGGGCGGCTGGCCGAGCTGTGGCTCTGCCTGGATACGCGGCTGCGCTATACAGGCTGCCCGGCGGTGGCCGGCGGTGTCGCGCGGACCACGCGGGTGCGGATCACCGATCCCGGCTGAGCGGCGCGCGCACGGCCTCGCCCTCGATCGTTGCGGTTGCCGGGTGGTGGCGATCGAGGTGGCGGCGGATGATGCGCAGGTTGCGCGTGTTCGAGCGGAAGAAGAAGTCCGGAATCGCGCCGACGAACGGGATCGCGCCGAGCAGCGAATCGACGCCGACATTGCCGGCCATGCGCGCGATCTGCCATCGCGACATGCCGAGGTTGCGCGCCTCCCACACGATCCACGCGCCCATGGCGGTGGTGACGACGGTGCCGAGGACGGGCACGAGATCGGCGATCACGTCCAGCCCGATCGGCCGCCTGAGCACCGGCACGACGAACAGGCGTTCGAGCACCCGCTCCATCGCCTCGACACGGGCGCGCACCGACGCCGGATCGCGGCCCAGCGACAGGCCGGCAGCGATGCTGTCGAACTGGTCGGCCGAAACGCGCATGGCATCCTCCTGATTGCGGGAGGGATATAGGAAGCCGATCGCGCGCCCGCATCACTCCGCGCGCAATTGATCGAGCGGGTGGGCGGCGCGGCGATTATCCTGGAAGGCCGGCAGACGGCGGGACACGAGCGACCAGCGCAGCGGCGCGGCGAGCGGGATGAAGGCGCTGATCTCGGCCAGGCGGGCGTCCGCGTCGGCCAGATGGGCGGCGCGCTCGACGAGGGTGGGCGCGGTGCGGGCGGCATCGAGCGCGGTATCGGCCTCCAGGCTGCACGCGATCGAGCGGACGCATTCGAAGCGGCGGAGATACCAGCTGGCGCTGTCTCCGGGCGCGACCGCGTCGAGCAGCGTCAGGTCCGCCTCCTCGCCATCGCCGGCGCGGGTGGCGCCGACGCCGATCGCGGCCCAATCGGCGGCGACGAGGCGGAAGAGCATGCGGCCACCCGGCCCCGGCGGCACGGCGACGCGCACGACGGGCGCCTCGCCGGACGCGGCCGTCCAGCCGGCCACCGTTTCGCGCGCGAGCGCGCGGCGCTGATCGAGCGCGGTGTCGATCCAGTCCGGCGTTGCGGGTGCTGGACGATCGGTGAGGGCGAGCGGGACGAGCGTGGCGATCGGGCGCCAGCCCGCGCCGAACACCGCAGCGAGGCGATTCCGGTCGATCGCCATGGAGAGCGCGCGGCGATTGTCCGCCACGCCGACGAAGCCGCCGCGCCGGGTGACGGCGAAGCCGAACAGGCCGTTGGTGGGATCGATGTGCAGCGCATCGGCCGGCGGACCGGCGGCGCGCGCGATCGCCAGATCGGCGAAGCGGCCGCCGAGCACGATGGCGGACCTTCCGGCGGCGAAGCGGGCGACGGCGCTGGCCGCCCGCTCGATGCGCAGGCGCACCTGCGCGCGGGCGAGCGCGGCCGGCTCCGCCTCCGCCAGACGCGGGTCGGTGGGGCTGAGCAGCATGGCGCCGCCCGCGCGATCGGCGATGCGGAACGGGCCGGTGCCCGCGCCGCGCGCCAGGATGGCGAGCTCCGGCTGGGCGAGCAGCGGCAGCAGATCGGGCCGCGGGCTGGCGAGGCGGATCTCGATCACCTCCGGCGTCACCGCGACGATCTCGGCGACGGCGCCGAGCACTGGCTTCAGCGGATTGCGGCTGGTGGGGCCGATCGCCGCGCGCAGCCAGCGGGCGGCCTGCTCCGCGTCGATCGCATCGGTATCGGTGATGCGGAAGGTGTAATAGAGGCCGTCGTCCGAGACATCCCAGCGGATCGCCAGACCCAGCTCGATCTGACCGGCGGCATCGAAGCGGACGAGGCCCTGCGCCGTCGTCGCCAGCAGCAGCGCCGAGGCCGGCGCGAGCGGCTTCTGGCTGGGATCGACGATGCGCGGGCTCTCGCCGATCACGCTGGCGACGAGCGGCCCGTCGTCCGGCGGCGGCGCGCAGGCGGCGAGCGCCAGCAGCGCGGCGAGGGGAAGGCATCGCATCATCATCGGTCCAGGCCCAGGGTCCGGCTCGGATGTACGTTCGCCGGATTGTCCCGCCAACCCGTCACGTGGCGGGAGACGAGCGCGCGGCTGACGTAGAAGTAGAGCGGCAGGATGGGCGCATCGTCGATCAGGATCGCCTCTGCCCGGCGCATCGCGGCGGCGCGCGGCGCGGCGCGGGGCTCGGCCATAGCGGCGTCCAGCGCGGCGTCGAAGCGGGCGCTGGCATAGCCCGAATAGTTGATCGGGCCGGCATCCGAGCGGTGGACGACGAGGAAATTCTCCGGCGCGGCGAGGTCCGCGATCCAGCCGGAGCGGGCGAGCGCGAAGTCGCCGCTGCGCAGGCTGGCGAAGTGCAGGGTCGCCTCGCTGTTCAGCAGCCGCGCCTCCACGCCCAGCGGGCGCCACATGGCGGCGAGTGCGATGGCGACGCGGCGGTGATCGGCATCGCTGTTGAACCGCAGATCGAAGACGAGCGGGCGCGCCGGGCCGTAGCCGGCGGCGGCCAGCAACGCGCGGGCGGCATCGAGGCGGCGGGCGGCCGGCCAGTCCGCCCACAGCGGGCGGAAGGCGTGCAGCCCGCCGGTCCCCGCCGGCACGACGCCCCACGCCGGCGGGTTGCCCACGCCGAGCAGCGGCCCGGCGATCCAGCGCCGATCGACCGCCAGGCTGAGCGCAGGGCGGACGCGGACATCGTCGAACGGCGGGCGGCGCAGGTTGAAGGCGTAGTAGAAGCTGCCGCGATAGGGGGCGAGGTGCGCCGCCCCCGGCCGATGCGCGCGCAGCCACGGCAGGCGGGTGGCGGGCAGGTCGCTCGTCACGTCGGCGGCGCCGGCGGCGAACTGGCGCAGCATCGTCAGCCTGTCCTCCACCGGCCGCCACTCGACCGCTGCGATCTTCGCCTCGGCCGGGCGGCGCGGGTTCCGCTCCAGCCGGATGCTGTCGTGCAGCGCCCAGCGGACGAGGCGGTAGGGGCCGGAAGCGACGATCGGCCGGTCGCGCGTCCAGCCGCCGCCGCCGACGGCGGCGATGCGGTGCAGCGGCAGCGCGGCGATGGCCGGGTGGGCGAGCAGTTCCGGCAGGGCCGGGAAGGGGTGGCGCAGGGTGACGCGCACTGCCTCACCCTCCGCCGCCATCTCCGCCACCGGCGCGAACAGCGGCGCGTGCGGCGAGGCGGTGGCGGGATCGCGCAGCCGGCGGAAGGTGCCGGCGAAGGTGGCTGGCGTGATCGGCACACCGTCCGAGAAAGCGAGGCCGGGCCGGAGCGGAAAGCGCCAGACGAGGCCGTCCGCCGACACGCTCCAGCCGGTCGCCAGGCCGGGTTCGGCGGTGCCCTGCGCGGTGAAGCGGGTGAGGCCCTCGAACTGGTCGGCGGCGACGCGGATGGAGGCGAGATCGGAGACGGTCTGCGGATCGAGGCCCTTCGCCTCGTCGTCCGTGAGGCGTACGAGGGTGGCGCCGTCCCGCGCCCGCTCCGCCTGCGGCGAGCAGGCGACGGCGAGCAGGGGCGCGAGGACGAGGAGGATTCGCCCGAGGGAGGAGCCGGGACCGTGAAGCCGCGTGCCGGCGGGCCTGCGGAACGGGACGCCCCCCACGCCGGCGACACCCTGACGAAGCGGGAGTCTCGAACCGAGTTCGCTGATATCCCATTCAAGCATGTCGTCCGTCATCCTGAACTCGTTTCAGGATCCATGCACGCGGCCAGTTGCTCGCGAGGCTGCACGATGCCGCCATGTCTCGCCTGGACTCTGAAGCACGTTCAGGTTGATGGCTCGGCTGGATCGACATTGAACGGATCAGGTCGATTCTACTCGCGCTTTATGCAAACCGTTCATCCTGAGGAGCCATTGAGCGTGTCGAAATGGCGTCTCGAAGGACATAAGAGGTCCTTCGGGACGGGTCTTCGCCTCCGCTCAGCCCCTCCTCAGGATGAGCGGACATGCCGAGAGCTGAACCTCGATCCGGCCGAGTGGTGCCGCCAGCGCCCGCTTGCCCGGCAGGCGTGGAACGGAGATGGCGGCGGAGGCGGGGAGGCCGGTCCGCCGTGCCACCCGGTCAGGCCGCCGCCTTCTCGCGCTCGCGCATCTCCTGATTAAGCATCTCGGCCAGGAGGAAGGCGAGTTCGATCGACTGGCCGGCGTTGAGGCGCGGATCGCAGTGGGTGTGATAGCGATCGGCCAGCCCCTGCTCGGTGATGTCGATCGCGCCGCCGGTGCATTCGGTGACGTTCTGGCCGGTCATCTCGGCGTGGATGCCGCCGCCGTGCGTGCCTTCGGCGCGGTGGACGGCGAAGAAGCCGCGCACCTCGGCCAGGATACGCTCGAACGGGCGCGTCTTGTAGCCGTTGGCGGCCTTCACCACGTTGCCGTGCATCGGATCGCACGACCAGACGACCGGCCGCCCCTCCCGCTTTACCGCGCGGACGAGGGCGGGCAGGTGCTTCTCGATCTTGTCGTGGCCGTAGCGGGTGATCAGCGTGATGCGGCCCGGCTGACGCGCCGGATCCAGCGTGTCGAGCATGCGCAGCAGCGCGTCCGGCTCAAGGCTGGGGCCGCACTTCAGGCCGATCGGGTTGCCGATGCCGCGCAGATACTCGACATGCGCCGATCCTTCGAAGCGGGTGCGATCGCCGATCCAGAGGAAGTGGGCGGACGTATCGTACCAGCCGCCGGTCAGCGAATCCTGGCGGGTCAGCGCCTGCTCGTAGGGCAGCAGCAGCGCCTCGTGGCTGGTGTAGAAGTGGGTGGCGTTCAGCTGCGGCACGGTTTCCGGGTTGATGCCGCAGGCGGCCATGAAATCCAGCGCGTCGCCGATCCGATCGGCGACGGCCTGATATTGCGCGGCCCACGGGCTGCGGCCCATGAAGTCGAGCGTCCACGCGTGGACCTGATGGAGGTTGGCATAGCCGCCTTGCGCGAAGGCGCGCAGCAGGTTCAGCGTGGCGGCGGACTGGTTGTAGGCGCGGATCATGCGCTGCGGATCGGGCACGCGGCCGGCGGCGGCGAAATCGATGTCGTTGATGATGTCGCCGCGGTAGCTGGGCAGGCTGACGCCATCTATCTCCTCGGTGTTGGCCGAGCGCGGCTTGGCGAACTGGCCGGCCATGCGCCCCACCTTCACGATCGGCAGCTTGGAGGCGTAGGTGAGCACCACCGCCATCTGCAGGATGACGCGGAAGGTGTCGCGGATGGTGTTGGGGTGGAACTCGGCGAAGCTCTCCGCGCAGTCGCCGCCCTGGAGGAGGAACGCCTTGCCGGCCGAGACCTGCGCCAGTTCCGCCCGCAGCGCCCGCGCCTCGCCGGCGAAGACCAGCGGCGGATAGTGGGCGAGTTCGGCGGTGGCGCGGTCCAGCGCCGCGCGATCGGCATAGTCGGGCAGCTGCCGGGCCTCATGTGCCATCCAGCTGTCGGGCGTCCAGTTGCTTGCCATCACTCTTGTCCTTTCGCCGCGCTCCCTTGGGCGAGGGGGCGGGCGATGGCAAGGGTTGAGGCGGGGGTGGCGACGGCGAGCGCTCCTGCCGACCGTGCGGCATGCCAGTCCTCGATCGCGTCGAGGATGCGCTCGGCGGCGTCGCCGCGACCATAGGGAAAGGCGGGCCGGGCCATGGCGGCATGGGCGGCGGGATCGTCCAGGATCGCCTCGGCCGCCGCCAGGATGCGCGCGGGATCTGTGCCGACGAGCCGCGCATTGCCGCTCTCCAGCACCTCCGGCCGCTCGCTATTCTCGCGCAGCACGAGCAGCGGCACGCCCAGCGCCGGCGCCTCCTCCTGCACGCCGCCCGAGTCGGACAGGATCAGGTGGGCGCGCGCCATCAGCCGCACCATCGCCGGATAATCGAGCGCGGGCGGCAAATCGATCCGCGCGCAGCCGGACAGGGCGGCCAGGATCTGCGCCTGCACCGCCGGGTTCGGGTGGACCGGCAGCACGATATCGACATCCGGCCGGCGCGCGAGCGCGCGAAGGGCGGCGCAGATGCCGGCGATGCCTGCGCCGATATTCTCGCGGCGGTGGGTCGTCGCCAGGATCAGGCGGCGCGCGCCGGGGCGGATGGCGGGCGCGGGCGGGCGGGCGTGGATCGCCAGCAGCGCATCGATGCCGGTGTTGCCGGTGACGGCGACCTCACCGGCGATGCCGGGCTCCCCCGCCAGGTTCGCCGCCGCGCCATGGGTCGGCGCGAACAGAAGGGTCGCGAGCGCATCGATCTCGACGCGGTTGCGCTCCTCCGGCCAGGGCGATGCCATGTCGCCGGAGCGCAGGCCCGCCTCGATATGGCCGACCGGCACGCCGAGCGCGTAAGCGGCGCGGGCGGCCGCCCACGCGCTGGTGGTGTCGCCCTGCACCAGCAGCACGTGCGGGCGCACATCGGCAATGGCCCGCGCGACGCCTTCGCCGACCAGCGCGGCCAGCGCCTCGATCGACTGGCCCTGCACCAGCAGCCGCATGTCCGCATCGGCCGCGACGTGAAACGCGGCCAGCGCATCGTGGAACAGCGCGCCGTGCTGGCCGGTCGCGACGAGCCGGTGATCGATCCCCGGCCGGGCGGCGGCGGCGAGCGCCAAGGGCGCGAGCTTGATCGCTTCCGGCCGGGTGCCGGCGATCGTCAGCAGGCGCAGCATCGCGGGCGGTCAGGCCCCCGGTACGCCGAGCGCGCGTGCGCCTTCGGCAAGCTTCGCCTGTGCCGCCTTGTCGGCGGGGAAGGCGGCGGTGCCGTCACGCAGCGCCTGGGTGGCGGCGGCGCGATCGCCCAGCACCATGCGGGCGCGCATCAGCCGCAGCCAGCCGTCCGCGTCCGCCGGGTTCGCCTTCAGCTTGGCCGCGAGCGAGTCGACCATGCCGCGCACCATCGCATCCTGCTGGCCGGGCGGCAGCGCGGAGGCGGCGGACATCTGCTCCCGCGTGGGGCCTGGGATCGCGTCGGTCGCGGCGTTCGGCCCGGCCGCCGGCGGGGCCGCGGCGCCGGCCGGCATGCGGCCGGCGATGTCGATAGCGTTTTTGGCGGCGACCTGGGTGATCGTCTGGCGGACATTCTCCTCCCACGGGGCGCCGGGCGGCGTATCCTTGAGCAGCGCCAGCCAATCGTCCACGGCGCCCTTGTGATCGCCGGAGAGATCCTTCCTCACGGCGAGGAAGTAGCGCGCCCGCGGATCGGCCGGATCGATCGCCAGCGCCTTGCGGAACGCGCCCTCCGCCTCCGCCGGCACATCGCCCTTGCCGGCAAGCGAGATCGCCTCGCCGAGCGCGGACCAGCCCTCCGCGTTCTTCGGATCGGCCAGGGTGGCGCGGCGATACGCGTTCACCGCGTCGGCAAACCGTTCCGTGCGGTAGTAGGACCAGCCGAGCATCCGCCAGCCGGCGGCATCGCCGGGATTGGCCTTCATCTTCGCTTCCAGCTGGGCGATCATCGTGGTGACGTCGGCCTGCGGCGAGGCGGCCGGCGGCATCTGGGCGGCGACCGGCGGATCGCTGCGGGTGCCGCGCCACACCGCCACCGCCACGGCCACAAGCGCGATCAGCGCCGCGAGCAGCAGGGCGATGCGCGCGACCGGCAACCCCGATCCGCCCAACCCGGATCGATGACGCGAGACCGTTTCAACGCGATTGTCCGCACCCGTCATAGAATATCAACCCCCCGGCCGGCAGTAACAAGCAGTCTAGCGGCGCCTGCGCAAGATGATAGAGTGCGCGAAAAGGGGTCGCACCTGGACGATATTGCCCGCGGTAGCGCGCATGTTCGCGCGTCTATCGTGGCAGGGGGGTGAGACTGGTGCCAGACGTCCATCGCGAGCCGGCGGCCTATCGCCCGGAGCTGGTCGTGCCGCGCGGCGGACGATCGGATCTGCGCGCGCTGATCGTGCTGGTCTACGTCGTCGCCGGCGCCTCGCTGATCGTGACCTCGGTGGAGCCGATGACGCTCACCCTGATCGGCCTGATCGTGGGGCCGGAACCCTCCGACCTGGCCTTCGAGATCGTGGCGCGGCTGGGCGTGGGCCTTTCCGTGATCGGGCTGGCGCTGATCGGCCTGCTCGTCTCGGGCGAGGTGCCGCCGCTGCGCACCGGGCCGGCCGCCATCACCGGCAGCGCCTTTCCGGCCGGTGCCGGCGCACTGGCGCTGGTGCTGGCGAGCGCGTGGATCGGCGGCGTGGCGGTGGGCCGGCCGCACCCCGCCGCCGAGGACGCGGCGCTGTTCGCGATCGGCAGCCTGCTCACCTTCCTGGGCGTGTTCGGCGAGGAACTGCTGGTGCGCGGCCTGCTGCAGCCGGCGCTGGTGCGCGCATGGGGGCCGACGGCGGGCATCCTGGTCGCCTCGCTCGCCTTCATGGTGATTCACATGGTGGGCGGCTGGGGGCATCCGGTAAGCCTGCTGAACATCCTGCTGGCGGGCATCTGGTTCGGCCTGCTGGCGTGGCGCACGGGCGGGCTGATCGCACCGATGCTCGCCCATTTCGGCTATAACTGGGCGGAGGAGATGGTGTTTGGCGCGTCGCCGAATCCGGGTATCGGCGCATTCGGCTCGATCATGGACGTCGATCTCGTCGGGCCGACGATCTGGGGGGGATCCGTGGAAGGACTGAATGCGAGCCTCGCCGTCAGCATCGTGCTGGTGGCGCTCATCATCCCGCTGGCGCTAGGTGGCGGGCGGCGGACACAATCTGGCGGCAAGGCACCGACGAACCTATGAGCGACATCTTCGTATCTCACGCGCAGGCGGACGGCGCGCGCGCCGGCGCCATCGTCGCGGCGCTGCGCGGCGCCGGCTACGACGTGACGGCCGGCGGGCGCGAGCCGGCCGACGCCCTCGCGGCACCGGCGAAGCTCTCGCTGATCCTGTGGTCCAGGGCCTCGGTGGAGGCGGCCGACGGTGGCGCGGTGCTTGATCAGGCCGAGGCGGCGAACGGGCGCGGCGGCTATCTGGGCGTGCTGCTGGACGAGGTGGCGCTGCCGTTCGGCTTCGGCGGATCGAGCCCGGTCGACGTCGCGCCGTTCCGCGAGGGCAATGACGCGCAGACCCGCCAGATCGTCGATGCCGCGCGCAACTTCATGGCGACCGGGCAGGCACCCGTGGCTGCGCTGCCGCCGCCGCCGCCGCCGCCGGTGGACCGCAGCGGCGCGAAGAAGCTCGCCGCGCTGGCGGCGGTGGCGATCGCCATCGTCGGCGCGATCGTCTGGTTCGTCGTCCGCAGCAGCGCGCCGACGACCGGCGAACTCATCGAGGCGCAGCTTGGCAAGACGCCGTGCGCGTGGCTCCGCGTCGATCCGGTGCAGGACGGCAGCAACGGCAGGCTGGGGCTGACCGGCGTGGCCGGCAACCCGGCGCAGGCCGGCGCGGCCGTGCTGGCGATCGCGCAGGCCGGCAAGATGGCGGTGACGCAGGTCTCCACCGACAAGGTGGCGCAGATCGACCCGCGCGAGTGCGCCGCAATCGACGAGCCGCGCCGCCTGCGGCGGAGCCCCGGCGGGCGCCTGCTGGTGACGGGCGAGCCGTTCGTGCTGGATTATGCGATCAAGCCGAAGCCGCAGGCGCTGGCGCGCGTGCAGATCGCGCTGGAGAAGGCGGATTCGTCGATGGCGCTGTTCGGCGTGGAGCCGAACGGCCAGGTGACGTGGATCCTACCTGACAAGGCCGCGCTGGACGCCCTGAAAGATGCCGACGTGGGGCTGACCAGCGCCGCGCCCGGCAAATACGAATTCTCCGTCTACCCCGATCACCTCGGCTGGACCGGCCTGTTCCTGGTGGTCGGCGAGCAGCCGCTGGCCGCGACCAAGCCGCAGGGCACGGTGCAGTCCGCCGGCGAATTCGCGCCGACGCTGCGGCAGGCGACCGGGCAGGGCAAGTGGGACGCGGACATGGTGTGGTTCCGCATCGATCCGAAATGAGCGCCGCGCCTAGAGAAAAAATCGCGAAACAATGTGGCAGTGATACGCGTCACTGGGCGAATCACGCTATAGGCATAGAGAGGATGCAGGCGCCGAGGTGATGCCGGTGGCGCCGCTGGGTTCATCGTGGGTTCGATCCCACAGGCTGTTGGAAGGATAGTGCCATGAAGCTGCATGTCGGCTTGAGTGTTCGGGGCCTGGCCCTCCTGGGATGTGCGATGGCGATGGCGGCGCCGGCCTGGGCCGCGCCCGATGCCGAGGAGGCGCAGTTCACCTGCGACCTGACCGGCGACTGCGACACGGCGGCCGAGCCGGCGGCGGCAGCGCCCGGCGGCGCGCCCGCCACTGCCACGCCGGGCAAGCCGGCGCCGCGCGGATCGGCGACGCGGGGCTTCAGCTTCCGCCGCGGCCAGGCGGACGGAGCGCCGACGCAGACGGCATCGGTCGCAGCGCCGGCGCCCGCCGCCGCCCCGCCCAAGCCGGTAAAGCCGATGCGCGTCGGCAGCGCCGACCTGGGCCTCACCTTCGAGCCGGCGTCCGCCGTGCTGACCGAGGCATCGAAGGCGCGGCTGGCGAAATACGCCAACGCTCTGGCCACGCCGAAGCTGGCCACTCGCCGCCTGCGGATCGAGGGGCATACCGATGCCAGCGGATCGCCGGTGGTGAACCGCAACCTCTCCCAGCGCCGCGCGCAGGCGGTGGCGGACTATCTGGTGCAGGCCGGGGTGGATCGCCAGCGGCTGGACGTGGCGGGCTTCGGCTCCAGCCGGCCGCTGCCGGGCGTGGCGCCGCAGGCCGCCGCCAACCGGCGCGTGATGGCGGTGCTGCTCTGAGCAGCGCCGGGACGATCGGGCAGGGAGAGGGTCGCCGCGGCGGCCCTTTCTCTTGGCCGCTCTCCTGCGATTTCCTGCGAATGCTTCGCAATTAGTCTGGACCAGCGGCCGGGAGCTTGGCGACGGCGCGATTTTTTGTTCCGGGCACGGATTTCGACGAACAACGTGTCTGGCGGATGCTGCACAAGCTGATAGAGTGAGAGCGGGGTCGCACCTGACGATGAAGGCTCGCTGAACGGGCCGCGCACAAGTGAAGTCCGCCGGGGGCGGGCTGTTCGGGTGATTGAGGGGGACCAGTGGCAGACGCCTTTCGCATCGCCATCGTCGGCTCCGGGCCGGCCGGGTTGAGTGCAGCCGGACGCGCGGCGCAGCTCGGGCTGTCGCACGTGCTGATCGAGAAGACGGATCATCTCTCCGATACGATCTTCAAATATCAGAAGGGCAAGCACGTGATGGCCACGCCGAGCCAGCTGGTGCTGCGCTCGGACATGGATTTCGAGGCAGGCAAGCGCGAGAAGGTGCTCGGCACCTGGGACGAGCAGGCCGCCGGCCAGAAGGTGAACGTGCGGCTGAACGCCGAGGTGACGGCAATCACCGGCACCCGCGGCGACTTCACGATCAAGCTCAAGGACAAGAGCGAGATCAAGGCCGAATATGTGATCCTCTCGATCGGCACGCAGGGCAACCCGAACCTGCTGCGCGTGCCCGGCGGCGATCTGCCGCACGTGCAGTATCAGCTCGACGATCCCGGCGAGTATGTCGACGAGCATATCCTGGTGATCGGCGCGGGCGATGCTGGCATCGAGAATGCCGTGGGCCTCGCCACCGATCCGGCGCAGCGCAACGTCGTCACCATCCTCAACCGCACGGCCGATTTCAGCCGCGCCAAGGATGCCAACGTCAAGGGCCTGTTCGCCATGCGCGACGCCGGCCGGCTGACCGTGATGGCGGAGACCGCGCCGAACAAGGTGGAGACGGGCTTCGTCACGCTCGACACGCGCGACGGCGAGGCGCGCATCCGTTGCGACCGCATCATCGCGCGCATGGGATCGGCCGCGCCGCGCGGCTTCGTCGAGGCGTGCGGCGCCGAGTTCGAGGATCAGGAGGTCAAGGGCCGCGACGGCACCGTATCGATCAAGAAGGGCGTGAAGAAGGGCACCGGCATCGAGTTTTCGAGCCCGGACCGGGAGGCCTACCCCAAGCTCTCGCCGCAGTTCGAGAGCACGGTGCCCGGCATCTTCGTGATCGGCGCGCTGGCCGGCTACCCGCTGATCAAGCACTGCATGAACCAGGGCTATGACGTCGTCGAGTTCA
Organism: Sphingomonas profundi; assembly: GCF_009739515.1. Taxonomy (NCBI): domain Bacteria; kingdom Pseudomonadati; phylum Pseudomonadota; class Alphaproteobacteria; order Sphingomonadales; family Rhizorhabdaceae; genus Alterirhizorhabdus; species Alterirhizorhabdus profundi. Next base: position 1,309,090 of record NZ_CP046535.1, read on the forward strand.
TCAACGGCAATACCAGCCTGAAGCCGGCCGACGAACCGATCCTGGAGGATCGCTTCAAGAACATGCCGCGCAAGCGCTCGGTCGACGAGTGGCTGGCCTTCCTCAGCGGCAATGTGGAGATCCTGAACGGCCTGTCGCCGCTGCAGATGCGCGAGTTCATGCTCGATTCCGACGTGCGCGCCTATCGCATCGGCGAGACGGTGTTCGAGAAGGACGAGCCCGGCTCGTCACTGTTCGCGATCGCCTCCGGCTCGGTCGAGGTGAGCCTGCCGAACGGCGCCGGCATCCGCATCCCGCGCGGATCGATCTTCGGCGAGGTGGGCCTCATCTCCGGCCGCAGGCGCGGCGCCACCATCCGCGCGGCGGAGGATTCGATCCTGGTCGAGATCAGCCGCACCGCCGCCCTGAAGCTGATGGCGCAGGTGCCTTCCGCCAAGCGCGTGGTGAACCGCATCTCCACCGAGCGGCAGCTGCTTCAGATGTTCGGCTCCGGCCTGACGCCCGACGATCTGCGTGAGGTGACGGACACCGCCGAGATCATGACGGTGAAAGCGGGGCAGGCGATCATCAAGGAGAATGACGCCGACAACGACATCTACGTGATCCGCGTGGGATCGATGGTGGTGGAGAAGGCGATCGGCGGCAAGCCGGTGTTCCTCTCCTACCTGCCGGCCGGCTCCTACGTGGGCGAGATGGCGGTGATCGACGGCTCCAAGCGATCCGCCACCGTGCGCGCGGCGATCAAGAGCGAGGTCATCAAGCTCAACGGCGACGCGTTCAAGCGGCTGCTCGACGGCAAGCCGGACCTGTTCGAGAAGGCCAAAAAGGACATGGCCGGCCGGCAGGATCTCAACGCCTTCGTCGAGGCCAAGAAGGACAGCTTCTCGACCGTCGTCGACATGTACTCCTCCGTCGCCAACTTCCTCGTCGACAACGGCATCGGCGAGGCGACCGACGTGCTGCTGATCGACGAGAATCTCTGCGTCGGCTGCGACAATTGCGAGAAGGCCTGCGCCGACAGCCACGAGGGCCTCTCCCGCCTGGATCGCGAGGCGGGGCGCACCTACGCCCACCTGCACGTGCCGACATCGTGCCGCCACTGCGAGCATCCGCACTGCATGGCCGATTGCCCGCCCAACGCCATCCATCGCGGGCCGGACGGCGAGGTGTTCATCGACGATACCTGCATCGGCTGCGGCAACTGCCAGCGCAACTGCCCGTACGGCGTGATCCGCATGGACAAGGTGCCGCCGAAGAAGCCGGGCCTGCTCAGCTGGCTGTTCTTCGGCATGGGGCCGGGGCCGGGCGAGCCGGACAAGAAATGGTCGTACAAGCATGCCGATCCCGGCGTGGAGAAGCCGAAAAAGGCGATCAAGTGCGACATGTGCTCCGGGATCGAGGGCGGGCCGGCCTGCGTGCGCGCCTGCCCGACGGGGGCGGCGATCCGCGTGTCGCCGGAACGCTTCCTGACGGTCTCCAAGCTCGAGAAGGGGGACGCCTGACGTGGCTGCACGGGGGGTACAGCAACTCAAGCAGGTCACGTCGCAGCATGAGGGGTTCCTGCGGCACGCCGGCTTCCGCTGGCTGAAGATCGCGCTGACCGTATCGCTGATCGCGATCGTGATCTACGCGTTCGACGATGTGCAGCCGCGGCCGAACGGCGGCAGCGCCTACGGCTATTTCCTCGGCACGGTCGGCCTGCTGCTGATCCTGTGGCTGACGATGCTGGGCGTGCGCAAGCGGGCGATGACCACCGGGCGCTGGTCGCTGAAGGCGTGGACGTCGGCGCATGTCTATCTCGGCCTCGCGCTGATCGTGATCGCCACGCTGCACACCGGCTTCCAGTTCGGCTGGAACGTCCATACGCTGGCCTATGCGCTGATGATGCTGGTGATCCTCTCCGGCATCTACGGCATCACCGCTTATTCGGCGCTGCCGCGCGCGCTGAGCAACAATCGCGGCGAGACGACGCAGAGCCAGATGCTGGACAATCTGCGGATGATCGATCGCCAGCTGCACGACGCGGCCCAGCCGCTGGAGCACGCCCAGGCCGAGATCGTGCGGATGAGCCTGGACGACGATCCCTTCGGCGGCGGCGCCTGGGCGCGGCTGACCGGCAATTACCCGCGCTGCGGCACGCGCCGGGCGCAGGCCGCGATCCGCGCCTATACCGGCGGCGGCCCGAACCTGGGCGACAACCCGCTCGAGAAGATCGACGTGCTGCTCGAGCGCAAGGAGGCCAATCTCTCGCGGATGCGCCAGCATCTGCGGTTGAAGGCGCTGCTGGAGGTGTGGCTCTACATCCATGTGCCGCTGACGTTCGCGCTGATCGCCGCCTTGTTCGCGCACGTTTTCGCCGTCTTCTTCTACTGGGGGTGATGGGCGCATGACCTTCATCGTTCGCCAGATTTCGCGCACCGCCGACGGGCGTGAGATCATCCGCCCGCGCGAGTTCGCCCAGGCCGAACTCAGCATCGGCCGCAATACCGAGTGCGACATCCACCTGCCCGATCTGGCGGTGACGCTGCGCCACGCGGTGATCCGCCAGCTCGGCCCATCGCGCGCCGAGATCACGGCCAGCGCCGGCCTGCCGTTCGATGTCGACGGCCGCTCCACCGAGCGGGCGGAGATCGATGCGCAGCGCGGCGCCAACATCCGCATCGGCGCGCACGTGATCGCCGTATCGCGCGAGGCGGAGCGCGACGCGATCGTGCTCACGGTCGAGCGGGTCGGCGAGGTTTCCGATGCGTCCGAGGCGAAGGACGAGGCGCGCGCCTTCTCGCTCGCCGGATCGCTGCCGGGCAAGCGGACGATGGCGTGGAGCTTCATCGGCCTCGTCCTCGCCGTGTTCCTCGCCTGGCCGTTGTGGAGCTTCTACACCAACAGCCAGGCCGCCGACCGCGACCGGCCGATCGCCTTCCACGCCGACGAGATGTGGTCCTCCGGCAAGCTCTCGCTGGTGCACGCGCAGCTGGAGAATAATTGCAAGGCCTGCCACGCGCAGCCGGGCGTAGCCGTGCGCGACACCTCCTGCGTCGCCTGCCACGATGCGGTGCACGATCATGCCGATCCGCGCCGCCTCGCCGCCGCGATGGTGCAGCCGGGCGCCGGCAAGCAGGTGCAGCTGGCCTTCAAGAGCGCGTTCAACGTGCCGGAAGGACGCTGCGTAGACTGCCATACCGAGCATGAGGGCGCGACGGCGATGCCGGTGACGGCGCAGAAATTCTGCTCCGACTGCCACGCCCAGCTGAAGGAGCGGCTGACCGACACGACGATCCTCAACGCCTCCGACTTCGGCACCGATCATCCGCAGTTCCGCCCGGCGGTGCGCACCAGCGCGATGCCGCCGGTCGTCCAGCGGCTGTCGCTCGATGCCCGGCCGATCGAGGATAACGGGCTGAAATTCCCGCACAACGTCCACCTCTCGAAGACCAACGGCGTCGCCCGCATGGCGCAGACGATGCAGGTGGACTATGGCTTCGGCAAATCGCTGGCCTGCGCCGACTGCCACGTGCCCGATCCCTCCGGCACCCGCTTTCGCCCGATCACGATGGATCAGAACTGCCAGATGTGCCACTCGCTGGCGTTCGACAGGATCGACGGCACGGTGCGCACCCTGCGCCACGGCGACCCGAAGCAGGTGGTGGCGGATCTGCGCGCTTTCTACCGCTCGACCGGGCCGGTGCGGCCGATCAACCTGGGCGGCAACGCCCGCCGCCGGCCCGGCGATTTCGCGACGCAGGCCACCGCCGCGCGGTTCAGCTTCGCCTCGGCCACGCGCACCGGCCGCGCCGATCCGGCGATCCGCGCGACCTTCTCCGAAGGCGGCGTCTGCTTCGAATGCCACAAGGTGATCCAGCCGGCGCAGAGCGGCACCGGCACCTTCGGCATCGTGCCGGTGAAGCTGCCCGATCGCTATATGCGCAAGGGCTGGTTCGATCACGCGGCGCACCAGACGGAGACGTGCGAGAGCTGCCACGCGGCGCCGACCTCCGCCATCGCGGGCGACCTGCTGCTACCCAAGATCGAGAGCTGCCGCGCCTGCCATGGCGGCGAGACGGCGCACAAGGAGGTGAAATCCTCCTGCGCGATGTGCCACGACTTCCACCGCGACGATGCCGCCCCGCTGATGGTGCGCAACACCCGCGAGCGGGGGCGGCGCGTGGATCCCAGCAACGAGCTGAAGGCGATCCGCCGCGACGAGGGCTGACGCCCGCATCGGGCCAGCAGGGCGATAATCTCGCGGCGCCTGTGACTTTGATCACAAGCGGTTAAGCGATTTGTGGCATATCGAACCACCGGACTTGACGGCGGGCGGCGCATGCCCGCATCCACGGTCGGGGGATGTTCTGAACGGGGGTGTCGGCAGCCACATGCTGATCGCGCAGATTACCGACATGCATCTCGGCTTCGATCCGGACAACCCCGCCGAATTCAACCGCAAGCGGCTGGACAAGGTGCTGGCCACGCTCAACGAGCTGGACCGGGTGCCCGACCTGCTGTTCGCGACCGGCGACCTCGTCGAATATGGCGACGTCGATTCGTACCGGCGGCTCGATCGCGCGCTGGCGGCGTGCAACTTCCCCGTCCACATGGCGCTGGGCAATCACGACATACGGGTGAACTTCTCGCACGTGTTCCCCGATGTCGCGACGATCGCCGGCGGTTTCGTGCAATATGCCCTCGATGCCGGCCCGCTGCGCTTCGTCGTGATCGACACGCTGGAGGAAGGGCGCCACGGCGGCGGCTTCTGCGAGGCGCGCGCGACATGGCTGCGCGATACGCTGGCCGAGGCGCCGGACCGGCCGACGGTGCTGGTGCTGCACCACCCCCCGATCGAGACCGGCATCGCGTGGATGACGACCGAGCCGACCGAGCCGTGGGTCGAGCGGCTGGACTGGGCGCTGCGCGACCACCGGCAGGTGACGGGCATGATCTGCGGCCACATCCACCGATCGATCGTGACCGGCTGGAAGGGCCGGCCGCTCGCCGTCTGCCCTTCGACCGCGCCGCAGGTGGCGCTGACCCTGGCACCACTCGACCCCGAGACGCCGGACGGTCGCCCGATGATCATCGCCGACGCCCCCGGCTATGCGCTGCATTACTGGAATGGCGACGCGCTGATCACGCACTTCGATACGGCTGACGAGCATGTCGCGCTCGCCCGCTTCGACGATTCGATGCAGGGGCTGGTCAGCATGCTGGTGGGCGAACGGCCGTCGCGCTGAGCGGCGCGGCTTTCGCCCGGCGCCGGGATGCGCCATGACCGCGCTATGATCGGGATCGCTCCGGACGGGCCGGAATGGCCGCTCGTCCTGGTTCACGTGCCGCCGCCTCTGCGACCGGCCTTCACCACCCTGTTCCGGCTCGACCGGCGGCTCGGCGCGATCGTGGGCGAGCCGAACCGGCCGATCGCGGCGATCAAGCTGGCATGGTGGCGCGAGACGCTCGACCGGCTCGACACCGCGCCGCCGCCGCCGGAGCCGTTGTTGCAGGCGATAGCGACGGAGCTGCTCCACCGCGCCGCCCCGAGAGAGCCCGCTGCCGAGCAGAAGCCGAGGAAGCGGCGGAGTGGCGGAGCTTCACGATCGGCCTTGAACGGGGGGATCGGCGGTGGGGATCTGGCCGCGATCGCCGCCGGCTGGGATGCGCTGATCGACGACGATGCCGGCCACCCGGACGCGCCGGACGAGGCGGCGATCACGCGGCACGCGGCGACACGCGGCGGCGGCCTGTTCGGCGTGGCCGCGCGCCTGCTGGGATGTGCCGACGCACCGGCGATTCGCGCGCAGGGCGCCATCTGGGCCTTTGCGACGGTGCCGGATTCGTGGACGGCGCCGGCGCGAACGGTCGCGCGCCGGGAGATCGCGGCGCTCGATCCCCTGCGCTGGCCGCGAAAGATGCGGGCGCTGGGCGTGCTCACGGCGCTGGCGCGGGACGGGCTGATGCGCGAGAACGTCCACGCGGGGTCGCCGCGCCGTGTCGCGCGCGCGCTGTGGTTGGGCCTGAGCGGCCGGTGAACGAGGGGGCGGGTGATGAGGCAGTTCGTGCTCGGGGCCGGATCGGCCCTGCTGCTGGCGGCGGGCGGGATCGTCTGGTGGAGCGGCGGCACGCGGCCGGCCAGCCTCATACCTCCGCAGCCGGCGGCAGCGGCGGCCGCACCGGACCCGACGACCGAGGCGTCGATGCCGCCACCCGCCGCGAGCGAGAAGACGCGCGAGGAGAAAAGATTCGCCCGCTATGACAAGGACAAGGACGGCGCGGTCGCCCGCGAGGAGTATCTCGCCGCCCGGCGCAAGGCCTTTGCCAAGCTCGACACCAATGGCGACGGCCGCCTGGCCTTCGAGGAATATGCGGTGAAGACGGTCGACAAGTTCGGCAAGGCCGATGCGGATCGGTCCGGCCGGCTGAGCCCCGCCGAGTTCGCCACTACCCGCGTTACTCGCAAGACGAAGCCGCGACCGGACTGCCCGCCACCAGCCTCACGCGACGAGGACTGACGCTTCTCGCCGACGCGCGATCTGCGCCGGCCCGCTCTTCCCGAGGATGAAGATCCGCCGAGACGCCAAGGTGCCGGCATTACCCTGCGTCGGCCGGCTTGCGTAGAGCATCACGCCCGCAAGGTCGGCCACAATGGCGCGACCCACCCTGGTATAGGCGACGCGATCTCTGCGGATCACAGAGCGGGCGTGCGGGAAGCGCGGCTCCGCGCCCGATCGGCGGCTCTCGGTACGATCGGGATAGTCTGTCCTTCTCGTCGATCCGTCCTGCCTTGTCGGACCGCACGCCGCCCGGCTCGAGCGGTATTTTACCGGGAATGGCCGGGTCGATCGTGGCCGGTTCAGTGCACCGCCATCGTGCGTGCCGGCACCCAATCGGCGAAGGAGGGCGTGTCGACGACCTTGTACGGCACGCCGCGGCTGTTGAGGAACATCCGCTCCATTTCCGGCCGGGTGAACGGACGGGAGCCGAGCCGGCCGAAGATGGCGATCTGCCCGCCCGTCTCGTCAACCGCGCGATCGCGATCGAGGCCCTTGGAAAGGGCCAGCGCAGGCGACGGCGTCTTCGCCCAGGCGATCAGCTCCGGCATGGGCGCGGGCGAGAAGCCGTAGAAGTTCGGCTGGCTCGCCGGGCTGGTCAGCTGGATCACCTTGAGCCCATTGCGGCCATCGGCGACATAGGCGAACAGCGAGGCGTTGGTGGTGCCGACGATCACGTCCTCGGCATCGTTCAGCTTACCGTCGAAGCCGACCTTGCGGTAGATCGTCGGCCGCTCCGGATTCTTCACGTCGACGATCACCAGCCCGTCCGTCTTGGCCGCGACATAGGCGTAGGTGCGGGCGAGATAGACGCGGCGCGCATCCGCCAGCGGCACGGTGGCCTCCGGGATCAGGCGCGGCGCGGACAGCTTCGTCACGTCCAGCAGTTGCAGCCCGTCCGCCGTCGTCACCCACAGATAGCGGAACTGCACCGCCGACGCGCGGGCATCGCGCAACGGCACCACGGAGGCGAGCACCGGCTTCAGCGGGTCGCTGAGATCCACCGTCGCCAGGCCCTGATCGGTGGTGATGTAGGCGAAATGACCGGCCAGGGTGATGTGGCGCGCGCCCTTCAGCACGTCGCCGGGGTTCCACACCGCGTCGCGCTTCAGGAAGTTGTTGCGCGGATCGCCGTCAGCCATCGTGTCCACGTTCACCACGATCAGCCCCTCCACCGCATCGGTGACGAAGGCATAGTGGTAGATGGCGTCGAACGGCTGCTCCTGGTTCATCTCGCGCATCGCCGGCGTGTTCCGCAGCGGCGCGATCGCCTGCATCGTCGGCAGCGCCATGCAGGTGGCGTTGACGCTGTTCACGTGCGTGTCCTGCCCCAGTTCGGAGACGGGGGCGGTGATGATCCGCTCGGAGAAGCCCTTGTTGGCGATCGACGCCACGTCATAGACGCGGAACCCGCCCTTGCCCTCGGCCACGAACATATATTCGCCGCGCAGCTGCAGGCAGCGGGCCGCGCCGGGCGTGGCCTGGTGGGTGTTGGCGAACTCCTCGATCGCGTTGGTCTCGCCGGAGAAGCGCTTGTCGAACGTCTTGCCGCGACGCCACTCGATCAGCTCGCGGCCGTGATCCTGATGCGCCTTCCAATAATCGGGATAGGCATATTTGTGGAGGTAGGAGCCGATCACCGCCTGCGGCTCCTCCCACTCGGTCACGCGGGTCGCCTGGAAGCCGTGCTCCAGGCCCGTCCACGCGTTGAAGCCGACGAAGTTGACGAAGTTGGTGCCGAGCAGCAGCAGCTGCGACATGATCGCATTATTGTCGTTCGCGGCCGAGAGGTGGCAGTCCGAGCAGGTCTTCGTCTCCGTCTTGCGCACGGTGTGCGGGAAGTGCGGCGCGAATGCCTGGCTGGAGAAGCCCGGCGCGGAGATCGGCGGCTGCTGGATGTAGATACGCTCGCGGTTGATGTTGGTCGAGCTCAGCACCAGCGCCGAGGTGGAGCGGATCGGGGCGATCTGGTTGCCCTTGGTGGTCTGGTGGCGGCCCAGCTGGAACATCTCGTCGCGCGCCACCTGCGGATTGTAGGTGGCGAAGTTGCGCGTCTCGATGCCGTCATATTTATGGCTGCTCGTCTTCCAGTTCGCCTCGATCGGCAGGTGGCAGCCGCCGCACGACGTGGTCCAGGACAGATGGCAGGTGAAGCATGCCATGTCCGGGTCCTTGTGCGCGCGGTCCTCGCTCGCGACACCCGGCCCCCAGGCATAGCGGCCGGTCTCGGCGGCGGACTTCGCCATCGTCTTGGCGCGGGCGGCCAGCGGGTTGAAGTGGGCGCTGCCGCGATCCACCGATTCCTTGACGAGGCTCACCTTCCATTCGAGCTTAGGATCGACGAGCGAGCGCTGGATCAGCACGCGTTCGCCGTTCGCATCGGTGCTCCACTCGAACCGGCGCTGGCCGTCCGGATTGCGCAGCAGTTCCAGATTGGTGCCCTCCGGCCGCGCGGCCGGGCCGGACGTGCGCAGGGTGGGGAAGGCGTCGGCGGTGCCGTGGCAGTCCTTGCAGCCGATCTCCACCGCATTGGCGACTTCGCCATAGATCAGGCCGTTGCCGTGGCTGTCCTGCGCGAAGTGGCAGTCGGCGCACTGCATGCCCTTCTCGGCGTGGATGTCCATCAGGTGCACGGCCTTGCCGGCCTGCTCGCCGACATCGGGAAACAGCTTCTTGGCCTTGGTGTCGAGCTCCGGATCGGTGGGGTCGACCACGGCGCCATGCTCGTCGATGAACTGCCCCTGCGCGTTGCGGCGATAGAGGCGGAACTTCTCCGGATCCTTGGCATCGACGATCTTGCCGGACGCATCCAGCAGATTGCCGGCGCGATCGCGCTTGAAGATCGCGCGGAAGTTCCAGCCATGGCCGTGATAGTCGGCGAACTGGGTGTCGGTCGCCTTCGGGTTCACGTCGTCATAGACGCGGCGGACGAAGTCGACGTCGCTCCACAGGCCGCGCGCGGAGGCGGCCTCCGGATTGCGCTCCAGCACCGCGTGCACCTCGGCGGCGGTCGGGTACATCTGCTTCTTGTAGGCGTCGGCCGGCTTGCCCGCCGGCGGCTTCAGCCGGTTCTCCGGATTGGGCCACATCAGCGGCGCGTCGGACTCATAGTCCCACATCGTGTAGCCGAGGTAGCTGTTCAGGAAGATGTTCGGCTGGTGCATGTGGCAGTTCATGCACTGCGCCGTGGGGATGGCGCGGGTGAAGGCGTGGCTGATCGGGTGGCCCTTCTCGCGCTCCCCCTTCAGGCCCACCGGGTGCGGCACGCTGGCGGAGCCGCCGCCGGCATGGTTGCCGGCCTCGGGCGTCGCCGGGCCATGTTCCGGCTCGGCATGAGTGGCGGGTTCCTCGTGTCCGGCGGCCGTGTCGTGCCCGCCCGCCTTGCCGTGGCCCTTGCCGTGCCCGCCGCCGTGCCCGCCATGCTCGTCCTCGCGCTCGACGAGGTTGGCGATCGTCGGGTCCACCGTCGCGGTCTGCCCGTCGCGGCCATATTTGGCGTAGACCAGGCTGTGGGTCGGCTCGCGATCGTTGGCGTAGATCACGTGGCAGCCGGCGCAGCCCGAATTGCGATAGTCGCCCGGCTGATCGTTGGTGCCCATGAACCACATGAACGGATCGTTGAGCCGCGTCTTGTGGATGTTGAGCACGGGGATCGCGACGCGCAGGCCCGTGGCGGGGCCACGATTGGACTGGCGGAGATCCGGCCTACCGGGCTCCTCCAGCCGCTGGATCAGGCCCAGGCTGTTCGGCAGGCCGATTTCCGGGAACTGCGTGTTGATGTTGCGGCCGCCGCGCTCGAACACGCGGAAGATGTCGCCCGGCGGGATAACGTGCCAGGTCGGCAGCGGATACATCTTGGCCAGCGCGCCGCGCGCCGTCTGCGCCGGCGTGAGGTTCGGCGTCAGGCCGCAGGGCTCGTCCTTGCCGTTCTTCATCTTGGCGGCCGGCGAGAAGCTGTCCGCCGCGGAGATGATGCAGCCCGGCTCGCCATGCTTGGTATAGGATTCGCCGAACGCGTAATTCTTGAACGGCGCGATGCCGTTATTGTAGCTGGCGCCGCCCCACAGCATCGCGCCCGTCGTCATCAGCGATCGCTCCGCCGCCTCGATCACCTCCATGTGGCAGGCGCCGCAGCTCTCCCGCGCGACGCGATAGTCGGACGGGTTAACGAAGCGGATATACTCCGACGATTCCTTGTTCAGCAGGGTGTAGCTACGCTTGGGATTGGCCGAGACCGGCCAGCGCCACGTTTCCGGATAGCGCGGCAGCACGTGCGCCCTGTTGCGTGCGGCGACGTAGGCGGGCGCATCGTGCGGCAGCTTCGCGTCTCCCGCCACCTTCGCGTCGCCGCCGTGGCAATCGACGCAGCCGAGCACGACCGCCGGCGAATCGTGCATCGTCTTGCGGTCGCTGGCGGTGTGGCAGCTGACGCAGCCGGCGCTCTTGGCGTCCGCCTCGTCCCAGCCCTGGTTCTGCGGGGCGGGCGGGGTGAAGGCATATTTGATGTCGCGCGGCTTCTCGCCCTCGGATGCGAGCAACTGGGCCGAGCCGAGCAGGCCGATCGCCGCCGCCGCGACGAGCATCGCCCTGACGGGACGGGAGAGGCGCAGCTTCAGGAGAGATGGCCCGATACGCATCAGAAGGACAGGATCCCATTGAACAGGACGGAGTAGTAGCGCTTGGTGCCGCGGCCGGTATCGAACAGATCGCGGAAACCGCGCCCCGGCTCCATCACCGCGCCGGAGAGGCGGAACACGACGTTCTGGATCGCCGACGGCCGGTAGATGGTGGCGATCGAATAGTCCCAGCCGAAATCCTTGGGGATCGAGCCTTCGGTGCGCAGCACCTGCAGCACCTGGGTATGGGCGAACCACAGATGATTGAGGTTGCCGGAGATGCGGAACTCCGGCGTCAGGTCCGCGTCCACGCCCGCGCCCAGCAGCACCGTGCCCGGATTGTTGAAGTTCGACTGGCCCTGTTCCTTGGAGGAACGCAGCGAGTTGAGGATGCCGTTGCGCCCGGTCAGCGAGATCACGCGGCCGCCGCCGGCGAACGGGATGGACTGGCGGATCGTGTAGCTGGTGTCAGCGCCGGCGAAGACGGGGTTCTCGAAGATCGCGTCGAAGCCCGTCTCGACATTGTCGAACGGCTTCTTGTCGCCGCTGGCATAGAGGCCGGAGACGCGGAAGCGCAGGAAGTTGACGTCGTAGCTCGCCTCCGCCGCGCCGAAGAAGGCGCGGATCTTGGCGTCCCGGCCGGTGAAGAAGTTCTTCCGGTCCGTTCCGAGCGCGCCGTAGATCGAGGCGGTGAGATTCATCCGGCCGATGCGGCCATCCGCATTGTAGCCCAGATAGGCGACGTCGTAATGCCGCCCGTCCAGCCGGCCGAGCAGCGCGGGGCGCACCGGAAAGCCGTTGTCGTCGACCTTGACCTCGTCCTCGCGGTTCACGTTCACCACCGCCGTCAGCTGGCTGGTGATGCCGGGGATCGGCAGATCCTGGCGGTACACGTTGGCGACGAACAGATAATCCTGGCGCAACTTCTGCGTCGGATCGTTCAGGCCCGAATTGGTATCCTTCTCCATCCGCCAGAAGGCGGCGAGATTATACTGGAAGCGATTATTGTCGCGATTGCCGAAGAAGCGGATGCCGAGCTGGTTGTCGTTGAACAGGAACCCGCGGAAATCCGCCTGGAACGGCTGGATGCCCACACGCACCGAATCGAAGTCGAAGCGATCGGAGGTGTTGCGGATGTGATAGTCGACGAACGCTTCCTGCAGGCCGAGGAAGTCGTCGAAGCGATGGCTCTTGCGCGTCGGCCGCACGTTCAGCACGCGCCGCTCGTTCACGTCCACGTAGCTCATGTTGTAGGCCAGGATCAGGCGATACTCGATGATGGGCGGCATATAGGCCGTCGATCCCTTGATCAGCGAGCCGCCGACGATGAAGGTCTGCGCCGCGACGACGCTGCTGCCCTTGCCGAACACGTCCACGTCGCCGCTGTTGGCGTTCAGCTGGCGGTTCACCGGCGTGGGGAAGGAGCGCGGCTCGACGATCGTGTCGGAGATGCCGGTCAGCGCCAGGAACCAGTCGTCACCCTTGATCGGCAGCCATTTCGGCTTGGTGGCGAGATCGATCGGGCGATCGCCCTTCAGGAAGTTCTGGTGATAGGGGTCGAACGGCGAGTGGCACACCGCCTCCACGTTCGGGAACACCGAGTTCCGGAGCGGGCACAGCGTCTTGATGAGGCGCCAGCGGTCCGGCACCGGGATCTGGTCGGTCGGGAAGGCTTCCGGCGGGGGCGCGCGGAGGGCGCCCTCATTGTCCTGCGTCACGCGGTCGGGCAGCGCCTTCACCTCGCCGGGGCGGCGGCGGCCGTCGATCAGCGCCTGATCCGCACCGATCTCGCCCGCGCCGATCTCGGCGGCGGACGGCGGCGGGGCGCCGGGGCCGGCGGCGGTGACGGCGGGGGAGGGCGCGGCCATCGTCGCGCCGGCGGCAGGCGCCGATGACGCGGGCGCGGTCGGCGCAGGCGCGGCGGCCATCGGCGCGGTCGTCATCGGCGAAGCGGCGGGCGCCTCCGCCGGCTGATCCGCCGGCGCTCCGCTCTCCAGCCGCGTCGGCGCGGCCGAGGGCGTGGCGGGCGGCGCGGCCGCCTGGGTCAGCAGCAGCTCGGGTTCCGGCGCGGGGGCGGGCAGCACCGTCTCGGCCGGGGGCACCGGCTGCGACGCGGAGCCGGCCATGATCGCGGCCAGCTGGAGCATCTGGGAGGAGAGGATGGCCACCGGCTATTTCCCCTCGCACACATTCTGTTCGGGGGTGTCGAGGAACGGCGCGATCGGGCACTGCACGTAGGGCAGGAAGCCGTTGTTCGCCTGGCGGAACGGGATCGCGCTGATCCGCATGTCGCGCGCCGCGTGGCCGACAGTGCCCACGCGCACGCCGCCGTTGAACACGCCCAGGAACGAGACCATGTCGTCCTGATCGATGCCGTCGCCGGAGACGCCGATCGCGCCGACCAGGGTGGTGCCACGATAGATCGGCTCGCCGCCTGGGAAGATCTGGAGGCCGTTTTGCAGGCGGTTGATGCCGCTCGCGTCGATCGCCGGCAAGGTGGTGCAGCGCGACGGCACCGCCGGCCCGGTGCCGAGCGCCTCGCCCACCACCTGCACCAGATTGCCGGCGATCAGCGCCGATTGCAGGCCGGTGGAGAAGGGGCTGAAGCTGGCGATCGGGCGGGAGAGCGGGCCGTTGGCCGTGCCCACCTGGCCATCGGGGAAGTAGGGGCGGGCGAGCAGGCCGATCGGCCGCTCGGCATAGGCCACGCCGCCGGTGAGGGCGGACTGGTTGCCGACGAAGTCGCGCAGCTTCTGCACGAAGCCGGCGACATCCGCATTGCCGCTGCCGAGCAGATCGGACGCGGCCTTCGGATTGGAGAGGAATGCCGCGCTGCGCGCCTTCTGCAGCGACACGTCCGTGCCGAATACCGGCGCATCCGGTGCCCGCTGGATCGCCAGCACCTGCCCGCGCGTGTCGACGATCGAGATCGTCGCCTGCATGCGGCTGTCGAGCGGCTGGCGGATCGCGCCGCGCGCCCGGCTCATGATCTTGAACGCCTCCTCGGCGATCGCCTTCACCTCGGCCGCGGTGAGCGGCTGGGCGACCTCCGCATTGTCCGTGCCGGCGCGAATCGGGAAGCGGTTGTTGCCCGCCGCGTCGACGAGCAGCAGCGCATCCGGATTGTCGATCGCGGTGCCGGCGCTACGCTCCGCCGCGGTGACGAGGCGGTAGCCGGAGGCGGGGGTGGCGTAGGGGGTGCCGGCGATCGGCCCCGGGCCGGGGTAGAAGCCGCCGATCGGCGTGTAGACGCCGGCGCCGCTCAGCGCCGGCGTGGCGCCGTTGCCGCGCAGCTGCGATGCCTTGGCGTCGATGAAGCTCAGCAAGGTGCCGTCGATCGAGACGCGGTCGGCCTGGATCGCCACCGGCGCCTCGAAACCGCGCGATCCGGCGAGGGCGATATATTCCTCGGGATCGTTGTCGTCGTCGTTGGCGGCGTTGTTATCCACGCCGTAGACGCCGTCGCCCATCACGCCGATGCCGCCGACGACGACGCCGTTCTTGTAGAGCGGCACCGATCCGGGATCGCCGGCCAGCCCCAGCGGCGCGCGCTTCGGCCCGATCGTGCCGTCCGTCAGGCGGCGGTTGAGATCGGAGCAGGGGAGCGAGCTGAACTGCACGCCGAACAGCGGCCCGCTCTCCAGCCCGATCGTGTTCGGCGCGAGCGGGAAATGCTCCTGCACGATATCGCTGGCGGTGCGCGTGGTGAAGGCGTTGCCGGAGCTTGAGAGATAGGCGGCGGTGATCGCCTTGGAGATCGCGCCGGCGGCCGCCGGCAGCCCGGTGAGGCCCTGCGCGTCGAAGCTCGGCCCGCCGCCCGGCGGCGGCGGGATGCGGAACGTCGCCGGCGCGCCGGTCATCTGGTAGACGGCCAGCACGTTGCCGACGCGATCGACGACCGAGATGACCGAGGGCAGGTTGCGCGCCTGCGCCTCGCCCACCGCCTGCGACAGGATCGTCGCTACCTCCGCCGCCGTCAGCGCCTCCGGCGCGGGCACGGCGTAGAGGCTGGTGGGAGTTTGCGTGGGCGTCGTCGGCGTTGTGGGCGTTCCCGGCGCAGGCGTGCCGGCGGGATTGCCGCCGCCGCCGCCGCACGCCGCCAGCACGAACGCCGCCGTCGTCAGCAGGGTGATCGTCGCCTTGCCCAGCATCAGCGCAGCGCCCTGATCGCACCCGCCGCGCGGCCCAGCGATGCGCGGAAGTCGCCCGGCCGGTAGGCGTTCGGATCGCGCACCGCGGCGTAGGCGCGGTTGATGTCGCCGCGGATCGCGCGGGCCGAGCCGCTGCCGACCTGGCCGGCATTCACCAGCGCGTTCAGCAGCGTGTCCGTCGCCATCACCGCCTGCACGCTGCCCTCATAATCGGTGTAGCGCGCCGCGATCGCGTTGCTTGCCACCGCATCGATGATCGCGAAGGTCTGCGCCCGATCGAAGCTGGCGCGCGAGAAGGTGGCGGCCAGTGCGGCGGCGGTCGCCTTCAGCTTGCCCGCCGCCTGCACCGCCGAGGCGCGATCGCGGGCGAGCGCGGCGTGGAAGGCGCGGCTGTCGCTGTCCAGCCGGCCGGCGAGATCCGGCGCGGTGGTGCGCGCGGCGGCGGCCAGCATGATCATGTTCTCGTCGTTGAAGGCCGGCATGCCGGACGGGATCGGCCGCGCCGGGTTGGCGACCGCGGTGGCGCGGAAATCCGCCTCGTCGGAGATGCGCCGGTGGCAGGTGTGGCAATCGAAGAAGTAGAATTCGGGGAAGATCCCTTCCTGCCCGAGCTTCGCCGTCGAGTAGAGCGACAGCGCCCGATCGAGCGCGGTGGCCTGGCCGACGGCCCACATCTTCACGTTGCTGGTCCTGCCCTTGCGGCGGGCATAATCGGCATCCTCGTCATGATGCTGCTGCAGCGTCGAGAACAGGTCCAGCTCGAACGACACGCGCGGGTGGCCGGCGGCCATGATGCGGTGATCGACGAACTGGCCCGGCCGATCGCTGCCGAAGTGGCAGTCGAGGCAGTTGTTGGCGCGCACGGCGGCGTTCGGCAGGTCCGTCATCCCCCTGGCGACGTTGCCGGCGTGGGTGGCGCCCACCGCATAGTGGCTGGAGAGCCAGTTGGAGGCGCCGCCGTGGCACGCCTCGCACCCGACGCCGTCATTCAGCTGGAAGCGGCCGCCGCGCGAGGAGGCCGGATCGGCGTGGCAGCCCAGGCACATCGGCGCGGAACTCGCCGGGCCGATGCCCAGGCGCTGGGCGATCGCCTGGCTGCGCGGATTGGAGAGGATCGCGTAGGCGCGGCTGTGCGCGCCGGTGGGGCTGGAAGGCTCCTGCCAGCGCATCAGCTCGTCCTGGCGGACGACCTTGCCGTCGCCTTCCTGACGGCCGTGGCAGGTGGAGCCGGCGCAGGAGGCCACGCCGACATGCACGCCGCTGGCCGACGTGCCGGACGTGGCGGCGACGGCGGGCGCGCCCGCCGTCATCCCGCCCAAGCCGAACAGGCAGAAGATCGCGAAGGCCAGAAGCGCGCACCCCAGCACGCTAGCAACCAACGGAACCCTGCCCGCCAATGTTCCCCCTGACATGGCGCTCCCTCGCCCGGCTGCGAAAGCCGGATCGCTCTAATACCCCACTGGTGCGACCCATGATTTGTCGCTTTTATGTTCGCTCTCGTGCCGTGAGGCAACCCGCATTTGCCCCGCCTACGCGCTTATTGTTGCGGATGCGCTCCGATGGCAAGGTTTGTCGCGGGGCGGGGCGACGGCAGCCGCAGGGAAGGATGCTATCGATTGTCAGTACCAGATGCCGACGCGCGGGCGCGCGCCGCCACCGCGCGGGGCGACTTCGCCGCCGCCTACGACATCACCGTATCGGCCATCGCCGAGGGTGACGAATCGGAGGGGGTGCGCCACCAGCAGGTGCTGGCGCTGGCGCGGATGGGCGATATCGAGCTCGCCTCCGCCCTGTTCGCCGTCTACGGCCTCGATCGTTCGGAAGAGCCGGACGAGCTGGCGGTGGGCGCGCGGCTGCTGAAGGATCGCGCTTTCCAGACGCGCGGGCGGGCGCGCGGCGCGGCGATGGCGGCTGCGGCCGAGGCCTATCGCCGCGTGTTCGATCTCAGCGGCGCGCTACGTCCCGGCGTCAATGCGGCCAGCCTCTCGCTGCTCGCCGGCGATGCCGATCGGGCGCGGGACATGGCCCGGCGGCTGCTGATGCACCCCGACATCCCCGACGCGGGAGACCGGCGCGGCGTGACCAGGCAGGCGGAACTGCTGCTGGTGCTGGGCCGCGTGGAGCAGGTGGAGGCGGTGCTGGCGGCGACGGGCGGGCGGCCGGTGGCGGCGGCGGCCGATCGCGCCTCCACGAGCCGCCAGCTGGGCGCGATCGCGCAGGCTATCGGGCTTGATCCGGTGCGCGCCGCGAGCCTGCTCGCGCATGTGCGGCCGCCGGCGACGATCCACTTCACCGGCCCGGCCTTCGTGCCCGATCCGGCCGTGGAGGCGAATATCTTGGCGCGGATCGCCGGGGTGCTGGCGCGGCGCGACGTGGGCTTCGGCTACGGCACGCTGGCGGCGGGCGCCGAGCTGCTGATCGCGGAGGCGCTGCTGGCGCGCGGCGGCGAGCTGCACGTGGTGCGCCCGTTCGACGAGGCGGACTTCATCGATCATGCGGTGCGGCCGGCGGGCGCCGCGTGGGTCGATCGCTACCACGCGGCGCTGGCGCGGGCGACCAGCCACACGCCGGCCAGCGAGATGAACTATGTCGGCGATCCGGCGCAGTTCGACTATGCCGATCGCGTGGCGATGGGGCTGGCGCGGGTGAAGGCGCGACAGCTGGACGCGGAGGCGTTCCAGCTGAACCTGGAGGGCGAGGGGGTGGACATGCCCGCCGTCGCCACCTGGCGGACGTGCGGTGGCGCGAGCGTAACGGTGCCGGCGCCGGGGATCGATCGCGGCTTCCCGCGGCCGCCGCTACCCCGCGGCAGCGGCGAGGAGCGGACGATGGCGGCGATCATCTTCACCGACTTCCCCGGTTTCTCGAAGCTCGGCGAGGCGGCGCTGCCGGCCTTCTGGAACGGCGTGATGCGGCGCGTGGCCGACGTGCTGGACCGGCATGGCGACGCCGTGGAGTGCCGCAACGCGTGGGGCGACGCGCTCTACGCCGTCACCCGCAGCGCCGCCGTCTCGGCCGAGATCGCGCTATCGCTGCAGACCGCGCTGGCGGCGTTCGACTATGCCTCGCTGGGGCTGAAGGCCGGATTGGGCATGCGCATCGGCGCGCATTACGGCACCGCCTATCGCGCGATCGACCATATCACCGGCCGCATCAGCTTCTACGGCAGCGAGGTCTCCCGCGCGGCGCGCATCGAGCCGGTGACGCCGCCGGGCGCGGTGTTCGTCACCGAGCCCTTCGCCGCGATGCTGATGCTGGAGGCGCCGGACCGCTTCGTCACCCGCTACGTCGGCCGCATCGAGCTGGCGAAGGGCGCCGGCAGCGCGCCGATGTACCGGCTGAGCCGGGCCTGAAGATCCTCCCCGGTACGGGGAGGGGGAACCATCCGCAGGATGGTGGAGGGGGACTGCGGCAGGACAGGGGCCGGCGTCTGCCGCGTTCCCCTCTCCACTACGCTGCGCGCGGTCCCCCCTTCCGCGTGAGGGGACGATCTACTCCGGCTGCGGGGGCGGCGACACGCCGGGGCGGCGGCGGATGACGAGGTTGCGGATTTCGGTCATGTCCTCCATCGCGAAGCGCACGCCCTCGCGGCCGAGGCCGCTGTCCTTCACGCCGCCATAGGGCATGTTGTCCACCCGATAGCTCGGCACGTCGTTGATCACCACGCCGCCGACGTCCAGATGGTCCCACGCGTCCAGCACCTTGAAGATGTCGCGCGTGAAGATGCCGGCCTGGAGGCCGAACTTGGAATCGTTGACGATCGCCAGCGCCTCGTTGAAGTCGCGGAACTTCATCAGAAAGGCGACCGGGCCGAACGCTTCCTCGATGTTGAGGTTCGTATCGCGCGCCACATTCTCCAGCAGGGTCGCCTCCAGCATCGCGCCCTCGCGCGCGCCGCCGCACAGCAGGGTGGCGCCGCCGGCCGTCGCCTCCCGCACCCAATTGTCGAGGCGGGTGGCCTCTTTCACGTCGATCATCGGGCCGACGAAGGTGGCCTCGTCATGCGGGTTGCCGGCGATCAGCGTTCTGGTCTTCGCCACCAGCCTGTCGCGGAACGTATCGTAGATCTTCTCGTGCACGATGATCCGCTGCACGCCGATGCAGCTCTGGCCGCTCTGGTAGAAGGCGCCGAACACCGTGCGATCGACCGCGTCGTCGATGTCGGCATCCTCGTCGATGATGACGGCGGCATTGCCGCCAAGCTCCAGCACCACCTTCTTCTTGCCGGCACGCGCCTTCAGATCCCAGCCCACGTCCGGCGATCCGGTAAAGCTGAGCAGTTTCAGGCGATCGTCGGTGGTGAACAGGTCGGCCCCGTCGCGGCTGGCCGGCAGGATCGAGAAGGCGCCCTTCGGCAGGTCCGTCTCGGCCAGCACCTCGCCCATGATGATCGCGCCCAGCGGGGTGCGGCTGGCCGGCTTCATCACGAACGGGCAGCCCACGGCGAGCGCCGGCGCCACCTTGTGCGCGGCCAGGTTCAGCGGGAAGTTGAACGGCGAGATGAACGAGCAGGGGCCGATCGGCACCCGCTTCCAGATGCCCTGATACCCCCTGGCACGCGCCGAGATATCGAGCGGCTGCACCTCGCCGGTCATCCGCACGCTCTCCTCGGCGGCGATGCGGAAGGTGTCGATCAGCCGGCCCACCTCGCCGCGCGAGTCGCGGATCGGCTTGCCGGCCTCGATGCATAGCGCATAAGCCAGTTCCTCCGCCCGTTCCGTGAAGCGATTGACGCAGTGCTGCAGCACGGCCTGCCGCTCATAGGCGGCCATCCGCGCCATCGGCTCGGCCGCCTCGGCCGCCGCTGCGATGCCGGCGTCGATCGTGGCCGCATCGGCCAGCGCCACCCGCGTCGCCACCTCGCCGGTGAACTTGTCCGTCACGGCGAGGTCGGTGTTCGGCTGCTGCGCCTCGTTGGCGAGGTAGAGGGGGTAGGTGGATTGCAGTTTCACGTTGGCTTCCTTCTCACCCCTCCCGGGCGGGGAGGGGAAGGGGTGGGTGAGCGTCGTCGGAGGCGCGATGCCTCTGGCGACGCTGCCGCGGCGTTGCCGCAAGCCCGCGTGCCGCCCGCACCCGCCCCCGTCCCCTCCCCCGATAGGGAGGGTGAGGTTCAGAGCGCCGCGCTGAGCGTCTTGATATCCTTGTTCAGGATCTGATCGTTGTCCGAATAGTCGACCGGGCAGTCGATCAGATGCACGCCCGGCGTATCCAGGCAGTGCTTCAGCAGCGCCGGCAGCGCCTCGGCGCTCTCCACCCGGTGGCCGGTCGCGCCATAGGCTTCGGCATATTTGACGAAGTCGGGATTGCCGTAGGTGAGGCCCCAATCCTTGAAGCCCATATTGGCCTGCTTCCAGCGGATCATGCCGTAGCTGTTGTCGTTGAGGATCAGCACCGTGATGTTGAGGCCGAGGCGGACGGCCGTCTCCATTTCCTGGCTGTTCATCATGAAGCCGCCGTCGCCGCAGATCGCCATTACCTTGCGATCCGGATAGACCATCGCCGACGCCATGGCGGAGGGCAGGCCCGCGCCCATGGTGGCCAGCGCATTGTCCAGCAGCACCGTGTTCGCCTTGCGCGCCGTGTAGTTGCGCGCGAACCAGATCTTGTAGACGCCGTTGTCCAGGCAGATGATCCCGTCCGCCGGCATCGCCTCGCGGATCTTGCGGACGAGGTAGGGCGGGTAGATCGGGTGCCGCGCATCGTCCGAGATACTGTCGGTATGCGCCACCTCGGCGGCGCGGGCCGCCAGCATGCGATCGAAGTTCCAGGCGGGGGAGGGAACGATATCCTCCTTCAGCTGCCAGATGGCATTGGCGATATCGCCGACCACCTCGATCTGCGGGAAGTAGACCGGGTCCACCTCTGCCGAGCGGACGGAGACGTGGATCACCTCCGTGCCGCCCTGCTTCATGAAGAAGGGCGGCTTCTCGATCACGTCGTGGCCGATGTTGACGATCAGGTCCGCGCTCTCGATCGCCTTGTGGACGAAATCGCCGGCGGAGAGCGCGGCGCAGCCGAGGAACTTCGGATGCGTCTCGTCGATCACGCCCTTGCCCAGCTGGGTGGTGACGAAGGGGATGCCGGTCTTCTCGATGAACTGCAGCAGCATGCGGCTCGTCATCGTGCGGTTGGCGCCGGCGCCGATCACCAGCACGGGCGACTTCGCCGCCTCCAGCTTCTTGGCGGCGGTGCGGATCGACTTGTCGTCGGCGTGCGGCCGGCGGACGTGGCTGCGCGGCAGCGGCACGCTGTCGGTATGCTCGTCGGCGATATCCTCGGGAAATTCGATGTGGGTGGCGCCGGGCTTCTCCTCTTCGGCCAGGCGGAACGCCTCGCGCACGCGGGAGGGGATGTTGTCGGAACTGGCGAGCTGGTGGGTGAACTTGGTGATCGGCCGCATCATGTCGACCACGTCGAGGATCTGGAAGCGGCCCTGCTTGCTCTTCTTGATCGGCTTCTGCCCCGTGACCATCAGGATCGGCATGCCGCCCAGATAGGCGTAGGCGGCGGCGGTGACGAAGTTGGTCGCGCCCGGACCCAGCGTCGCCAGGCACACGCCGGTCTTGCCGGTGTGGCGGCCGTAGGTGGCGGCCATGAAGCCGGCGCCCTGCTCGTGCCGGGTCAGGATCAGCTTGATCTTCTCCGATCGCGAGAGGCTGTCCAGAAAGTCGAGATTCTCCTCGCCGGGCACGCCGAAGACATATTCGCAGCCCTCCGCCTCAAGGCACTGGATGAACAGATCGGAAGCCTTCGTCGCCATGCCATATCCCCCGCACGCGCCCCGGCTTGTCGCCGGCGACGCGGATGTTGCCCGATGCTCGCGACCATTATTTTGTCGGCGGATTGCTACGGTATTTCGGTCGCGCGGCATAGGAGGATTTGCGCGGCGCGACGCTTCCCGCCGCCCATGCGCCGGACGCCTGGCACATGGCGGCTACGGCGCGACCTTCCACTCCCAGCCGAGCGGATCGCCGTCCATGATCTCCACCCCCTGCGCGGCAAGGTCGTCGCGGATCGCGTCGGAGGCGGCGAAGTCGCGCGCGGCCCGCGCCGCGCGGCGATCGTCCAGCCGCGCCATCACGTCGGCCTCGGTGAGGGCGGCGTCGGCGGGGCGGATGCGCAGGTCGGCCGGGGCGAGCGCCCTGCTGCCGACCAGCCCGAGGCCGAGCACGAGATCCATGCTGGCGAGCGCGCGCAGCTTGTGCGCGGCGTCTAGCCGCTTGTCGGCGAGGAGCTCGTCCATCACGGTGAGGGCGACCGGCGTGTTGAGATCGTCGGCCAGCGCGGCGTCGAACGCCGCCAGCCGTGCGGCCGCCGGCGCGGGCAGCCCGGCTTCCAGCCTCTCGCGCTGAAAGGCGAGCGATGCCCCGCGCGTGTAGCCGGCATCGTCGAGCAGGCCGTCCACCCCGGCGTCGCCGCGCAGGCCCTGCTTATCGATGGCGAGCAGCAGCCGGCGCAGCCGCGTGCGCGCGGCGAGCAGGGTTTCGGCCGAGAATTCCAGCTCGCTGCGATAGTGGGAGGAGAGGCACAGCAGCCGATAGGCCAGCGGGTGCACGCCGCGATCGACCAGCGAGCGCAAGGTCGCGAACCCGCCCTGCGACTTCGACATCTTGCCGCCGCGCCCCTCCTTGTCTCGCATGATCAGGAAGTTGTTGTGCATCCAGATGTTGGCGCCGGTGCCGTTGCCGATGCCGCCGCCGGTGAACGCCTGGTTCTGCGCGATCTCGTTGCAGTGGTGGATCTCGCGATGATCGATCCCGCCGGTGTGGATGTCGAACTGGGCGCCGAGATATTTGAGGCTCATCACCGAGCATTCGAGGTGCCAGCCCGGCGCGCCGACACCCCACGGCGAGGCCCATTCCATCTGCCGCGTGCTGCCGGCGGGCGACGAGCGCCAGATCGCGAAATCGGCCGGGTTGCGCTTGCCCTCGACGCTGTCGATGCGGCCGATCGCCTCGTCCGGCCGGGTGCCGGCGAGGCGGCCGTAATCGGGCACGGTGGCGGTGTCGAAGTAGAGGCCGGAGGGCAGCCGGTAGGTCGCGCCCGCCGCCTCGATGTCGCGGGCGAAGGCGATCATGTCCTGGATATGGTCGGTCGCCACGCTCCACAGGGTCGGCGGGTGGACGTTCAGCCGATCGAGATCGCCCTTGAACGCATCGGTGTAGAAGGCCGCGATCTCCCAGATCGTCCGCGCTGCGGCCTTTGCCGCCAGCTCCATCTTGTCGTCGCCCTCGTCGGCGTCGGATGTCAGGTGGCCGACGTCGGTGATGTTGATGACGTGGTTGGTCGCATAGCCCTTCCAGTTCAGCACCCGCCGCAGCGTATCGGTGAACACGTAGGCGCGCAGATTGCCGAGATGGGCGAAATTATAGACGGTCGGCCCGCAGCTGTAGAGCCGCACCATCGCCGGATCGATCGGGGCGAACGTCTCGGCCGCGCGCGTCAGGCTGTTGAACAGCGTCAGCGGCTGTCCGGCGGGGGCGGCGTGGGGCATGCGGATCACCTGAAGCGGGCGTCATGCCCGGAGCGCGGCGACTAGCCGAAGCGGGCGGGCGCCGACAAGAGCGCCCGCGCGGGCCATCGCAGGGGTGGCGCGGGGCGGCGGGCCGGCCGCCGCCCCGCGCCGGTCACTTGCAGTCCGGGTCCGTGTTGCGGCGCTGCGGGTTGCACTGGCCGTCCGGCTCCTCCTTCGTCACCTGGTCCACTCCGGTGCCCGTCACCTGCTCGTCGGTGGTGGTCAGGTCGGTGCCCGTGCCCGTCACCTGCTCGTCGATCGTGGTGGAGGTGGTGGAGAAGGCGTCGTCGCCGATGAAGGAGGTGTAGTAATCGTCGTTGCCGGCGCCCGTCACCGGCTCGTCGATGATCCCGGCGAGGCGGAACGGCGTGAAGTCGATCAGCTCGATCAGCGGCGAGTTCAGCTGCTGCACCACGCTGCTGATCGCGCCCGTGATGTCGTCCTCGCCGCGCAGCAGCTGGTTGATCACGTCCTGGATCGGCTGGGTGGGTGCCACGCCGTCGAAGCGGCAGCTGCGGCCGACGATCAGGCAGCCGTTCACCGTGGAGCGCGGATCGAAGCTCGCCATCGTCGCCTGGCCGGTGCCGGAGAGGGTCAGGCGGTCGATCAGGGTGCGGCCGGTGGTGAAGGTGCCGTCGCCATTGGCCTGGCGGCCGTTGATCGCGATCTCGGCCGGGCCGGTGCCGGTGGTGACGATCGTCAGACCGCCGGCGCCCACGGTGAAGCCGCGCCGCGCATCGGAGACGCGGGTGGCGCCGCTGTTCTGGATGTAGAGCGCGTTGCCGACCTGGAACTCGATCGCGTTCGCCTGGAGGAAGCCGACGTCGCTGGCCACACCGTCATTGTCGGCGAGCCGCTCGTCCCGCGCGTCCAGCGTGGTGAGGCCGTCCAGCGCGGTGAGCGCCGTCTGACCGGCCGCCACGATGCGCGGCGCGGCGAGCCGGATGCGCCCACCGAGCGCGCCGCCCGCGCCGTTCAGCGCGATCGAGCCGCTGGGCGTCAGCACCGTGATGCGGTTGCCGGCGGTGACGGCGAACAGATCGGTCTGCGCGGCCGAGCTGATCGTCGCCGCGCCCTCGACGCTGACGGCGCCCGGCGACGTGATCTCGAACGAGGCGTTGCTGCCGATCAGGTTGCCGTCGGTCGCCGCCGATCCGGTGAGGCCCAGGGTCTGCACCGTCACGTCGGCCGGGGCGACCACGCGGATCGCCTGGGCGCGGGTGCGGCCGAGCGACGCGTTGGACAGCGCGTAGCTCGCCGCGTCGCCCGCGCCGCCCACGATCGTGCGGCCCGTGCCGGTGTTGGTGAACACCGCCGCCGTCGTCGCGGCGCTGCCCACCCGGCCGGTGGCACCGATATCGACCGCCTCGGAGTTGAAGGCGATGCGCAGCCCGTCAACGCTGCCGTTCATCACGATGCCGGACAGGCCGTTCGCCGCGGCGTTGGCGGTGGTGCCGCGCAGCGATCCGGCGCTCAGCGTCACCAGATCGGACGGGCCGCCGGCGCGGTCGCCGCTCTGACCGCCGCCGAGGCTGCGGGTGATCTGGCCGAGGCCGATCACGCCGCCGCTCTCGACCATGATGTCGTCGCCCGAGGCGATCAGGATCGTGCCGTCGGACCGGACGCGGCCGGCGGCGTTCACCAGCACGTCGCCGCCGCCCTGGATCGTCACCGTGCCGGCGCTCACGGTGCCGCCGATCGTGGTGTTGCCGGTGAGCAGGAACGGCGCGCCGGTGGCGGTGGCCGCGAAGGGGAAGCCGCCCGCCAGCAGCAGGTTGCCGTTGGTGGCGTTCACCACCGCATCGCGCACGAAGAGGTTGCCGAGCGCGCGGACGGTGAGGCTGTTGGCCGCCAGCAGGTCGGCCGCCGTCACGCTGCCGCCGGTCGAGTCGATCGCGATGCGGTCGCCGGCCGTGACGTTCGCGAGGCTGACCGCGCCGCCCGCCGTCGCCAGCGCGTTGGTGCCGGCGCGCGCCGCGCCCGTCACCGTCAGCCCGCGGGCGGCGGTGAGGGTCAGCGCGCCGCGGGTCGCGGTGCCGCTGCCCAAGGTGAGCGCGCCGCCGGAGGTCAGCGTCAGGTCGGTCGCCGCCGTGAGGCTGCCGACGGTGAGGTCGAGGCCCGTCGTCGCGGAGATCGACGTGCCGGCGCTGATCGTGCCGGTATCGATCGGCGAGAGCGCGCCGACCGCCGCCAGCGTGACGCCGCCGCCGGCATCGGCCGAGCGGAAGCTCAGGTCCGCGCCGGACCGCGCATTGATGTTGCGCCCCGCCGCCAGCCTGCCGGTGGTGAGCGCCCCGCCCGAACGCAGGGTGAGATCGTTCACCGCCGTGAGGTTGCCGATCGCCAGCGCCCGCCCGGTCGTGACCGAGATGGAGTCGCCCGCGTCGATCGTGCCGTCGCTGATCGTCGATACGCCGCCGCCGGCCGCCAGGGTGACGCTGCCGTCGGCATCCGCGCTGGTGAAGCGCAGGTCGCCGTCGGTGGTGGCGACGATATCGCCGCCCGCCGCCAGCGTGGCCGTGGCGAGATTGCCGCCGCTGTCGATGCGGATCGCGCGGGTCGCGTCGATCGGCCCCAGCGTGGTGGCGCCGCCGGCGGCCGCGATCAGATTGCCGGTCGTGACTGGACCCGCGATCGTGAGCGCGCCGCCGGTGCGGACCGGGGTAAGCGCAGCGAGCGACGCCGGATCGAACGCGGTGCTGCCCAGCAGCGTATCGAAGGCGAAGCCCGCCGGCGCCGCATTGCCGGCCAGCAGCGAGGGATCGGAGACGAACAGGCTGTCGCCGGCGCCGGTGCCGGTCGTCACGGCGCCCAGCTGCACCGCGCCGTCCACCAGCACCACGGCGCTGCCCGCGGTGGTGACGTTGCCGCCGAGCAGATCGCCCTGGCGGGCGCCGAGCGCGACGAGGCCGCGGCTCATGATGGTGCCGGTGGTGAGGTTCGCGCCCGCGTCCAGCACCGTGGCATAGGCCTGGCCGGCGGTGGCGATGCCGCTGCCGCGATCGCCGACATCCACGTTGCCGACCGTGACGGAGCCCGATCCGTGCACCTCCGCCGCCTCGGCCGAGAGGTTGCCCAGGCGGATGTCGGCCGGGGTGGCGGCGGCCGCGTTCGTCACGTGCACGGTCGGCCGCTCGGCCTGGCCGCCGGTGACGACCTGGCCGTTGCGCACCATGAAGACGAGCTGGCCGGGCGTGCCGTTGTTGGTGGTGGTGACGAGCGGCGCTGGGCCGCCGTTCAGGAAGCTGCCGGGCACGCGCGATCCGGCGAGCTCGAAGAAGGTGCCCGGCTGGCCACCGGTGCCGGCATTGAAGCCCACCGCCGCCGAGACGCCGCCGAAGCCGTTGGCGCCGCCGCTGGCGCTGCCCGTCTCCCAGCTGATGTTGGTGTAGTTGTAGTAGATGTCGAAATTGCCCGCGCCGGTATCCGCGCGGTTGGTCAGCACGATCTGGAAGCTGTTGAGCTTGTCCGCCTGATTGGAGAAGTAGCCGACATTCTGGTAGGTCGCGCCGAAGGCGTCGCGGCCGGCATAGGTGCCCGGACCGTAGGTGGTCTGCGCCGAACCCAGGTTGCGCGTGTCCACATCGGCGAAGAAGGCCGCGATGATCGGCTGACCGCGATAGTTGGCGCCGAGACCCGTGGGGGTGAAGGTGCCCTGGCCGGTGTTGAACGTCAGGTAGCCGTTGTTGCTGACATAGGTGGAATCGTAGGTGTTGCCGAAATAGTTGACGAGGAAGGGCAGGCCCACCTCGCTGGTGAAGCAGTCGTCGCAGCGCACGATCGCGCTGTCGTCGAAGCCCGGGGCGATGCCGGCCGGCGCCGCGTCCGTGCCGCCGCCGGTGGTTCCGCCGATGCCGGTGCCGGTGGTGGCGCCCTCGCCGGGCAGGATCGGGCCGGTGCCGGCGGTGAGATCGCCGGCGGTGATCGCGGCGCCGCCGGTGAGGAAGATCGATCCCGCCGCGCGGACGTTGCCGATCGTCATCGCGCCGCCCGCGTTCGAGCGGACGGTGCCGCCGACGCTCTCCACGTCGCCCAGGCGCACGATGCCGCCGCCGTTGGCGGCGATGCTGTTGGTGGCGCGCAGGCCGCCTGCCGTCAGCGCGCCGCCGGCGTTCAGCATGATCGCGCGGCCCGCGCTCAGCAGCCGCGCGGCGATCGCGATCTCGTCCGTCGCGGTGGCCGAGAAGCTGCCGGCGGCACTGGCGGCGGTGACGAACACGTCGTCGCCGGTGAGGGCGATGGCGCCGCGCGTCGTGGCGCCGTCCGCCAGCGTGAGCGCGCCGGTCGCGTTCAGGGTCAGATCGTCGCCGGCGCGCAGCACGCCCGCCGTCAGGCTGCCCGCCGTCGCGCGGCCGGTGATCGTGGTGCCGGCCGTCACGTTGGCCAGCGTCACCGTGCCGCCGGTGAAGGCGGCCGCGTTGCCGGCCGTGCCGGTGCCGGTGAGAGTCAGCGCGTTGCCCGCCGTCAGGGTCAGCACGCCCGCATTGGCCGCGGCATCGACGATGCTCAGCGATCCGCCGGCCCTGAGGGTGAGGTTGTTCACCGCGCTGAGCGCGCGCAGCGCCAGGCTCTGCCCGGTCGTCGCCGTGATCGAATCGCCGGCCGTGATCGAGCCGTCGTCGATCGGATCGAGCGCACCGCCCGCGGCGAGCAGCACGCTGCCATCGGCGGACACGCTGCCGAAGGCGAGGTTGCCGCGCGCGCTGGCCGATACGTCGCCGCCGGTGGACGTGGCGGTGGTGAACGACAAGTCGCCGGCCGAGAGGTTGATGTCGTCGCCGGCGACGAGGGTGCCGGCCGACAGGTTCGATCCGGACGAGCTGGCGGTGAGCAGCCCTGCCGCCATGACATCGCGGAGCCCGATCGCGCCTGTGCTGTCGGCGGTGAAGTTGCGGCCGCTGCGGATCGTGCCGCCGCTGATCGGACCGCCGGCGAACAGGGTGACGTCGAAGCCGGCGCTGCCCGAGTTCAGCGTCACCGCGTCGGCGCCGCTGAGCTGGAGGTTCCCGCCGGCCGTCGCCTCGCCGACCGTGATCGCGCCGAGCGCCGTGACCGATATGCCGGTGCCGGCGGAGAGGCTGTTGGCGGTGACGAAGCGGGTGCTGTCCGCCACGCCGCCCACGCCCCCGCCGCTGGCGAGCAGCACGGCATCCGTCGCGGTCGCGCGATCCACCGTGATGCCGCCGCCGCTGCTGGCGAGCGCCACGCTGCCGTTCGTGGCGGTGAGCGTGCCGAGGTTGAGGTTCTCGAGCGCGTTCAGCGCGATGTCCGCACCGGTCACGCTGATCGCGCCGGCCGAGGACGATCCGGTCCGTATGTCGGTGTTGATCCGCACCGCCCCGGCAGCCGCTAGGGCGATGCTGCGCGTGGCGAAGAGCGTGTTGCCGATGATCGAGCTGATGCCCGAGCGCAGGTCGGCGCTGTCCAGCGCGAGGATACTCTCGAACGTCAGCGGGCCACCGGCGGAGACGAGCACGGAATTGCCGCTGAGCGAGCCGGTGATGTTGACGAAACCGCCGGTCGGCGTCGGTGTCGCCGCCGCGAGCCGGGTGCGGTCGAAGTCGCCGATCGACGGCAGCACCGAGGCGTTGGCGATATAGACCTGGCCGACCGAGCTGGCGCTGCCGAGCGTAAGATTGGTGCCCGGCAGCAGGATCAGCGTGACCGGCGCGTTCAGCTGCCCGGCGGTAATCGCGCCGGCGGCGGCGATGCCGATATCGACCGCGGATTCGCCGGTGCCGAGCGTGGCGTCGCCACCCGCGCGGATGTGGATGCTGCGCCCGTCCGGCGCGCCGATCGGGCCGCCCACGCCTGAGGCGGCCGTGCCGACCACGATGTCGCCGGTGCTGGTCGTCAGATCGACGCCCTGGCCGGCCGAGACGGTGTCGGCGGAGAGCCGGTCCGCAGCGGAGAGGTCGATCGCGCCGCGCGTGGCGGTGACCGTGCCCAGCGTCGCCGTGCCGCCGCTGTCGAGCGTGATGCCGTCGCCGGCCGTCGCCGTGGTCACGCGCACCGGCCCGCCGGCCGAGATGGCGAGATCGTTGGCGGCCGTGGCCGTGCCAAAGGTGACGCCGCCGCCCGCGTCTGCCGTAAGGCTGGCGCCGGCGCTGACCGTGTCGCTCGATACGTTCTGATCCGCCGTCAGCGAGACGTTGCCGCCCGCGTCGACGGTGGCGATCGCCGCCGTGCCGGCCGCATCAACCGTCACCATGTCGGATGCCGCGAGGGTGGCGAGGGTGACGTCCGTGCCGGCCGTCAGCGTGGCGCTGGCCGGGGTCGCGGTGCCGGCGGTGAAGCCGGTGCCGCCGATCGCGCCCAGCAGTGAGATCATGTCCAGCGCGCCGCCGGCGGTCGCGGTGTCGATCGCGATGTCGTCGCGCGCCCGCACGTCGACATAGCCGCCGGCCGCGATCCGGCTCGCGCTGATGCCGCCGGCGTCGGTGAACAGGGTGATCGAGCGGCCGGCATCGGCCGTGCCGAGCGCCACGTCGCTGCCGCGCGAGCGTGCGTCGATGAGGCCGCCGGCCGTGAGGCTGGCGGAGTCGACGCGGCCGGCGGCCGTGGAGAGGGTGATGCTGCCCACCGCGTTGCCGGTCGTCAGGCGCGCATCGCCGAAGGTGGAGAGGCGGATGTTCGCCCCGTCGATGACGCCGACCTCCGCCGGCACCTGCAGCATCGGCTGCACGACCGGCGGCTCCGGATCGACCGGGTCAACCGGGTCGACGGGGTCCACCGGATCGACCGGGTCCACGGGATCGACCGGGTCCACGGGATCGACCGGATCGGGGTCGGTCGCGACCGGGGCGGCGTTCGGCAAGGCGGGCAGATCGCCATTGCCCAGCGTATCCGTGCCGAGGCCGGTGGTGCTGGCGAACGTGATGTTGGCCGATCCGGCGCCGATCTCGATATCGTCGCCGGCCTGGATGCGATCGGCGGTGACGGCATCGAACGAGCGGATCAGCACATCCCCGGCGGAGACGATCGTGCCGTAGGTCTGCGCGCCATAGCCGTCGGCGGCGAAGCGGCCGCCGGCATCGGCGGTGGCCAGCGTGATCCTGTCCTGCGTGGCGAGCAGCACGTCGCCGCCGGCGGTGATCGCGTCGCCCGCGATCGCGCCGCCGAGCGCGCCGAGATAGGTGGTGCCGGTCGTCGTGATCGTGCCGAAATTTACGCCCTGCGCCGCCGCGACGGTGACGCTGCCAGCGGTGACGCTGCCGTTCAGCGTCGCCGCGCCGTCGATGGCGAACGGCGTGACGCCGTCCAGCGCGGCGGCGTCGCCCGAGTAGAAGGCGTCCGCCGTAGCCGGGTGGGCGACGTAGAAACGCTGCGCCGCCCGCACGGTGCCGACGCCGACAGCGTTGGAGGCGAACAGCAGCGCGTTGGCCTGCGTGCTGGTGACGTCGCCGATCGCGATGTCGCCATTGCGGGCGAAGACCCGCACGTCGCCGATCGCGCTGGCCGAGGCCACCGTCGCGAACGTGCCGGCATCCACGCCGATGCGGCCCTCGAAGCCCTCGCCGTCGTCGCCCTGCGGGAAGGTGCCGGCGGTGAGCGCGCCGCTGGTCACGCCGCCGGTCCGCGCCGTGAGCAGGATCGTGTCGCCGGCGGCTGCCGTGCCCAGGGTCAGCGTGTCGCCGGCGGTCAGCTCCACATTGCCGCGATCGGCCTGTGCCGCGCCGATGTCGATCGTCGTGCCGGCAGTCACGCCGATGCGGCGGAAGGCGGCGGACGGGCTGTCGATGGCCGAGCGCAGGCTGTCGGCGGAGACCGCGCCGCCCGCGTCGATCGCGATATTGTCGGTCGCCTCCACGGTGCCGAAGCGGATGTCGCCCGGCGCGGTGGCGGTCACGTCGCCGGCGCGCGCGGTGGCGTCGCCGCCCGCGATGCGGCTGCCGGCCGCGAGCGAGATCGTCGGCGCGGCCAGGCTGGCGAAGCGGATGCCGCCGTTCGCGGCCGCGATATCCAGCGACGTGCCGGCATCGACGGTGCCGAGCTCCACCGCCAGCGTACCGTCCGGCGTGCCATCGGCTGGCGCCAGATCGCTGCCGTCGGCGGTGAAGCTGATCGTGCCGGGGGAGGTGGCGCTGTCCACGCGCAGCAGCGTGGCGGCGCGCGCATCGATGCTGTCGCGCGCGGTGAGGGTGCCGGCCGTCACGCTGTTGCCGGCGAGCCTCAGATTGCCGCCGGCCGTGTCCGCATCCTCGTCGGCGCCGTCGCGGCCGTTCGCGCCGGCCGCGTCGAGCGTGAGGTCGCCGGCCGCCGTGACGAATATGTCGTCGCTCGCCCGTAGGGTGCCGAGCGCCGCGTTGCCGCCAGCGCTGATCGCGATGTCGGCATCCTCCGCACCCGGCTGCGCGGGATCGTAATCGGCGATGGCGGTGGCGACGCGCACGTCGCGCCCGGCCTCGATCGTCAGATCGCCCATCGCGCTAGCGGTGTCGATCGCCACGTCGCGACCGGCCGAGACGAACAGCGCGCTGCCGTCGCCGGCATAGCGGGTGAGGGCGGTTCCGATCGTCACGTCGGTGCCCGCCCGGATCGCGCTGTCGCCGCTGCTGTCGGTGGCGGCGAGGGTGATCGATCCGGCACGGGCGGAGGCGCTCAGGCCGCCGCGCGACACCAGCCGCGCCGCCGCGCCGCCGATGTCGGTGCCCGCGCCGATCGTCAGCCCGTTCGCGTCGCCGGCCGCGCCGCCGGTGAGGGTCAGCGCGCCGAGCAGGTTCACCGCCCCCGCCGCCGCATCGAGCGAGACGGCGCCCGCCGCCGTCTGGGTGATCGGCGCGGTCGCCGCCGCGTTGCCCAGCGTGATGCTGTCCAGCGCGCGGATCGCGATCGAGCCGACGTCGACATCGCCCGCGACGCGCACGTTGGTGGCGCGGCTGGCATCGCCCGCCTGGCCGATCGCCAGCGCACCGGGCACCTGCACGGTGCCGGCGGTGTAGCCGGTGAGGGTCACGGCGCCCAGGCACACGTCGCCCTGCAGGCAGCCCAGGCGCAGCTGGCCGCCGTCGTTCGACTGGGCGGCACCCGCCGCCGGCGCGCTGCCGATGTTGATCGCGAGCGCGCCGGCATTCAGCGCGCTGCCGTCCGCCTGGATGGCGCCGGCGGTAAGCTGCACGGGCCGCGCGGCCGCGTTCAGCGTGCCGTCGACGATCAGCGAGGCGACGTTGCCGGCGGTCGCGGCATAGCCGAGCGGCACGGTGCCGGCGTTGAGCACCAAAGCGGCCGGCGACACGATCGTCGTGCCGCCGCTGGGCGAGGTGACGGCGGTGGCCGGCAGCGGCGCCAGCGCCGCGCTCACGTTCGCGCCGGAGCGGACGAGGATGTCGTCGCCGGCGTTCAGCGTGACGCGATTGTCGGAGCGGACCTGCGCGGACGAGCCGACGACGATGTCGCGCCCGGCCGTCGCCAGCACGTGGCCGGCCGCGCGCACGGTGCCGTTCAGCAGGATATCGGATGCGGCATAGGTGCCGGTCGTCCCGCTGCGTCCGGCGCTGATCGTCACCAGGCCGCTCACCGGCACCGGATCCAGCGGGCTGCTGCCCAGCACGACCGGGCCGTTCGCGGTGACGTTGCCGAGGGTGACGGTGCCGAGCGCGGCCAGCGCGACGTTGCGCCCGGCGGTCAGCGCCGGCGCGTCCAGCGTGCCGCCGGTGCTGGTGAGCGCGAGATTGCGCCCGGCCGTGCCGCTCGACACGTTCACCGCGCCGCCCGCCGTGCCGGCGATGTCGCGCCCCGCCACCAGGCTGCTGGCGGCGATCGTGCCGGTCGCCGCCGTCGCCCGCAGCGTCAGATCCCGCGCGGCGTTCGCGCTGGAGACGAGGATGGCGGGCAGGGTGGCGGCGCCGGCACCGGTGGCGGTCAGCACGATGTTGCTGCCGTCCGGCGTCGCGCCATAACCCGCCTCGGCGGAGGTGCCGCGGCTGACCACGGAGGTGAGCGACAGGCCGGTGCCCGAGACGATCGCGTCGTCGCCGGCGGTCAGCGCGTTCGCCGTCACCCGGCCGCCGCTGCTGGTGATCGTCAGGTCGTCGAACGCGTTGGCCGTGCCAGCGATGCCGATCGCCCCCGTGGCGCCGACCCGGATGTTGCTGCCGTCCGCGCCGTAGCCGGTCTCGACGAAGGCGCCGGTGGTGGTGGCCGATCCGATCGCCACCGTCGCGCCGTTGACGGCGATGTCGTCGCCCGCCGTGCCCGAGGTGAGGTTGGCCGCCGTACCCGCGCCTACCGTGAGATCCCGCCCGGCGACGAGGGTGCCGCCGGTCGCGCTGCCGGCGCTGCTGGCGAGGCGCAGGTCGCGCTGCGCGTTGCCGTCCGTCAGGCTCACCGCGCCGAGGCCGGTCTCGCTGATGTCGCGGCCGGCCCGCGCCGTGCCCGCCACGATCGTGCCGCCGGCGTTGGTGGCGCGGATCGTCAGATCCTGCGCCGCCGTGGCGCTGCTGACGCGCAGCGCCGCGATGCCGCCGGCATCCGCGCCGGTGGCGGTCAGGCGGATGTTGCTGCCGTCGGCCGTCGCGCCATAACCGGCCTCTGGCGAGGTGCCGCGGCTGGTGACGGAGGTGAGCGACAGCGTGTCGCCCGAGACGACCGCGTCGTCGCCCGCCGTCAGCGTCGCGGCGGTCACGCGGCCGCCGCTGCTGGTCACGGTGAGATCGCCGAACGCATCGGCCGTACCGGTGATGTCGATCGCGCCGCCCGCCGAGACGGTGATGTTGCTGCCGTCGGCGCCGTAGCCGCTCTCGGCGAAGGCGCCCGTGCTGACGGCCGAGCCGATCAAGACGGAGCCGCCGCTCACCGCGATATCGTCCCCGGCGGTGCCGGAGCCGAGGCTGGCGAGCGTGCCCGCCGACAGCGTGAGCTCGCGCGCCGCCGAAACGGTGCCGGCCGAGACCGCGCCGTCGCTGCTGACGAGGCTGAAATCCTGCCCCGCATTGCCGCTGTCCGCCGTGATCGCGCCGGTGGCGGTGGCCGATATGTCGCGCCCGGCGGTCAGCGAGCCCGCGTCGATCGATCCGCCCGCATCCGTGGCGGCCAAGGTGAGGTCGTCCGCCGCATCGGCCGTCGTCACGGACAGGGCGGGCACGCCGGCCAAGTCGGCGCCGCTCGCGGTGAGCGTGATGTTGCTGCCGTCCGGCGTCGCGCCATAGCCCGCCTCGGCGGAGGTGCCGCGGCTGGTGACGGACGTTAGGGACAGCGTATCGCCGGAGACGACCACGTCGTCGCCCGCCGTCAAGGTCGCGGCCGTCACCGGGCCGGAGGTGCTGGCGAGGGTGAGGTCGCCGAACGCATCCGCCGTGCCGGTCACGTCGATCGCGCCGGTGGCGTTGACCGCGATGTTGCTGCCGTCGCCCTCGCTGTCGCTGCCGCCGGTGCTGGTGATCGAGCCGATCGATACCGTGCCGCCATCGATCGCGATATCGTCGCCGGCGGTGCCGGAAGCCACGCTGGCGAGCGCGCCCGCCGAGAGGGTGAGGTCGCGCCCGGCCTGCAGCGTGTCGCCGGAAAGCGAGCTGCTGGCACCCGTCGCGCGGGCGGTCAGGTCGTTGGCGGCATTGGCGGTGGTGACGAGGAGGGCCGGCCCGTCCGCGTCCGCCCCGCTCGCGGTCAGCGTGATGTTGCTGCCGTCGGGCGTCGCGCCGTAGCCGGTCTCCAGCGACGTGCCGCGGCTGGTGACGGACGCGAGCGACAGCGTGTCGCCCGAGACGACCACGTCGTCGCCCGCCGTCAGCGTCGCGGCCGTGACCCGGCCCTCGCTGCTGGCGACGGTCAGGTCGTCGAACGCATCCGCCGTGCCGGTCACGTCGATCGCGCCGGTGGCGTTGACCGTGATGTTGCTGCCGTCGGCGCCGTAGCCGGTCTCGACGAAGGCGCCCGTGCTGACGGCCGAGCCGATCCGGACGGAACCGCCGCTGACCGCGATGTCGTCCCCAGCCGTGCCGGAGTCGAGGCTGGCGAGCGTGCCGGCCGACAGCGTCAGGTCGCGCGTGGCGGAAACGGTGCCGGCCGCGACCGGCCCGTCGCTGCTGACTAGGCTGAAATCCTGCCCGGCATCGCCGCTGTCGGCGGAGATGGCGCCCGTCGCCGTCGCCGTCACGTTGCGGCCGGCGGTGAGCGAGCCCGCGTCGATCGATCCGGCCGCGTCCGTGGCGGCGAGGGTGAGGTCGGTCGCCGCGTTCGCCGTCGTCACAGACAGCGCCGGCACGCCCGGGGCGTCGGCGCGGCTGGCGGTCAGCGAGATGTTGCTGCCGTCGGCCGTCGCGCCATAGCCAGCCTCGAAGCCGCTGTCGTTGCGGCTCGTGACGGAGGCGAGCGACAGCGTGCCGCCCGAGACGAAGACGTCGTCGCCCGCCGTCAGCGTGGCGGCGGTGACGGTGCCGCTGCCCGCGTCCAGCGTCAGATCGCCGGCGGCGTTGGCCGTGCCGGTGACGAGGATCGCGTCGCTGGCGGTGAGGGTGATGTTGCTGCCATCCTCCTCTTGGTCCTGGCCCAGGCCGGTGGAGGTGAGGGAGCCGATCAGCAGCCCCGTGCCGGAGATGTCGATGTCGTCGCCCGCGGTGGCGAGATCGATGGTGCCGCCGGCGGCCGACGTCACGCTGATGTCGCGTCCCGCCGTGCCGTCGGCCAGGTTCGTCGCGCCGCCGTTCATGGCGATGTCGCGCCCGGCCGACAGGATGTTGGCGTCGATCGTGCCCGTGGTCGCGGACGTCCGCACGTCCTGCGCCGCATTGGCATTGTCGATGACGAGCGCGAGCGTGTCGCCGATGTCCCCGCCGGTCGCGGTCAGCACGATGTTGCTGCCGTCGACCGTCGCGCCGTAGCCGGCCTCGCTCGGCGCGGAGCCGCGGCTGGTGAGGCTGCCGAGCGCGAGGGTGCGGCCGGTGATGATCACGTCGTCGCCGGCCGAGGCCTGGTCGATCGTGACCGTGCCGTTGGTGCTGACGATGTCGATATCGCCGGCGGCGTTCAGCGACCTGTCAGGCAGGGGGTTGTTGTTGGTGACGTCGCCGTCGGCGCGGATCACGATGTTGCTGCCGTCGCCGCCGAACGGATCGACATACTCACCCGTGGTCGTCGCGCGGGTGACGTTGACGCTCGATCCGGTGAGCATGATGTCGTCGCCGGCGACGTTGTTGTCGGCATTGACGGAGCCGGCCGCCGTGGCGGCGATGTCCCGCGTGGCGCGGGTGTTGAACAGCGTGACGTTGCCGCTCAGCGCGTTCAGGGCGACGTCAAGCGCGCCCGGGTTCGTGCCGAACAGCGACACGTCGCCGCCGGAATCGCCGTTGGAGGCCAGGAACACGCTGCGCCCGTCCGCCACCTGCGCGACGTTGACGAAGACGCTGTCAGCGGCCGAGACGTTGATGTCGCTGCCGGTCAGCGCCAGCGTGTCGTTGATGCGGACGGAGCCGGCGACGGCTAGGCTGCCCTCGGCGGCCACCGTCGCGTCGGCGTTCAGCTGGTTCAGCGAGGCGGCGCTCAGGGTGCTGAGCTCCAGCGAGCCGGTGCCGGTGTAGAGGCCGGCGACGCCGTCGCTCCGGATCGTCGCGGATGGACCGTAGATGCCGGTCTGTCCGAGGATCTGGAGGAGGCTGCCGTCGTTGTCGCCGCCCGTCAGGGTCGTGGCGCCGAGCAGGTTGATCGCGCCGGTGGTGGACTGGATGCGGAGCAGATCGGTGCCGCCGAACAGGCTCGCGCCCTCGTCCGTGCCGAGCGTGATGTCGCCCTGCGCATAGATGGCGGTGCGCGGCACGACGGTGCCGTTGGCGATGCGCACGCGGGTGGGCAGCACATCGCTGCCGTCGAGCCCGCCGACGGTGAGCGCGTCGGTGAGGTCGACCGGGCCGAGGCAGGCGTCGCCGCGCAGGCAGCCGTTGGTCAGGCTGCCGAAATCGTCGTCGAAATTGGTGCCGGGCGCGGGTGCGCCGTTGATCTGCACGGTCAGGCTGCGGCCCGCGATCGTGCCGCTCGTCGTCTGCACCGCCTGGCCCGAGATCAGGATGCCGCGGCGATCGGCCGAGCTGGCCGAGAGCGCGCCGTCGACGAACCGGCCCGAGGTGACGGTGCCGGCGATGTTGACGAGCGCCACCTCACCCGGCACGAGGCCGGTCGTCTGTTGCAGGCCGGCGGTGATGAAAAGGCCGGCCGGCGTATCGAGATCGAGCGGCCCGGTGCCGCCCGCCGGATCGGCCAGCGGCGAGAGGCCGGCACGCACGGCGGCGCCGCTCTCGATCGCCACATTGTCGCCCACGTCGATGCGCAGCAAATTGTCGGAGAGCACCTGCGCGCCGGTATCGCCGCGTACCGTCACGTCGCCGCCGGCGGTCAGCGTCACGGTGTTGCTGGCCGAAACCGTGCCGGTGATCACCAGATTGGCGTCGGCCAACGTGTTGTTCGGCACCAGGCTGGGCACGGAAACGTCGCCGACCGTGACGTTGATCGTGCCGCCGCCGGCCTCCGCCAGGCTGGTCGCATCCGGATTGACGAGCGCCGTGGTGCGCACGTTGCCGAGCACCGCCGTCGGGAAATTATGATCGCCGACGGTGCCGGCGGTGATCGAGATGCTGTTCGTGGCGGTCAGGTCGTCCGCTTGCAGGTAGGTGGGGCTGCGGAAGCTGATCGTGCCCGCGGCATCGCCGTTGCGCGTGGCGACGATGGCGGCATCGGCGATGATGCTGCCGCTGCGGAAGCCGAACAGCGAATTGTCGAGCGCGGTGAAGTTGACGGAGTTCGCCGCGATCAGGTTCGGCGTCTCCTCGCCGTTGAACGTGCGGCGGGCCGTGATGGTCTGGCCCAGTACGTTCAGCGCGCCGCCGACGCGGATCTGGCCGCCATTCTCCACCCGCAGGCTGGCGTAGCGCGTGACTTCGAGCGACGCATCGCCGGCGATGCTGATGCGGCCGCCGCGGGCGAGCACGTCCACCTGCGCGAACGCCGGATCCGATGCGTTGGCGTCGGTGGAATAGGCGCCGTTGGGCGAATCGTCGCGGCCGGCGACCGTCAGCGCGCCGAGCGCGATCGATCCGGTCGGCTCGACGCCGGGCTGCTCCTCCGAGAGGAAGCGGCCTTCGGCGGAGATGAAGGTGCGCCCGGCGCTGCCCTGCTGGATCACCGCGCCGTTGCCGGCGCTGCCGCCGGTGCCGGTCGTATCCACCGCCAGCGCGCCGCCGATGACGCGGCCGAACGCCGTGCTGCCGTCGTCCAGAGCCACGTCGCTGGTGGCGATCGTCACGCCGCCGCCGGTCGCCTGGCCGGGCGAGCCGTAGAAACCGACGAACGGCGTCTGGCTCTGGTCGCCGCCGCCGGCGAAGCCTGCCAGCCCGGAACTGGACCCTTCGGCCTTGGTGGAGAGGGTGAGGTCGCTGAACTGCAGCGTGCCGCCCGCGGCGTTGAGCGCGATCGATCCGCCCACGGTCGCGCCGCCGTCGCCGGCGTCGCCCCCGGCGCCGGCGAAGCCGGTCGGCCCCGCAGCGCCGTCATTGCCCGCCGGCAGCGTGACCGGCGGACCCTCGCCGCTGAACGTCTCCTCCGGTGCGCCCGTGCCGCCGGCCCCGCCGGCGCCGCCGCTGCCGCCGTCCGCGCCGTTGCCACCACTGCCGCCGCGTGCGCCGAGATCGATCGCGAGGCTGCCCTCGCCGCTGCCGAGGGTGATCGTGCCCTGCGCCGCCGTCACGGTCATCTGCGTGCCGGTGGCGGCGCCGCCCGCGCCACCCTTGCCACCGGCCTGGCCGGCGCCGCCGCGCTCGCCGTCCGTGCCGTCGATACCCTGCGCGCTGCCGCGCTCGCCGTTTATGCCATCCGCGCCCGGGCCGCCGTCCGCGCCGCTGGTACCGTTGCCGCCGGCGCCGCCGGTGACGGTGCCGGCGATGTCGGTCAGCCTGATCGCGCCCGCGCCGCGCGCCGTGAGGGTGATCTGCCCGCCGGTCGCGATGCCGCCCGCGCCGCCGGCGGCGCCGTAGCCCGCCTCGATCGCGTCGCCCCCGCGACCCGCCGCCGCCGTAGCGACGATCGACAGGCCGTCGATCGTACCGCCGGCGAGATCGATCGCGACGTTGCCCGCGGTGGCGCTGCCGCCCGCGCCGCCGGCCGTGCCGTAATGGCCGGACACGCCGTCCACGCCGGCCGCGCTGACGTCGATCCGCATGTCGTCGTTGAAGGTGCCGGCCTGGTCGCCGAGGTTGCTGACGTTCAGCGATAAGGATCCGCCTGTCGCCGCGCCGCCGCCCTGGCCGCCGGTCGCGTGTAGATCGATGCTGACGGAGGCGGGGGCGCCCTGCTCCTCGTCCGGCAGGTCGGTCGCCTCGATCAGGCCGCCTTCGGAGAGGATGAAGGCGTTGCCGCCGATCGCCGAGCCGCCGGCCACCTCCGGCGCGCCGTAGCCGCCGGCCGCCGTCGCGTCGAAACCGAGATTGCCGACGCGGACGCTGCCGCCGCCGGAGCTGGTGAGCGACAGCGTGCCGCCGCGTGCCGCGCCGCCGGCGCCGCCCACCGGATCCGCCTGGGTGCCGCTATAGTCGCCGCCGCCGCCATAGCCGCCGCTCGCCTGCGCGCGGAGCGAGGTGGTGATCGTGCCGGACGTATCGGGCACCACGCCGATCGCGCCGCCGTCGATGGCGGTGATCGAGACCGCGCCACCCGTCGCCGCGCCGCCGGCGGCGCCGCTCTCCCCGTCGAAGCCGGTGCCGCCGTCGCCGGCGAAGGCGCTGGCGGAGAGGGCGAGGTTGCCGCTGAGGCGGATCGCGCCGGCGGAGCCGCTGACGCGGACGCTTGCGCCGGCGCCGCCGGTAGCGGGCGTGCCGTCCGGGTTCGTCGCGCCGCCGGCCGTCGCGTCGCCGCCGGCGGCGCTCGCCTGGAAGCTGCCGCCGCCGCCCCTGCCGCCGGTCGCATCGGCCGAGATGCCGACGCCCTGTGCGTTGAAGATGCCGTTGTCCACCCGCACGGCGGCCGTGCCGCCGATGCCCGCGCCGCCGGCGCCGGCATTGGCGCCGGTCGCGTCGCCCTCGGTCGAGCCGCGCGTGCCGGTGCCATCCGCCACGATGCGGGTGAAGTCGCCGTTCGTCAGCGTGCCGCCGAAGATGTCGAGCGAGGCGGAGCCGCCGATGCCCGCGCCGCCGGCGCCGCCGGGCGAGCCGTAGCCGGACGCGTGGATCCCGCCCGTGCCCTCCGCCGACAGATCGATCGAGGCGGTATTGAGCGTGCCGCCCGGCGCATCGGCCGAGCCGACGGCGATGCCGGCCACGCCGCCGCGCCCCGTGCCGCTCGCCCCGCCGGCGCTGGAATCGCCGCCGGTGCCGATGGCGGAGAGCGTGAGGGCGCCGAGCGAGGCGGTGCCCGCGCCGACATTCACGAACGCGCCGTTGCCGGGCGTGCCGAAGCCGCCGCCGCTGCCCGTGCCGCCGGCACCGCCGGTGGGACTGCCGCCGGTGCTCGCGCTGCCGCCGGTGCCGCTCGCGTCGAGCGTGGTGAAGCTCTCGACCACCAGCGTCGCCGCAGGGCTGCTGGTGGCGACCGTCGCACGACCGCCAAGGCCGTTGCCGGCGACGAGGCCGCCGATGTCCGACACCAGCGCCCCGCCGATGCCGGGCGCGTTCACCTGGATGGAGGGTGTCGCGACCGTCGCATCGGCCACGCTGACGCCGCCGCTGCCGCCGGTGCCCGCGCCGCCGCTGCCGTTGCCGCCCGCGCCGCCGGTGCCTATCACGTTGAGCGTGATGCCGCCGTTGAGCGAGACCCTGGCGCCGCCGTCGATCGCCAGCTGCGCGCTGCCGCCGGTGCCCTGGCCGCCGGTGATGCCGAGGCTGGTGTCGGTCGATCCGTAGCCGCTGCCGTTGGCGTTGAGCGCGAGCGTCTGGCCGAGGGTGAAGGACGTCTCGTCGTCGCCCACGCCGCTGAGGGTGACGCTGACCGCGCCGCCGGTCGCGCTGCCGCCCACGCCGGCCTGCGCGCCGGTGGAGGTGGCATTCGCGCCGATCTCCAGCGTCGGGCTCGGGGTGCCGGAGTTGGTCGCGATCGTCGCGCCGTTGCTGAAGGCCAGCGTGGTCGCGCCGCCACGGGTGTTCGCCCGCGCCGTCGCGCCGGAATCGACGACGAGCCGGTCGAGCGTGATGTCGGCCGTGGAGAAGGTCGCGCGGGCGCCGCCGCTCGTGTCGCCGACCGGGTCGACGCGGAAGTCGCCGCCGCCACCGCCTACGCCGCTGCCGCCGAAATCGAGGAAGCCGTAGCCGCTGCTGCCGCCGATGCCGCGCGCCGCCACCGTAACGTCGCCGGTCGAGCCCAGCGACGCGCGGCCGCTGGCGCCCGCCACGCTGAGTTCGGCGGTGCCGCCATAGCCGTCGCCGGCCAGCCCCAGGGTCAGGCCGCGCCCGCTCGCGCCGCCGGTGCCGGTCGCCAGCACCGAGAGGCCGCTGGTCGTCAGCCGGGATGTGCCGGTGACGGACATGTAGGCGCCGGCCGGCAGCGGGTTGGCGGTCGTGCCGAGATTGCGGCTGGAGCGGCCGGCGGTGGCGCTGCCGCCTATCCCGCCGTTGGTGGTGCCGGAACCGCCGCCCGCGCCGCCGCGCGCCGAGGCGTCGACGGTGATGCCGTCGGTCGCGTCGAGGGTCAGGCTGTTCGTCGCCAGCACCGCGCGGCCGCCGACGGCGTCGCCGCCGGCCCCGCCCGCGATCAGGCCGTAGCCGCTGCCGGACACCTGCGAACTGCCGCCCGCGCCGCCGATGCCGGCGGCCGACACGGCGATGCCGGAGACGCCGAGGCCGGCCGTGTTGGTGGTGATGGTGGCGCTGCCGCCGGTGCCGCCGCCGCCCGCGCCCGGCGCGGCGGAGAAGCTGGAGGTGCCGTTGCCGCCGGTGCCGTCCGCGTTGACGCTGAGCGGCTGGGCGAACGGCGTGCTGCCGTCGAAGCTGACGGCTGCGAGCGAGCTGGCGCTGTCGACGGTCAGGCTGGCCGTGCCGCCGGTGCCGGCGCCGCCGCCGTTGATGAAGGATCGGTTCGAGCCGCCGGTGCCAGCCGCCGTGATCGTTACGGCGGCGCCGCTGGTCAGGCTGGAGCCGCGCAGCGTTTGCGACGTGGTCAGCACCGGATTGAGCGCGATCGAGGCGGCGCCGCCCGTGCCGGCCCCGCCGGTGCCGCCATCGGCGTTCGCCGTGCCGCCGGTACCCGTCGCCGTCACGGTCGTCGCGCCGCCGACCTCGATCGTGATGTCGCGCGTGGTCTGGCGGCCGTTCGCCGTGATCGCGGCGACGTTGCCGATACCGGCACCCGCCACGCTGCCGGTGCCGCCGAGGCCGTTCGACGAGACGAGCAGCGCGTCCGTGCCCGTCCGGTCCGCGCCGAAGCCGACCGAGAGGAAGCCGTTCGTCGCCGTGACCGTCGCCGATCCGCCGCGGCCGGTGCCGCCGTTCGCGCCGGTGCCGTCCGCCAACACGCTGAGGGCGCCGCCGATCCGCATCGTCTCGCCGATCGTCGATACGCTCGCGGTGCCGCCGGTGCCGTTGGCCGCAGCGGTCGCGCCGCGCAGCGTCTGGGCGATGCCGCTGGCATCGACCACCGCATTGCCGGCGATCGAGACGAAGCCGCTGTTCGACGCGTAGAGCGACGCGGTGCCGCCGGTGCGGGCGCCGTTCGTCGCCTG
The DNA here is from genome assembly GCF_009739515.1 of Sphingomonas profundi. Taxonomy (NCBI): domain Bacteria; kingdom Pseudomonadati; phylum Pseudomonadota; class Alphaproteobacteria; order Sphingomonadales; family Rhizorhabdaceae; genus Alterirhizorhabdus; species Alterirhizorhabdus profundi. The sequence goes on from NZ_CP046535.1 coordinate 1,352,538, forward strand.
GGCGTAGCTCGTCAGGTTCAGATTGCCGCCGGTGCCGCCGCTAAGTTTGGCGATGCCGGCCGCGGTGAACGCGCCGCTCGCGCCGAACGAGGCGCTCTTGCCGGCGTACAGGGTCGCGTCGCCGGTGATGGTGAAGCTGTTCTGGGTCGTGATCGTGCCGGTGGTGGCCGCGCGGATCGATCGGAACGCGCTGCTCGTGCTGGTATTCGGGCCGATCACGATGTTCGCGTCGATCTGCTGGCCCTGCGCGTTCGTCACCACGGCGGTGGAGGGGTTCAGGCCGGCGGTGGAATAGCCGGTGGAGAGCACCACCACGCCGTCGTCCACCTCCACCACCGAGGCGCCGCTCAGGCTGCGCACGTTGCCGCCGAGCAGCAATGTGATGGCGTCGTTCTTCGGCACCGCGACCATGTAGGCGCGCTGGTTCGCGTCCGTGCCGTTCAGCTGCGTCGTGCCGGTATGGCTGATCGCGTCCGCCACCACCGTGCCGCGTCCGGGCGTGATCGTGATGTTGAACAGGCCGGCGGCGATGTTCAGGTCGATCTGGCCCGCCTCGGCCGCGACATAGGCCGCCTGCTTGGCGTTGACCGTGCCGGCCATCGCGATGCGCGGCGCGACGAGCGCGACATAGCTGCCGTTCGGGTTGTTGCTGGCGGAGAGCACCGCGCCGGATCGCACCTCGATCGCCGAGGTCGAGCCCGCCGTGCCGTTGAACACGGCGCCGGACGGGATGCCGTAGCCGCCCTCCGTCAGCAGCAGGGTGAGCTGGTTGGTGGAGAGCAGCAGGCTGCCGACATCGAAGCTGGAGGTGCTGCCGGCGATAATGCCGCCCGGGCTGTAGAACCAGATCTGGCCGCCGCGCGTCACGCCGTCGCCCAGCAGCGATCGGGTCGCGCCGTTAAAGGTGATGCTGCGGCTCTGGTCGGTCGGGATGACGCGGTTGAGGACGGCATAGTCCCCGCCGCTGCGCGGGCCGATGAAGGTGGTGGTGCTGACGGAACCGTTCGCGTTCGTCGCATCCTGGAAGTTGATCGATCCGGTGCCGGACTGATTGGTCGGCGTCCAGTTGAGGACGGTGTTCGTCTGGGTGAGATTGATCGTCGCGAGATTGGCGTTGGTCGGCCCGCTATAGTTGGTGCCGCCCGTGATCGTGGCGTTGTAGCCGTCCGCCGCCGCGGGCGCCGCATGGCCCATCACCGCCAGCGCGGAGGCCACCGCGCAGCTCGACAGCAGCGTTCGCCGCGCCCGGACGGGCGAGGGGAGGGGTGCGGAGCCGATGGCGGACATACTCTACCTCACAAGCCAGAACGTGCGGCCTAATCGTATCAGTCTTCACCCGTGGCGCGCCGGCCTTGCGTCACCACGGCAGCAGTCTCGTCGTCAGCGACACCAGGAGGCGGCCGTCGTTGCGCCTCTTCTGGAACGGCGTCCGCTCCAGCGCCTTGGCGAAGGTCACGTCGATGCGCGCGCGATCGCCATAGGCGGCGCGCAGGCCGACGCCGGCGGACGACAGATCCTGCGGGTTGGCGGGCAGGACGACGCCCTGCACCATCGGCCGGTTGCGGTTCCACACCCAGGCCTTGTCGTAGAAGACATAGGGCTGGAAGGCGAAGGCGTCGCGCGCCTGCGGCGTGATCCGGCCCAGCCGCACCTCGGCCTGCACGCCCACGCCGCTGTCGCCGATGATCGCGCCCGGATCGTAGCCGCGGCCGACCGTATAGTTGCCGCCGGAGAACTCCTCGTAGCTGAGCAGCGCCCGGCCGGAATATTGGAAACGCGGCGACAGGGAGAAGGTGAGCGTCGGCGATGGGCGATATTCCGCCACGCCGCTCAACCGCACCAAAGCCGCCGTGGGTCGGCCTTCCTGGCGGCTGGGCACCACGTTCTGCCCCTGGCACAGGCCCGCGCCGCACGCGTCGGTCGCGTCGAAGATGTCGAGGCCCTTGCGTCCCTCCACCGAACCCGCGATCCGCCAGCGCGGCTCGCTGGCCGAATAGCCGGTCACGCTGTTCACGCTCTCGCGGTCGATCGCGTCGAAGTCGCCGCGCAGATAGAGCACGCGGATGTGATCCTGGTTGCGGAAGTCGAAGTCGCCGAAGCGGACGTTCTGGTTGATATAGTCGAAGCCCACCGCGCCGCGCAGGTTGACCGCCTGCGTGCGGATGAACGGATAGCTCGCTTCCAGCGAGGCGACGAGCGTGCGGGAGCGGACGTCGACGGCGTCCGCCGCCACGTCCGGCTTGGTCCAGGCGTAGGTGAAGCGGCCGGAGAGCAGCAGCCCCTCGCTGCCCACCCGCCGATCGTAGCCGAGCTGGAGCACCTGCTGCTCCTTGAACTCGGCGGTGGAGAAGATGCCGGCGGTGAAGCGATCGCCCGAGCCGAAGATGTCGTACACCTCGCCGCGCAGCAGGCCGCCGAACCGGCCCACGTCCTTCGAGCCGTAATTCTGGATGTTCGCGTCGATCGAGAAACGCTGGCGCACGACGCTCACCTCGCCGATCACCTCTCCCGGCGTGGTGCCGGCCGGGCGCAGGGTGAGGCGCACGTCGTAGCCGGGCAGGTCGCGGGCGAGCAGCAGGTAGCGCTCGGCCTCCCGCTCGTTGAACACCTCCTGCTGCTTGATGCGGTCGAGATAGCCGGCGATCAGCCGCTCGGCCTTGCCGGCGTCGCCGCGCACCTGCACCGCGACCAGCTTGGCCATCAGCACGTCGAACGTGACGACGCCGTTCTCGATGCGCTGCGCCGGCACCTGCACCGCGGCGAGATAGCCCTGCCGGCGCAGGATGGTGGCGGCGGCATCGCGGATCTCGCACACCACGGCGATCGGCTGCGGCTTGCCGAGGAAGGATTCGTAGGCCGGCCGCAGCGCATCCGGCGACACCACCCGCAGATTGTTGAACTGCGCGGAGGTGATGGTGACGGTCACGTCCTTGAAGCGCGGATCGGCCAGTGGGCAGGGCGCCCGCTCGACGCCGCCGTCCACCGTGAGGCGGGAGGGGCCGCGCGTATCCGGCCCGATCGGCGCGCGCTGGATCTCCTCGCGCGTGGCCGGCGGCGCGGTGGGCGTGGCCACCTGCGCGCGTGCCGGCGCGCCTGCCGCCGCCAGCGTGATCGCCAGCGCGATCATGCCCGCCCCGGTCCTGCCGCCGAACGTCCCCACCGATTCCATCCGCGCCCCCAATATCCTCATCGCCGGATCGAGCGTGCGGGAGCGGTCGACTGGCCGCCCCGCCTCTCTCGGAGACGGAGCCATCCGGCTAACACGTGCCACGGCACGATCCACCACGCCGGTTGCGACTGGCACCGGCGCAGACACATTCCGGCGACCAACGGAATGTCAGGGGAGGCGGCTTTTCGCCTGATTTCCCCCGGTCTCCTGCGCTACCAGCGCCGCCCGGCTGTTTCAAGCCGCAATGACCGCGCCTGCGGCCAACCGATGCCGCCTCGGCCGGCCGCGGCCTGCTCCGCTCCGTCTCAGCCCGCCGTCGCCGCCGCGTCCGGAATGGCCACCGTCTCGATCAGCAGGTCTAGCTGGGCGTCGCAGCCATTCTTGATCAGGGCCGATGCCATGCCTTCCAGCCCGGTCGGGTTAGGGCCGAGCACCGCAAACTTCAGGGTCGTGGGCTCCGGCGCGCCCGCCCAGCTCAGGCGATACTCTGCGCCCTGGGAGACGGGCAGGGTGGCCGGCCACGCCTGCTGCGACTCGCCGGTCGCCCACTTCACCGTCGCCGTCGCGCCGTTCGCGCCGCTCACCGTCACCGTCGCGTCGGCGCTGCGGTCCGGCCGCCACAAAGTCACCCGCGTCGGGTCGGTGACGCACGCGGTGGAGCTGCGGCCGATGTCGACGAACCAGATGTTCGGGCTGCGCGCCGCGCTCGTCACCGCCGGGGTGACGCCGCGCACGGCCCCGGGCCGCGCCCGCCTGCCGGAAACGTCGGCGAAGGTGGCGCGCAGATCCGTCGGCTGGCTGCGCGAGATCACCGGGCTGAACGATCCCGGCCCCTTCAGCGTGCGGGTACCGCGACTGTCCAGGATCACCACCTGATCGTTCGGCTTCAGCACGATCATGCTGCTGTCGGCCAGCGCCTTGCCCGGGGGATACGCCTTCATCGACGGCCCGCTCGACCGGACGACGATCGTCTCGGCCGCGGCGGCGGCCGCCAGACCGGCGCCGGCAATGGTCAGCGCCACGACGGCCGCCGACGTTCTGACGAAGCTATTCCAAGACAAAGCTACCTCCTGGTCCCACCTGACGGAGACGATATACCAGATTGGCGATGGCCGCATCATCCGGATGGTCTCGACTGTATCGCTCGATTTCTTTGAGCGCTGCCACATCTCCTTCGTCGAATCGAGCGACGAGTGCTGTGAGAAGCGTCACATCCTGGGACGGAAGGTGCGGCTTCGGCTCGAATATGGCGATCGGGGTGGATCGCCCGCGCACCGCCACCCGCCCCATCGGGCGAAAGCTGGAGAGGGTGGAGGCGTTCGCCGCCGTCTCGCTGACGAGCACCGTCGTCTTCAGCTGCTTGCTCGCACCCTCCAGCCGGGCCGCCAGGTTCATGCTGTCGCCGAGTGCGGTATACTGGATGCGCCCCTCGCCGCCGAAATTGCCGACGATCGCCTCGCCGCGATGCAGGCCCACGCGGGTGCAGCCGATCGGCGGCACGCCCTCCGGCGCGGCGCGGCGGAAATCCTCGCCGGCCTCGTACATCGCGATCGCGGCCTGCACGGCGCGATCGGCATCGTCCTCGCGCGCGATCGGCGCGCCCCAGAAGGCCACCACCGCATCGCCGACGAACTTGTCGATCGTGCCGCCATGCTTCAGCACCACCGAGCTCAGCGTGTCGAGATAGCGGTTCAGCAGTTGCGCCACCATCTCCGGCTCGATCGCGTGGCTCAGCTTGGTGAAGCCCTCCAGATCGGTGAACAGCGCATAGATCACCCGCTTCTCGCCGTGCAGCGCCAGCTGGCTCGGATCGCGCAGGATCAGGTTGGCGACATCGCGCGGCAGATATTTGCCGAGCGCGGACTGGGCGAACTGCCGCTGCTGCGCCGTCACCGACCTGGCCGCCGTGCCGACGGCGGCGAACGCCACGATCCAGCCGACTCCCCAGCCGAACACCGGCAGCTGCTGCGTATCGATCCCTTCGCGCTGCGCCCAGTAGGGCAGCACGATCAGCACGGCGAGCTGGCCGAGCAGCAGCGGCGCGAGCCGCCACGGCCGCGCATCGATCATGCTGGTGAGCGCGCCGGCCGCCACCACCAGCAGCGCCGTCGCCCACAAGGCCCAGCTCGAGATCGAGGAATACATGGCGCCATCAAGCAGTTGCGCCAGCATGTGGGCATGGACTTCCAGCCCGATCATCGTGCCGCCCCTCGTCCGCGTCGCCGGCGTCTCGAACTGGTCGAGGTCGAAGATGTCGCCGCCGATCAGCACGAACCGGCCTTCTATCTGCTGGCGGAACGCCTCGGCGGGGATGTCGCCGGTGAACAGCTGGATCGGCAGCTTGCTGAACACCGGCCGCTCCGGATCGGTCGGCGTGCGGAAGCGGATGGCACCTTCATACTTGCGGAATTCGGGGTGGAGCGGGCTGAGGCTGTTGGCCAGCAGCGGCGGCAGGCTGGCCGGCTGCTCCGGCCAGTTGCGGATCACATTGTCGGTGCGGTCGGATTCGAACAGCACGCTCGCCGGCTTCACCGCGCCTCCGGCGATCTGCCGCTGGAAGTGGCGGAGGAACTCCTCCTGACCATATTCGACGAAGTCGGGGTTCGTCTCGGCGGAGACGAAGGCCAGGTAGGTCGGCGTCCGCATCGCCTTGAACGCGGCGACGAGCTGGTCGTCCTCCGGCGTCTTCTGGTCGATCAGGATATCGATGCCGATCGCCTTGGGGTGCAGGCCGTCGATCCTTTTCAACGCCTTGGCCAGCGACACTCGATCGAGCGGCGAACGGCGGCCGGTCTCGATCAGCGTCTGGTCGTTGAACACCACCATCGTGATGCGATCGTCCTGGTCCACCGTCGGGGCGGTACGAAAGGCGCGCACGTCGTACAGTACGCGCTCGATGTCGCGGGCCAGCGGCAGATCCCAGCTCGATCGCGCGAATAGGATGGCGAGCAGCAGGAAGATGGCGGTGCCCGCCAGCCGCACGGGCCCGATGCGACGGATCGTATCGCGCACGCCGCTGAGCAGCGATGGCTCGCCGCCGGCCGCCGGCTGCGCCGGTCGTGTCGCCAATGCGGGGTGCTCAGCGCTGCTTGAGCACGGGCTGGGCGCCATCGCCGACGATGGCGAAGCCGGCCCAGTAATAGGGATGCGACGTTTCCGCCTTGGCCATCAGCACATCCTGCCCGGCGCGGATCGCATCGCCGATGCTGGTGCCGGGCGCGGCGTTGAACAGGCCGCTGATCAGCCGCTCGGTCGCGCCATAATCGTCCGGCAGCGGCCAGTGGCTGGCCAGCACCGATCGCCCGCCGGCGCCGATGAAGGCGCGCACCAGCCCGTCTAGCGCATCGCCGCCGCCCACGGTGACGCCCGCCTCGCGCGTGGCCGCCACGGTCGCCTTGCCGGCGGTGTCGCAGGCCGAGAGGATCACGATGTCCGCATCCAGCCGCAGATCGTAGATCTCGCGGAAGGTGAGCAAACCGTCGGACTTCGGCCCGCCGAACGAGGTGAGCAGGGCCGGCCGCGCCGGACATTCCGGGCGCGGCGCGGTGACGAGGCCGTGGGTGGCGAAGTGAAGGATGCGATACTGATCGAGATCGGGCTTGTTGAGCAGCGCCGTGTCAGAGAAGTCCGGCCCGGTGATGACGGTCGCCTTGCTCGCGCCGATCACCGATCGCGCCGTGTTCAGCTCGGTCGCGGCGATCGGGTTGTTCCACGCGGCGAGCGGCCAGTCGCAGTCGATCCCGCCCTGCGTCGGCATTGAGCGGGTGGAGACCAGCCGCACCGGGTTCGACACCGGCTGGTTGTGGCCGAGGCCGAGATATTCCTGCTTGGCCGCCGAAGGCGCCGCGTTGCGCACGTCGCGGAAGGCGCGGGCCGAGAGCGAGGTCGACACGTCTATGTCGCGGCCCAGCCAGTGGATGCCGGTGAAGTCGAACGTGTCCGCCTTCGGATCCTTGACGCGGGCGAGGTACGCGTCGACGCCGGGCTGCTCCATCACCAGCAGGTTCGCCGGCAGCCGCAGCATCGCCCCGTCCGGCTCGAACAGCAGGTGCTTCACGCTGCCGAGCTTGCCGGCGATCGGCTGCATCAGCGCGACGAACAGCTCGCGCGCCTGCTTCACGTCGAACGGGTAGGTGACGGGCTGGTCGTTCTCCACGATCGAGATCGTGTCGCGCAGCGCATCCACCTTGCGCTCCAGCGCCTTGGCGCCGATGCCCGCCCGATAGGCGGTCGCGTCGTCTGCCGTCACGTAGATCACGTAGACGGCGTCGCCGATCTCGGCGAGCTTGAAATAGGCCTCGCCCGGGCGCAGCGCCTTGCGCAGTTCCGCCAGGGTCATCGCCTGCGTTGAGATGGCGCGGTAGCGCGGATATTGCGCGAGCTTGGCCTGCGTCGCCACCTGGTCCGCCTCCAGCTGGGTCAGGGTGGCGGTAAGCGCGGTGGAGCGCATCTGCTCCTCCGGATTGGGCGCGGGCAGGGAGGCGAGGCGCGCATATTCCACGCGGCTGCGCTCGATATCGCGGGTGAGGTTCACCGACTGGCGGAACAGCCGCGAGGCATCGTCGCTGCCGCCGCTAAGCTCGCGCGCCAGCACCGCCTGCGTGTCGGCGACGCCCGGCCGCACCAGCGTCTCGCTCGCCAGGAAGAAATCCTCGACCAGCGCGGGCTGCGTCGGGATCTGGCGGGCCAGCAGCGCGAAATAGGGCGAGAGCAGATTCTCGAAGCCGGTGGTGGCGCCGCCGGACGTCGTCATCGTGCCGACGACTTCCTTGAACAAGGCGAGCGCCGCCGCCGTCTGGCCGCGCCGCGCGAGGTAGCCCGCCAGCCGCGCCTTGGACGCGTTGAGCGCGGCCGACTGCGGATATTCCGTCTGGAGGACCAGCACGGCGTCGCGCAGCAGTCCCTCGGCGCGGGGATAGTCCTTGTCCGCCTCCGCCACGCTGGAGAGCTCGGCCATGGTCTGCGCCCGCAGCCGGGCGATCGAGCTGACCCGGCCGTCTCGCACCGCGACCAGCTGCGCCAGCGCATTGTCCAGCGCCAGCCGCGCCGCCGGCAGGTTGCCCTGCAGGCGCAACGCCGTGCCGCGCAGCTGGAGCGCCTGGGCATCGAGGATGGCGGACTTCTCCGCCGGCGTGAGCGCGATGCTCTCGCTGACGCCCAGGCGGCGGTTCAGCGGCACGCCGCTGTTCAGCCCGGCGGCGGCGGTGGCGTCGATCTCGCCGGGCAAGGGTGTCGCCGCGTCGCCCTCCACCGAGGAGAGCGGCTTGTCCAGCTCCGCCACGGCATCCGGCAGCAGGCGCTGGTTCAGCAGGTGCAGCACCAGGAAATTGCGGCGCAGGCGCAGCTGCACCGGATCGGACGTGGGGATGCGTTTGGCCTGGGCGAACAGCGCGTCCGCCTCCGCGAAATCGCCGAGGTTCGATTTCTGGAGCGCGCGGTTGATGACATATTCGCCGAGCTGGCGCGAATTGCCGTTGGTGCCCTCCGCCCGCTGGAGGAGCGTGTCGAAGAACTCGGCGGCCTCCGCGTAGCTTCCGCTGTTGTTGCGGCGATAGCCTTCCGCCAGCGCCTGATCGATATCGAGGCTGCCGGCCTGCACGCGGGCGAACGCGGCCGGATCGCCGCTGCCCGTGGTCGCGACCTCGATGTCGCCGGGGATGAAGCGGTCGGCGACGATCGTGCGCAGCGCCAGCTGCACCGCCGTGTCGTAGCCGGCAAGGCCCTCCGCCACATAGACCGTCTTGCCGATCTTCGTGCGGTACACGTTGTAGCCGACATTGCCCTGCGTCAGCCGACACTGGGCCAGCAGCACGCCCGCGAGATCGGCGACGGTCGCACCGCCCGCCTCGCCGCAGGCGACCCGATCCTTGCGGAGCGCGTCGAGCCGGGCGACCGGATCGTCCTGCCCGGCGCGCAGCGCATAGACCCGACCGATCGGCGTGGCGGCATCGCGGCAGACGAGCGAGTAGGCGCGATCGAACATGCCCTTCATCGCGGCATCGGCCGATCGGGCCTGCACCTGGCAGAGCGCGCTGCCGCCTGTGCCGAGGCGGAAGCTGTTCATCAGGCTGGGCCGCGCCGCCGAGGATTGCGCCGCCGCTGGCGACGGGCAGGCGAGCGGAAGGGCCGCCGTCGCCGCGAGAAGGGCACGGAGGCCCGGATACTGACGCACGCTCGTCTCCCCACCATGCGGCGCGCGCGCGGAAACCTTCGATCCATCGCGCGGCCAGTATCGAGCGGGCGCGCCCCAGCCCCTCGAATCAGCCGCAGACTACAACAAGGCCCGCTGCCTTCGAAGCATTATGTTCCGCCACCGGCCGGTGTGCCGCGGGCGGGGAAGGGTGCGCCGCAGGTCGGAAAGGGCGCGCCACATAGCGAAACGGGCGCCGCGGCTACCCGCGACGCCCGTTCGGAACGCTTCGTCCGCCCCCGGCACGCGGGGGCGGAGAGGATCACATGTGGTTCTCGCCGACATTGTCGGCGGCGTCGTGCAGGTTGTCGGCGGCATTCTCGAGCGAGGCTTCGGTCGCCTCGTTGGTGGCGTTGTCGGCAGCGGACTCGAGCGAATCGGCGGCGTTCTCGATCACCTCGGACGCGTTGTCCGCGGCGTTGTCGACGGCCTGCTCGGCCGGCGTCTTGCTGCAGGCGCCAAGCGCCAGGAGGGTGGTGGCGGCGAGAACCAGGCCCAGCTTCTTCATTCGAGCAGCTCCATCAGAAAACGTAACGGGTGCGGCCCGACTGCCGTCCCCCCAGCCGTTCCCATAGCGGGACGCGAATAGCCGTCAACGATAATGTGCTGGCTGCGGCGGCGTGGAACCGAAACCTGTTGCATCGCACAACGGCTCTGGCAACCTTTCACGCGCTCGATCATTCACCATTCCGAAAGGGTCGAGCTTGCGGCGTATTCCGCGGTGACGATCCTACCAAGACGGGCAACGCTCCTGCGCAAGGATGATATCATGTACGATGATTGGCCTCAGCCCATCAAACGCGTCGCCCTCATCGGTAACTTTCCGCCCCGCCTGTGCGGCATCGCAACCTTCACCTTCGACGTCCACGCCGCGCTGACGACGGCCTTTCCTGACATGGCGGTCGACGTCTACGCGATGAACGATCCGGGCGTCGACCACGCCTTTCCCGAAGCGGTGGTCTGCGCGCTCGATCAGGACGACATCGCCGACTACAACGCCGCCGCCCACCGCATCAACGAGAGCGGGGCGGACGTCGTCATCGTCCAGCACGAATACGGCATCTTCGGCGGCGACTCGGGCGTGCATCTGCTGCGCCTGCTCGATCGGGTTTCGGCGCCGGTCGTCGTTACCCTGCACACCGTTCTGGAAGCGCCGAACAGTGGGCAGCGCGCCGTGCTGGACGCGCTGGCCCGCCGCGCCTCCAAGCTGATCGTGATGGCCGACAAAGGCCGCGAGATCCTGGAGCGGGTGAACGGCGTCAGCAGCGATCTGATCGCCGTGGTGCCGCACGGCGTGCCGGACCGGCCGCTCGTCGAAACCGCCGACATGAAGGAGCGGTTCGGCTTCGCCGGGCACGACGTTCTTCTCACCTTCGGCCTGCTCTCGCCCAACAAGGGTATCGAGACCGTTATCGAGGCGCTGCCGGAGATCGTCGCCCAAAACCCGGATGCTCTCTACGTCGTCCTCGGCGCGACCCACCCGCATCTGGTAGCGCGGGAGGGCGAGGCCTATCGGGATCGCCTGCGCGCGCTGGCAGAGGAGAAGGGCGTCGCGAACAGCGTGCGCTTCATCGACGGCTTCCTCGAACAGGAACTACTGCTAGACTATCTCGCCGCCGCCGACATCTACGTGACGCCCTACCTCAACGAGGCGCAGATCACCTCGGGTACGCTCTCCTATGCGATCGCGCTGGGCAAGCCGGTGGTGTCGACACCGTACTGGCACGCCAACGAGCTGCTGGCCGACGATGTCGGCATCATCGCGCCGTTCGGTGACAGCGGCGCCTTCGTCGAGGCGATCAACGGCCTGCTCGGCGATCGCGTGAAGATGGAGCGGATGCGCCGCCGCGCCTATCTGATCGGCCGCGGGATGATCTGGCCGCGCCTGGCCGCCGCCTACGTCAAGATCTGCGAGGATGCGGTGATCCGCCGCCCGGTGCGTCTTAAATCAGTTGGGCGCGACGAGTCCGTGCCCAGCCGGCCCCGGCTTGAGGGCGTGGAGCGGCTGACGGACGGCTGCGGCATGATCCAGCACTCGATCTTCGCCATCCCCGATCGAGATCATGGCTACTGCGTCGACGATAATTGCCGCGCGCTGATGCTGATGCACCTGATCGACGGCGAGGATGCGGCCCGTGCCGACGAGCTGGCGACGGTGTACGCCTCGTTCGTCCAGCATGCCTGGAACGGCGAGATCGGCCGCTTTCGCAACTTCATGGCGTTCGATCGCGGCTGGCTGGAGCGCGAGGGATCGGAGGACAGTTTCGGTCGGTCGCTGTGGGCGATCGGCGTCACGGCCGGGCAGGCCCGTCGCGCGGACATGCGGCGCTGGGCGCTTCACCTGTTCGATCAGGTGGCGCCGCATGTTTTGCCGCTGGGCAGCCCGCGCACGCTTGCCTTCGCGCTGATCGGCGCCGATGCGGTGCTCGACGTCCACCCGGGCCACAGCGTCGCCCACACGATCGTCGCGGAGTTCGGCCAGCGCCTGATGCGCCTGCTGGACGCGGTTCAGCGGCCGGGCTGGATGTGGTTCGAGGCCGTGCTCGGCTACGACAATGCCCGCCTGCCGGAAGCGCTGATCCGCGCCGGGCGGCGGCTGGGCAACCGCGACATGATGGCGAAGGGGCTCGCGAGCCTCGACTGGCTCGATACGATCCAGCGCAACCCGGAACGGCTGTTCCGCGCCGTCGGCACCGACAGCTTCGGTCGCGCTTATGCCAAGCCGCTGCCGTTCGACCAGCAGCCGCTGGAAGCCTGGGCGACGATCGAGGCGGCTGCGCTCGCGTTCGACGAGACGGGCGAGACCCGCTGGGTGGAGACCGCCTGGGCCGCCTATCGCTGGTATCGCGGCGCCAACGACATCGGCCTGCCGATCGGCTCGCCCGAGGATGGCGGCTGCTTCGACGGGCTGATGAGCGATCGCGTGAACCTCAATCAGGGCGCGGAATCGGTCCTCGCGTTCCAGTTCGCCTGCTGCGGCATGGCGCGCCTGCTGAAGGCTGCGGAAAAACCGCGTGGGAGGCGTGACCTTGCCGGAGACCTGCGTTACCGTTGAGACGAGCGGTAAGAGGGTGGGGCGCTTTTGTTCGACGTAATTCATTGCCCGTTGCGGTTGCAGGCGGATCCGGCGCGCGTGGTCGTGCGCCCGTTTCATATCCCTATCGAGGCGAACCCTACCACCGGCGGCAAGGGCCGCGTCCGCCGCATCGCCGACGCGGTGCTGGAGATGGACGCCGCCGTGGCCCATGCCGAGCTGGAGCTGGTGCTGCGCGACTTCGAGGCGCGGCACTGGCAGACGCGCGCCGTGTTCATGACCCGCTATCGCGCGATCGAGGCCGCGCTGAAGCTGGACGGCGATGCGATCAGCGAGGAGAAGAAGCAGCTGATCGGCGCCTTCTTCTGCCACGAATACAGCTACGCCGCCGCCGCCCTGATGAACCCCAGCATCGTCGCCGCGCCGGACCAGAGCGGCCTCAGCGACGGTGCCGTGCGTATCGCCATGTCGCTGCGCGCGGTGGGTGAGGGGCACATTTCCTCGGTGGCATTCCGCGAGGGCATACTCGGCCCCGGCGCCAGTTTCGAGCTGATGCCCGAGCCGCCCTTCGCCACCGCCGCCGACACGGCGGTGGAGCTGCCGCGCGGCGCCGTTGAGGTGCATCGCCACCGTGACAGCTCGCTCTCCGGCACCGTGCTGTTCCCGATGACGGCGGCGCAGAGCAAGGGTCTGGAAGACCTCCGCCTCGTCGAGTTCACCCATGACGACGGCACGACCGAGTGGATCGGCACCTACACCGCCTATAACGGCGCGCATATCCGTTCGGAGCTGATGCGCACGCGCGATTTCCGCAGCTTCGTCCTCGCCCCGCTCAGCGGCCCGGCGGCGCGCAACAAGGGGATGGCGCTGTTCCCCCGCCGCATCGACGGCGAATATCTTATGATCGGCCGGCAGGATGGCGAGAACGTCTTCCTCATCCGCTCCCGCGAGATCGATCACTGGGGCGAGGGCGAGCTGCTGCTGACCCCGGCCTATCCGTGGGAACAGGTGCAGATGGGCAATTGCGGCTCGCCGATCGAGCTGGACGAGGGCTGGCTGGTGCTGACCCACGGCGTGGGCGCGATGCGCAAATACTCGATCGGCGCGGCCCTGCTGGACAAGAAGGATCCCTCGAAGGTGCTCGGCCGCACGAGCCAGCCGCTGCTCTCCGCCGCCAACGAGGATCGCGAGGGCTATGTGCCCAACGTCGTCTACACCTGCGGCGCGCTGAAGCATGGCGACATGTTGTTTATCCCCTATGGCGTGGCCGACAGCTCCGTGGCGTTCGGCTTCATCCGCCTGGCCGAACTGCTGGCGGAGATGCGCTGAGATCGGCGGGGGCCGTTCAGCTAACCGCGCCTTCCCCGATCGTCATCCTGAACTTGTTTCAGGATCCATGCGGGGCATTTCGACACGATGCAGCGTAGCTAAGGGGCTGGCCGCGTGCATGATCCTGCAGGATGACCGGATGCCCAACTGGACGACCGTAGCGCGCTCCAGGCTGAGCGACCCGCCGCTCACCGCGTCGGCGTCTCGGCCGCTCGCGGGGCCAGTTCCTCCGGGCTGTTCGCGACCAGCGACAGCATCGTCGCCCATGCCGCCACGTTCTGTGCCAGATCCGCGCGATCGATCTTGTCGAGCGTGTCGTCGGGCGTGTGGTGCAGGTCGAAATAATGGGTGCCGTCCTGTCGCAGGCCGATGGCGGGCACGCGGTTGGCGTAGATGATCGGCTCCACGTCGGTGCCGGCATGCCCCTCATTATTGCCGCGCGCGATGCCAAGCGGGGTGAGCGCCGCGGCGACCGCCTTCACCAGCGGCGCTTCGCCGTCACCCACGCGGGTATCGAACCGCCACACGCGGCCGGCGCCGAAATCGGATTCGGCGGCCAGCACATGCTTCTCCGCCTTGTGCCGGTCGCGATAGGAGTCGCCGCCGAAGCCGCCCACCTCCTCCGCGCCGAACCACACGACGCGGATCGTGCGCAGCGGCCGGCCCTTGTCCATGATCGCCTTGGCGGCGGCCGCCGTGATCGCCACGCCGGCGCCGTCGTCCACCGCGCCGGTGCCGAGATCCCAGCTGTCCAGATGGCCGCCGATCAGCACGATGCCGGCCTTCGGGTCGCGCCCCGGCACCTCGGCGATCACGTTGCCGGACTGGCGGATGCCGCCGTCGCGCGGCGTCAGCACCAGCCGCATACGCACCGGCTTGCCGCGTGCCAGGATGCGTTCGAGCTGATCGGAATCCTGCGTGGCCAGCGCCGCTGCCGGGATCGGCCGGACGCCCTTCTCCCACGTCTGCACGCCGGTGTGCGGCATCCGCGCGTCGCCGGTGCCGATCGATCGGATGACGATCGCCGCCGCTCCTTTCCGCGCGGCCAGCGATGGCCCCTTCCGCCGCACGTCGCCGAACGGGCCGTAGCTCGATCCGTCCTGCGTGCGGCCCATGCGGTGCCAGACGAACACGATCTTGCCGCGCACCGCCGCATCGGGCGCCGCCTCCAGCGCGGCGAGCCCGTCGAAGCCCGCGATCTCGCCCTCCAGCCCGTCGGCGGGGGTGGCGGCGCTGTTGCCGAGCGCCGTCAGCAGCAGCCGCTGCGGGAAGGGCGAGAGGATCTCGGCCGTCTCCGTCCCGCGCTCCCACACGCGCATGTCGAACGGCTCGATCCGCACGTTGGCGAAGCCGAGCGCCTTTAGCGCCTTCGCCGCCCAGGCGCGCCCGCGCGCCTCCGCCTCGGTGCCGGCCAGCCGCTGGCCTACCTCCGTCGTCAGCCCCTCAACGAGGGTCCAGGCGACGTCGCCGGGGGCAGGTGCGGGCGCGGCGGCGGCGGGCGCGGCGAGGAGGGCGATCAGGGCGAGCGGGAGCGTCTTCATGCCGATATCGTAGCCGGTTTTCGCCGCACCGCCACACCGGCCGGCCGCTTTTCCGGCGGCACGGCGCGGCAGTTTGCGTGGCCGCCCGCATTGGGCTACGGGCAGCGCCAAATCCATTCCAGATCCAGCTTCCGGAGACCACGCCAAATGGCCGTGCAATACAGCTTCGTCATGAAGGGCCTGACGAAGACCTTTCCGGGCGCCGCCAAGCCGGTGCTCAACAACATCCACCTGCAATTCCTGCCGGGCACCAAGATCGCGATCATCGGCGTGAACGGCGCCGGCAAGTCGACCCTGATGAAGATCATGGCCGGCTACGACAAGGAGTATACCGGCGAGGCATGGGCCGCGGAGGGCTGCCGCGTCGGCTATCTGAGCCAGGAACCGCAGCTCGACCCCGACAAGACGGTGCTGGAGAATGTGAAGGACGGCGTGCGCGGCGTGGCCGACCTCGTCGATCGCTTCAACGCCATCTCGGCCGAGATGGGCGATCCGAAGGACGACACCGACTTCGACGCGCTGCTGGAGGAGATGGGTGTCCTCCAGGAGAAGATCGACGCGGTGGACGGCTGGACGCTGGACAACCAGCTGGAGATCGCGATGGAGGCGCTGCGCTGCCCGCCCGGCGACAGCCCCGTCACCAAGCTCTCCGGTGGCGAGCGGCGGCGCGTGGCGCTGTGCAAGCTGCTGCTGGAGAAGCCGGAGATCCTGCTGCTGGACGAGCCGACCAACCATCTCGATGCCGAGAGCGTCGCCTGGCTGGAGAACCATTTGAAGGAATATGCCGGCAACGTCATCCTGGTGACGCACGATCGCTACTTCCTCGACAATGTCGTCGGCTGGGTGCTGGAGCTGGATCGCGGGCGCGGCATCCCGTTCGAGGGCAATTACTCCGCGTGGCTGGAGGCCAAGGCCAAGCGCATGGCGCAGGAGGAGCGCGAGGAGGAGGGCCGCAAGAAGGCGATCGACCAGGAGCTGCAGTGGATCCGGCAGAGCCCGAAGGCGCGCCAGACCAAGAGCAAGGCCCGCATCCGCGCCTTCGACGAACTGGTCGAGAAGCAGAACGATCGCCGCCCCGGCGCCAATCAGATCCTGATACAGATCCCCGAGCGGCTCGGCGGCAAGGTGATCGAGGTGAAGAACGTCTCCAAGGCCTATGGCGACAAATTGCTGTTCGAGGATCTGAGCTTCACTTTGCCGCCGGGCGGCATCGTTGGCGTGATCGGGCCGAACGGCGCGGGCAAGACCTCGCTGTTCCGCCTCATCACCGGCCAGGAAAAGCCGGACGACGGCGAGATCGACGTCGGGCCGACGGTGCGCCTCGGCTATGTCGACCAGAGCCGCGACCATCTCGATGCGAACAAGAATGTCTGGGAGGAGGTCTCGGACGGGCTGGAGCGCTTCACCTTCGGCAAGCACGACGTGTCGAGCCGCGCCTATGTGGGCGCGTTCAACTTCAAGGGCAGCGATCAGCAGAAGCGTGTCGGCCAGCTCTCCGGCGGCGAGCGCAACCGCGTGCACATGGCCAAGATGCTGCGGCAGGGTGGCAACGTGCTGCTGCTCGACGAGCCGACCAACGACCTGGACGTGGAGACGCTGCGCGCGCTGGAGGAGGCGCTGGAGAATTTTGCCGGCTGCGCCGTGGTGATCAGCCACGACCGCTTCTTCCTCGATCGCCTCGCCACCCACATCCTCGCCTTCGAGGGCGACAGCCATGTCGAATGGTTCGAGGGCAATTTTGAGAGCTACGAGGAAGACAAGCGCCGCCGCATGGGCGACGCCGCCGATCGGCCGACACGCCTGGCCTATAAGAAGCTGACGCGCTGACGGGACGACGCCGGCGCGGAGGGGGAGCGGCGCCGATGCGCCGCTCCCCCTCAGAGCGTTTCGGTGTCCAGCCGGAGCCCGGCTATCGTCCGCGATGCGACGCGTTCGCCCACGCGCACCGTGTCGCGGTCCGTATATCGTCCGTCCACCGGCGCCCAGAGCTGGTGGATGACGCGGGCGTTGACGTCGACGACCCAATATTCGCGAATGGCGGCCGCCGCGTAGAGCCCCGCCTTTGCCCCGAGATCGCTGGCGAGCGTGGTGTCCGCCACCTCCACCACCAGCGCGACCGCCCGGACAGGGATGAGTCCCTCTCCGTCGGCAGCATCGGTGAGGACGATGTCGGGTTCCGGCGCATCGTGCGGGGACATCGCGACCGATGCACCGACCAGCGCCTCTATGCCGTGCGCGCTGCCGTCCATCGCGTCCGCCAACAGCCGGTAGAGGCGCGACTTCATGCGCGCGTGCGGCCGGTGCTGCGGGTCGATGAACCGAACTTCGCCGTCGAGAAGTTCTGTCTTACCCGAGGTGGCGAACGTGTCCGCGACGTCGAGCATCAGATACTCGTCGATACGCAGCTTCACGGACAGATGCCCAGTGCTGCTACGCATGAACTCCGTCATGGCCTGAGCCTAACAGATCGCCCCGGCCAAGACGAGTGACCGGAACGCACGCGAATATCGTACGTCATTCCGGTGGCCCGCGGCTCAGTAGAAGTCAGACGGCATCGGCGTCGGCTTCTTGCAGGATTTCAGGATGCCGCGCTTGCACTCGTCCGTCTGCTGGCGCCAGGCGAGCATCGCGCGGGCATAGGCATCCTGCTGGCGATCGTAGCGGACCATGTCGCGCGTCATCTGGCGGGCGCTCTTCTCCACCTCGGCGCGATAGGTCGCGCGATCGATCGCATATTGGCCCTGCTGCTCGGCCGTCATCACCTGCTGCTCGACCAGATTGGTCTGCACGGCGTTGTTCAGCTCCTGCGTCACCGGCTTCTCGACCACGTTGGCGGCGGCGTTGGCTGGGCTCGGCGGTGTCGTCTGCGGTGAGGCGGGATCGACGGGCTGAGCGGCGGCGGGAACCGAGGCCACGCCCAGGGCAAGCATCGCCGCGAGCGGCAGCGTGCGGATAATGGATGTCATCTTTATCCTCCTTGTCATGGGGGGCGCAACGAGGAGAGTGGCACGCCGTTCCGCCGCGCGCGCCGGCCTTCAGTTCATGCCCAGATTGGCCAGCAGCGGCCCCCATGCCCCGGGCAGCGCCACCGCCGCGCCGGCGATCCAGAACACCCACACGCCGATCGCCAGCCCGTCCGCCAGGCGGCGGGCGCGGCGCGGATCGCGCGGGCCGATGCCCACGCGCGCCCAGCCGCGCAGCAGCAGGCGCAGCGCCGGCGGCACCAGCGCGCAGGCGGTGAGGGCGATGCCCGCCACCATCGCCCCCAGCAGCAGCGGCCCCGCGTCGCTGGCGCCCGCAATGGCGCCGGTCAGCACGCGCGCCGCCAGCGCGATCAGCACGCCGAGCAGCGCGAGCAGCAGGAAGTTGCGATTGGTCGTCAGCATCGCCGATCGATGTCGCGCCTCAGGCCGGAGCGAATCGGCCGGAGGCCGCATCGAGCAGATGGAGGATGCCGTCGTCGATCGCGAACAGCGCGCCGTGCAGGCGGATGCGCGCCGCCTTCTCCCGCTCGCGCACGCAGGGGAAGGTGCGCAGATTGGCGAGGCTGACGCGCACCGCCGCCTCCTCCATCGCCCGCGTCGCCGCCGGTCCGTCCTGGCCATGTTCGGCCACCACCTGCTCGCGCGCCTCGTCCAGCAGGGCGATCCAGTCGGCGATGAAGCCGCCCTCGCCGGGCCGCGTGTCGCGGAAGCCCTGGGTGAGGGCGGCCTTGGCGCCGCCGCAGGCGCCGTGGCCCAGCACCACGATCTCCGGCACCTCCAGCTGCGTCACGGCGAACTCGAGTGCGGCGGAGACGCCGTGGTGGCCGCCGGTAAGGTCCAGCGGCGGCACCAGATTGGCCACGTTGCGCACGACGAACATCTCGCCGGGCGAGGCATCGAAGATCTGCGTCGGATCGACGCGGCTGTCCGAACAGGCGATCACCATCACTTTCGGCTGCTGCCCCTCGGCCAGTTCGGCCCATCGCGCGCGCTGGCGGCGCCAGTCCCCCTCGCGGAAGCGCTGGTAGCCGGCGATCATCTGGTTGAAGTCGGTCATGCCCCCTGCCTAGCTGGGGAAGCGAAGGGCTGGCAAGCGCGGCCGCGAACCTCTATCTGCAAGCCATGAGCACGCCGCTGACCGCCACGCCCCCGCAACGCGCCCGCAAGCCGGACTGGATCCGGGTAAAGGCGCCCGGCGGCAGCGCCTTCGCCGAGACGCGCCAGCTGATGCGTCGGCTGAACCTCGCCACCGTGTGCGAGGAGGCGGCCTGCCCGAATATCGGCGAATGCTGGACCAAGAAGCACGCCACGGTGATGATCCTGGGCGATACCTGCACCCGCGCCTGCGCCTTCTGCAACGTGAAGACTGGCATGCCGAAGGCGGTGGACCTGAAGGAGCCGCAGCATGTTGCCGATGCCGCGGCGGAGCTGGGGCTGGAGCATATCGTCGTCACCTCGGTCGATCGCGACGACCTGCCGGACGGCGGCGCCAGCCAGTTCGTCCGCGTGATCGAGGCTCTTCGCCGTACCACCCCCACCACGACGATCGAGATATTGACGCCCGATTTCCGCAACAAGGCGGATGCGGCGGTCGAGTCGATCGTCGCCGCCCGGCCTGACGTCTACAACCACAATCTGGAGACGGTGCCGCGGCTCTATCCGACGATCCGGCCGGGTGCGCGCTATTATGCCTCGCTGCGGCTGCTGGAGCAGGTGAAGCGGCTCGATCCCTCGATCTTCACCAAGTCCGGCATGATGATGGGCCTGGGCGAGGCGCGGCTGGAGGTGCATCAGGTGATGGACGATATGCGCTCTGCCGGCATCGATTTCCTCACCCTCGGCCAGTATCTCCAGCCCACGCCGCGCCACGCCAAGGTGGAGGAGTTCGTGACGCCGCAGACGTTCGGCGCCTATGCGGCGATCGCCCGCGCCAAGGGCTTCCTGCTCGTCGCATCCAGCCCGCTCACCCGTTCCAGCTACCACGCCGGCGACGACTTCGCGAAGCTGCGCGCCGCGCGCGAGGCGCAGCTGGCCAAAGCAAGGGCGATCTGATGGCGATCGTGATGGGCACTCTGTACCAGGCGCTCGTCGAGGGTGGAACAAGCCCGGAATCGGCGACAAAGGCCGCTGAAGAGGTGGCCGACTTCCAGAAACAGCTAGCGGATATCCGCAACGATCTCGCGTTCATCAAAGCGTTGCTCGGGGTTGCCGTGGCCGGTGTCGTGTCGTTGGTCGTAAAGGCCTTCTTCCTCTGACATGCCAAAGACCCACGAAACCCGCACGCTGCCCTACACGCAAGAGCAGCTCTTCGATCTCGTCGCCGATGTCGCGCGGTATCGGGAGTTCCTGCCGTGGGTGCAGGCAGTGCGCGTGCGATCGGACAGCGAGACGGAGATGGTCGCCGACCTCGTCGTCGGCTTCAAGGGCATCCACGAGAATTTCACGTCTCGCGTTACCAAGCTACGCCCCGAGAAGATCCGCGTCGAATATCTCGAGGGGCCGCTGAAATATCTCTACAATGACTGGACGTTCCGGCCGGATGGCCAGTCCGGCGAGGGACGTGGCTGCATCATCGACTTCACCGTGGATTTCGCCTTCCGCTCGCGCGTGTTCGAGGCGCTGGCGGGGCAGGTGTTCGATCGCGCGCTGCGCAAGATGATCGGCGCGTTCGAGCAGCGCGCCGCCGCTCTCTACGGCCCGGTCGAATCCGGCATCAGCAGGTCGAGCGCGAAGAGCGCCGCCTGAAGCCGCACGCCGCCGCGGCCCAGATCGCCGAAGAACTTCATGTCGGCGGCGATGTCGTCCGGATCGCCGCCCTTCACCGCGCGGGCGAATACCACGGTGCCGACCGGCTTCTTCTCGCTGCCGCCGTCCGGCCCGGCGATGCCGGTGATCGCCACCGCGGTATCGGCGCGCGTGCGGCCGATGGCGCCGCGCGCCATGGCCCACGCGACCGCGATCGATACCGCGCCGAACGTCTCCAGCACGTCCAGGCTCACGCCCAGCATCTCGAGCTTGGCATCGTACGAGTAGCTGACGAAGCCGCCCTCCAGCACGTCCGACGATCCGGGTATCTCGCTCAGCGCCGCCGTCACCAGGCCGCCGGTGCAGCTCTCGGCCAGCGCCACTTTTCTGCCGACGGCGCGATTCGCCTCGATCACGCGCCGCGCCGCCTCCACCAGTTCGGGCGGCAGTATATGGTCTGCCTGGGTATCGCTCGTCATCGCGTCATGCCCCGTCATGATCCGTCACGCATCCGCAGGCAGGCGGACGGTCGCCACCGCCTGCGCCGCGATGCCCTCGCCCCGGCCGGTGAAGCCCAGTCGCTCCGTGGTGGTGGCCTTGATGCTAACCGCTGCCTCTCGCACCTGCAACATGGCCGCCACCCGCTGGCGGATGGCGTCCCGATGCGGGCCGATCTTCGGCGCCTCGCAGATGATCGTGACATCCACGTGATCGATGATGCCACCGCGCGCCCGCACCAGATCGCGGGCATGCTCGACGAAGCGGGAGGAGGCCGCGCCGCGCCACTGCGGATCGGACGGTGGGAAGTGGCTGCCGATGTCGCCGTCCGCGATCGTGCCGAGCAGCGCGTCGACGATGGCGTGCAGCGCCACGTCCGCGTCGGAGTGGCCGGCGAGCGCCCGGCTGTGCGCGATCTCGATCCCGCCGAGCCACAGCGCGTCGCCATCTGCGAAGGCGTGCACGTCGAAGCCGGTGCCGGCGCGCGAGATCATCGTCATCCGTGCCTCGGCCATTGCGAAATCCGCCTCGTAGGTGAGCTTGTCGAGCGCGGGATCGCCCGCGACGATGGTGACGGACATGCCGGCCGCGCGCGCCACCTGCGCGTCGTCGGTAGCCTCGCGGTCCGCCGGCCAGGCGCGGTGCGCGGCGACGATCCCGTCGTGGCGGAAGGCCTGCGGCGTCTGCACCCGCACCACGCCCTCGCGCGGCACCGCCTCACCCAGCGTGTCTCCGCCGTGCGCCAGGCTGTCCGCCACCGCGAGCGCGGGGATCGCCGCCGGCCCGTCGTCCAGCGCGGCGAGCAGCCGGTCGATCACGCCGCCCGGCAGGAAGGGCCGCGCGGCATCGTGGATCAGCACGCGATCGGCGCCGTCGATCGCGGCCAGGCCGTTCAGGACGGACGCGCGACGCGTCGCGCCACCCTCGACCGGCGGGGGCAGCGCGCGTCCGCCGATCGCCGTCGCGTACAGATCCTGCTGCCCCGCGCCGATCACCACCTGCACCGCGTCGATCGCGGGGTGGGCCAAGAAGGCGTCGATCGCATGGGCCAGCACGCTGCGCCGGCCGATCGTGCGATACTGCTTCGGCAGCCCGCCGCCCGCCCGCACGCCCCGGCCGGCGGCGACGATCAGGGCGACGGTGCGGGGCAGGGGGCGGGGGCGGGGCGGATCGGCCGGCATGGCGCCCGCCTAGCCGAGCCCGCGCTTGCCCGCCAGCGGCTTTCCCGCTACGGCCTGCTGAAATATTAGGCAGACTTCGGAAGCGAACGCGTGCGTCTCTCCCCCATCATGATCGGCCCCGTGCGCATCGAGACGCCGGTCATCCTCGCGCCGATGACGGGCGTCACCGATCTGCCGTTCCGCCGGATCGTGAAACGCTACGGCTCCGGCCTCAACGTCACCGAGATGATCGCCAGCCAGGCGATGATCCGCGAGACGCGCCAGTCGCTGCAGAAGGCGGCGTGGGACGCGGCGGAGGAGCCGATCTCGATGCAGCTCGTCGGCTGCACGCCGCACGAGATGGCCGAGGCGGCGAGGCTGAACCAGGATCGCGGCGCCGCGATCATCGACATCAACATGGGCTGCCCGGTGCGCAAGGTGACGAACGGCGACGCCGGATCGGCGCTGATGCGCGATCTCGTCCACGCCGCGGCGATCATCGACGCGACGGTGAAGGCGGTGCGCGTGCCGGTGACGCTGAAGATGCGGATGGGCTGGTGCCATGACAGCCTGAACGCACCCGAACTCGCCCGCATCGCCGAGGATCTGGGCGTGCGAATGCTCACCGTCCACGGCCGCACGCGCAACCAGATGTACAAGGGCACGGCCGACTGGGCGTTCGTCCGCCGGGTGAAGCAGGCGGTGTCGATCCCGGTGATCGTCAACGGCGACATCTGCGCGATCGAGGATGCCGAGGCCGCGCTCGACCAGTCCGGCGCGGACGGCGTGATGATCGGGCGAGGCGCCTATGGCCGGCCGTGGCTGCTCGGCCAGGTGATGCGCTGGCTGGACACTGGGGAGCGCCGGGCCGATCCGTCCTACGACGAACAATATGCCCTGATCGTCGAGCATTACCGGATGATGCTCGATCATTACGGCATCGTCACCGGCGTCAACATGGCGCGCAAGCATATCGGCTGGTACACCAAGGGCATCCCCGGATCGGCCGAGTTCCGCAACCGCGTCAACCAGGAGGCGGACCCGCAGGTCGTGCTCGCCATGCTGGCCGAATTCTACGCGCCGTGGCTCTCCCGCGCGGCGGCCTGATCCGCTTCGGCCGGCGTGCCGCGCCCGACGGGCCGGCCCCGGCGGAGCTGCTTGCCGCGATGCCGGTGGCGATGCTCGCGATCGATCCCGGCGACGTGGTGACGGAGGCGAACAGCGCCTGCGAGACGCTGCTGAACCTGGGCCAGGCGGCGATCGTCGGCCGCAGCCTTGAATCGCTGATCGGCCGCTCGTCCGATCTGCTGCCCAGCGACGCGCCCTGCGCCGCCTACGATGTCGAGCTGGCGCTGCCGGACGGTCGCCGTCAGCGCGTCGATCTGATGGCGGCGCCGCTGCCGGAACGGGCGGACTGGCGCATCGTGACGATCCATCTCCACGCACCCGCCCATCTCGTCGGCCGCGCCGCCAACCGCGCGGGCGGCGGCCTCACCGCGGTGGGTGCGGCGGCGATGCTGGCGCACGAGATCAAGAACCCGCTCTCCGGCATACGCGGCGCGGCGCAGCTGCTGGAAGCGAGCGCCGACGACGGATCGCGCGACCTGACCCGCTTGATCCGCGACGAGGTGGATCGCGTCGCCGCGCTGATCGATCGGATGGAGGGGTTCACCGATACCCGGCCGCTGGCGCTCGCGCCGCTCAACATCCACGCGGTGCTGGGCCATGCGCGCGAGGTGGCGCTGCGCGGGTTCGCGCGCGATCGCCAGATCCGCGAGGTCTATGATCCGTCGCTGCCGGCGGTGCTGGGCCATCGCGATTCGCTGATCCAGGTGCTCATCAACCTCATGAAGAATGCGGCGGAGGCGAGCGACGGGCCGATCGTGCTGCGGACCGCCTATCGCCACGGCGTGTCGCTGCGCGGCGGGGAGGGCGATCGCCGCCGGCCGCTGCCGATCGAGGTGTGCGTGATCGACGAGGGGCCGGGCGCGCCGGCGGACATCGCCGAGCATCTGTTCGATCCGTTCGTCACCTCCAAGCGCAGCGGCGGCGGGCTGGGCCTGGCGCTCGTCGACAAGCTGGTCGCCGATCATGGCGGCATCGTGGAATATGCGCGCGAGGGGCAACCCGCCCGCACCGTGTTCCGCCTGCTGCTGCCACGCGCCGCCGATCGCGCATGAGTGGCGCGCGCATCCTCGTCGTGGACGACGACATGGCGATCCGCACGGTGGTGCGCGAGGCGCTGCGTCGCGCCGGCTACCAGGTGGAAGTGGCCGCCTCCGTCGCCGAGCAGCGCGCCGTGATGGGCCGCTTCGCGCCGCAGGTGCTGGTGACGGACGTGGTGCTGCCGGACGGCAACGGCCTGGATCTGGTGCCGGAGATGCTGGAGGCCAATCCCGGCATGCCGGTGATCGTCCTCTCCGCCCAGAACACGCTGGCGACGGCGGTGCGGGCGACCGAGCAGGGCGCGTTCGAATATCTGCCCAAGCCGTTCGACCTGGGCGAGCTGACCCGCGCCGTGGCCGATGCGCTCGCCGCCAGCACCGCCGATCGCGGCCCTGCCGAGGACGGCGCGAGCGGAGACGATCTGCCGCTGATCGGCCGCTCGCCGCCGATGCAGGAGGTGTATCGCACGATCGCGCGGGTGGTGGCGAACGACCTCACCGTGCTGGTGCTGGGCGAATCGGGCACGGGCAAGGAATTGGTGGCCCGCGCGATCCATGATCTCGGCCCGCGCGCGCGCCGGCCGTTCGTGGCGATCAACATGGCCGCCATTCCGCGCGAGCTGATCGAGAGCGAGCTGTTCGGGCATGAGCGCGGCGCCTTCACCGGCGCCGCCGCCCGCGCCGCCGGCCGGTTCGAGCAGGCGCAGGGCGGCACCCTGTTCCTCGACGAGATCGGCGACATGCCGTTCGAGGCGCAGACCCGGCTGCTGCGGGTGCTGCAGGAGGGCGAGTTCACGCCCGTGGGCAGCGCCCGATCGATCCGCGCGGACGTGCGCATCATCGCCGCCACCCACAAGGATCTGCCGCGCCTGATCGCCGATCACGGCTTCCGCGAGGATCTCTACTACCGGCTCAACGTGGTGCCGGTGCGGCTGCCGGCGCTGCGCCAGCGCATCGGCGACATCGCCGAGCTGGCCCGGCACTTCCTGGATCGCGCGGCGGCGGAGGGGCTGCCGCGCAAGCTGCTCGATCCGCACGCGATCGACCGGCTGGCGGCGCATGGCTGGCCCGGCAACGTGCGCGAGCTGGAGAACCTCATGCGCCGCCTCGCCGCGCTCAGCCGCGAGGAGGTGATCACCGCCGGCGTGGTGGAGCAGCAGCTGAACGGCGCGCAGGGGGCGGACTGCCTGCCCGCGCTCGCCCCCAGCGGCGGCCTGGCGGATGCGATCGAGCTGCACCTCGCCCGCTACTTCGCCGCCTTCGGCCGCGATCTGCCGCCCGACGGGCTGTTCGATCGGGTGCTGGCGGAGGTGGAGCGGCCGCTGCTGCGGCTCACCTTGGCGGCGGCGCGCGGCAACCAGCTGAAGGCGGCGAAGCTGCTCGGCATCAATCGCAACACGTTGCGCAAGAAGCTCACCGAACGCGGCATCGATCCCGGCGATGTCCGGCGAATGGGTTGATTCGAGACACAGGCGCCCGACAAGCTGTGTTTGTCATGCCACGCGTTCGTGGTATGCCTGCAACTATGCAATCCTCTCCGCCGTCGCGATTTCGGGCCGTGCCGCGCTGGCGGCGCGGCCTGACCGTGCGCCTGCGGCGACAGCTGATGCCGGTGGTGGAGGCGTCGACCCTGCTGGCGGCGATCGTCATCGTCGCGACATCCTACGTGATCGTCACCTCGGGCGGGTCGCAGGCGCGGCTGCTCACGCCGCCGCTGGTGGCGTTGCTGCTGGTCGTCAACCTGGTTCCGCTGATGGGCCTGCTGGTGCTGTTCGCCAGGCGGGTGGCGAAGGGCAGGGCGGCGCGATCCGGCGTCGGCGGCAGCGCGCGGCTGCACGTGCGGCTGGTCGCCTTGTTTTCCGTGATCGCCAGCGTGCCGACCCTGCTGGTGGTGATCTTCGCCTCGCTGCTGTTCCAGTACGGCGTCGAGTTCTGGTTCTCCGATCGCGCGCGCACGGTGCTGGAGAATGCGGACAGCGTGGCCCAGGCCTATGTCGAGGAGAACAAGCAGCGCATCGTCGCTGACGTCGTCTCGATGGGCGGGGACGTGAACGGCTACTCGTCCACCTTCGGCATCGCCTCGCCGCGTTTCGCGGAAGGGCTCGCCTGGCAGGTAGCGGCGCGCAACCTGACCGAGGCGGCGGTGATCCTGATCGGGCGCGATGGCAACCGGCGCCTGATCGCCGGCGCCAATCTGGACAAGAGGTCGCTGGAATTGCGCTTGCCGAACGCCGCTATCGGCGAGCTGCGAGATGGCCGCGCCCGCGTGGTGACGGACGCCGGGGACCGCATGGAGACGGTCGTCCGCCTCGATCCGGAGGCCGACGTGTTCCTCTACGCCTCCCGCAAGGTGGATCCGACCGTCCTGTCGTCGGTGGCGCGCGCGCGCAGCGCGCTGGGCGACTATAACACGATGATCGAGCGGTCTCGCCTGCTGCAGCTGCGCTTCAACATCGCGCTGCTGGCGGTCTCGCTGCTGATCGTCGGCATCGCCATCCTCGTCGCGTTCAAGGTGGCGGACCGGCTGGTGCGGCCGATGTCGGAGCTGGTCGGCGCCGCCCGCCGCATCGCCGGCGGCGACCTCACCGCGCGCGTCGCCGCGCCGCGCGTCTATGACGAGGTAGGCACCCTCGCCACCGCGTTCAACCGCATGACCGGCCGCCTGGAGGAGCAGACCCGCGCGCTGGTGGCCGCCAACGCCCAGGCGGACAGTCGCCGCGCGCTGACCGAGGCGGTGCTCTCCGGCGTCAGCGCCGGCGTGATCTCGGTGGATCAGGATCGCCGCGTGCGCCTGCTCAACACGTCGGCCGCCGAAATGTTGAAGACCGACAGCGAGATCGTCGTCGACCGCCCGCTGAGCGAGGTCGCGCCGGAGCTGGCGCGCATGCTCGACTGCCCGGATCGCGAGGCGGTGATCCAGTTCTCCAGCGGCGGCGAGCCGCGCACCCTGGCGGTGAAGCTCGTCCGCACCGGCACCGGCCACGTGCTGACCTTCGACGACATCACGCAGCAGCTGCTGGACCAGCGCCGCGCCGCCTGGTCGGACGTGGCCCGCCGCATCGCCCACGAGATCAAGAACCCGCTCACCCCGATCCAGCTCGCGGCGGAACGGCTCCAGCGCCGCTACGGCCGCGAGGTCGTTTCCGATCACGCCACGTTCGAGCGGCTGACCGGCACGATCGTGCGGCAGGTTGGCGATCTGCGCCGCATGGTCGACGAATTCTCGTCCTTCGCGCGCATGCCCAAGCCCGTCTTCCGCGACGAGGCGATCGCCGACATCGCCCGCGACGCGCTGGTGCTGCCGCAGGTCGCGCATCCCGCCATCGACTTTCGCCTGCACGCGCCGGACCTGTCGCCGCACATGGTCTGCGATCGCCGGCAGATCGGCCAGGCGCTGACCAACGTCATCAAGAATGCGGTGGAAGCCGTGGAGGCGAAGGCCGATCCCGCCGGCGCCGTCTCGCTCGCGATAGCAGAGGAGGACGGCCGGCTGCTGATCACCGTGTGCGACGACGGCATCGGCCTGCCGGCCGAGCGCGAGCGCATCACCGAACCCTATATGACGACGCGGGTGCGCGGCACCGGCCTGGGCCTCGCGATCGTGCGCAAGATCGTCGAGGAGCATTTCGGCACCATCACCTTCGCCGACAGGCCCGGCGGCGGCACGATGGTGCGCCTCTCCTTCGATCTCGCGACGCTCGCCCCGCTCGCCGCCGACAATGACGACCAGGCGGACGACAGCGACAGCCGCATGACCGAACTGACCCGCATGAAGATTGGGTGAAGATGCTGGACGTATTGATCGTCGACGATGAGCAGGACATTCGCGAGCTGGTCGCCGGCGTGCTCGAGGATGAGGGCTATGCCGCCCGCACCGCCGCCGATTCGGACGGGACGCTGGCCGCGCTGGCCGATCGCCGGCCGTCGCTGGTGCTGCTGGACGTGTACCTCAAGGGATCGAGGCTCGACGGGCTCGATCTGCTGGACGAGATCAAGCGGCGCGATCCCTCGCTGCCGGTGCTCGTCATCTCCGGCCACGGCAATATCGACACGGCGGTGGCGGCCATCCGGCGCGGCGCGGTGGACTTCATCGAGAAGCCGTTCGAGGCGGAGCGGCTGCTGCTGCTCGTCGCCCGCGCCACCGAGACGGACCGGCTGCGCCGCGAGAACGCCTCGCTGAAGGCGCAGATCGGGCAGGAGGACGAGCTGACCGGCAGTTCCGGCGCGATCAACTCCGTGCGCGCCACCCTGAAGCGCGTCGCCGCCACCGGCAGCCGCGTGCTCATCAGCGGCCCCGCCGGCGTCGGCAAGGAGGTGGCCGCCCGCCTGCTGCACATGTGGAGCCCGCGCGTGGAGGCGCCGTTCACCGTCGTCTCGGCCGCGCGGATGACGCCGGAGCGGGTGGAGGAGGAGCTGTTCGGCATGGAGGAGGGGCATGAGGTGGTCCGCCCCGGCCTGTTCGAACAGGCGCATGGCGGCACCCTGTTCCTCGACGAGATCGCCGATATGCCGCTGACCGCGCAGGCCAAGATCCTGCGCGTGCTGACCGACCAGAGCTTCAACCGCGTCGGCGGCCAGCGCGTGGTGAAGGTGGACGTCCGCGTCGTCTCCGCCACCTCGCGCGATCTGCCGGAGGAGATCGCCGCCGGCCGCTTCCGCGAGGATCTCTACTATCGCCTCAACGTGGTGCCGGTGCATCTTCCCGCGCTGACCGAGCGGCGCGAGGACATCCCCGCGCTCGTCGACCATTTCGTCGCGCGCTACGCGGCCGAGCGGCGGGTGCCGACGCCGATCGTCTCGCCGGAAGCGGTGGCGGCGCTGCAGGCCTATGACTGGCCGGGCAATGTGCGGCAGGTGCGCAACGTCGTCGAACGCACGATCATCCTCGCGCCGGGCGACCGGCTGGCGCGGATCGACATCGACATGTTGCCGCCGGAGGTGCTGAGCGACCAGGCGCGGCTGAACCCCGGCGACGCGGCGAAATCGATCATGGGCACGCCGCTGCGCGAGGCCCGCGAGACCTTCGAGCGCGAATATCTGCGCGTGCAGATCCGCCGCTTCTCCGGCAACATCAGCCGCACCGCGACCTTCATCGGCATGGAGCGATCGGCCCTGCACCGCAAGCTGAAGACGCTGGGCCTCGCCGATCCGAAGGAGGAGGGGGAGTAGACCCTCCTCTCGAATGCGCGTGCTTAGAAACCCCTTGCCCGTACGACGGCAACATCGCCCCATAGACGCGCCTTCGCACCTGCGGTAGAAACGCCATGTCCCGGCACCCGGCCGGGGCATGCAACGCGCCGCACAGGCGCTCGCGCGGGCAATGGTCCCGCCAAGTTCCGGAGACCGGACCCATGGCCGACAAGGTCAACAACCTTCAGGATATCTTTCTCAACTCCCTCCGCAAATCGAAGACGCCGGTGACGATGTTCCTCGTCAAGGGCGTGAAATTGCAGGGGATCATCACCTGGTTCGACAATTTCTCGGTGCTGCTGCGGCGCGACGGGCAGAGCCAGCTGATCTACAAGCACGCCATCTCCACCGTGATGCCGGCCCATCCGCTCGACCTGACCGAGATCGAGAAGGGTTTTGAGGTCGAGAAGAAGGCGACCCTGCTGCAGGAGATCTTCCTGGGTGCGGTGCGGCGCGCGCGGGAGCCGGTGACGATGTTCCTCGTCAACGGCGTCATGCTTCAGGGCGAGATCGCCGCCTATGACCTGTTCTGCATGCTGCTGCGGCGGGACGGGATGTCGCAACTCGTCTACAAGCACGCTATATCCACCGTGCAGCCCGCCAACCCGATCAACCTGGCGGCGCTCGACGGGGAGAGTGATTGAGCGTCTTCGATCGTGACAAGGACGACGGCTTCGCCCGTGGCGCGCGCGCCGTCGTCGCCTTTCCGGACATGGGCTCGGCCGAGCGCGACAGCGAGGCGCGACTGGCCGAGGCCGCCGGTCTCGCCGCCGCGATCGGCATCGACGTGGTCGATCGGATGGCCCTGCGCATCCGCGCGCCCAAGCCCGCCACGCTGTTCGGCTCCGGTCAGGTCGAGCAGATCGGGCTCACCGCGCGCATGGCCGACGCCGATCTCGTGATCGTCGACGGCGCGGTGTCGCCGATCCAGCAGCGCAATCTGGAGACCGCGCTCGGCGCCAAGGTGATCGACCGCACCGGCCTGATCCTGGAGATATTCGGCGAACGCGCCGCCACCGCCGAGGGCCGGCTGCAGGTGGAGCTCGCCCATCTCGACTATCAGGCCGGCCGGCTCGTGCGCAGCTGGACCCATCTGGAACGCCAGCGCGGCGGCTTCGGCTTCCTCGGCGGCCCCGGCGAGACGCAGATCGAGGCGGACCGCCGGCTGATCCGCGATCGCATGGCCAAGCTGCGGCGGGAGCTGGAGCAGGTCGCCCGCACGCGCGGCCTGCACCGCGCCCGGCGCAAGCGCGCGCCGTGGCCGATCGTGGCGCTCGTCGGCTACACCAATGCCGGCAAGTCCACCCTGTTCAACCGCATGACGGGCGCGGACGTGATGGCGGAGAATCTGCTGTTCGCCACGCTGGACCCCACCATGCGCCAGATAACCCTGCCCGGCATCGACAAGGCCATCCTCTCCGACACGGTGGGCTTCGTCTCCGATCTGCCGACCCAGCTCGTCGCCGCCTTCCGCGCCACCCTTGAGGAGGTGATTTCCGCCGACCTGATCGTCCACGTCCGCGACATCTCGCACCCGGACAGCGAGGCGCAGGCGGCGGACGTGGAGAAGGTGCTCGGCGAGATCGGCGCACGCGGGGAAGGGGGCGCCGCCATCGTCGAGGCATGGAACAAGCTAGACGCGCTGGACGACGACGCGCGCGTCGCGGTGCTGGGCGAGGCCGCCCGCCGCGACGACGTCGTGACCGTTTCGGCGCTGACCGGGGAGGGCGTCGATCGGCTGCAACGGGTGCTGTCGCAACGGCTTTCCGCCGGTAGCCGCATCCGCTCGATCCTCGTCGATCCGGCCGATGGCGCAGCGGCGGCGTGGCTGCACGCGCATGGCGAGGTGATCGGCCAGTCGATGGAGGACGATCGCCTGGCGATCGACGTGCGGCTCTCCGACGCGGACTATGCGCGCTACGTGGCGCGCGCCTGATCGGCGATCTTGGCCTCGCGCCACAGCCTTTCCTTGTCGTCGAGCGGCAGGCCGGCGAAATCCGGCGCGGTCTCGATCGCGCGGAAGCGGCGCTCGAACTTGGCGTTGGCCTGGCGCAGCGCCGCCTCGGGATCGATGCCCAGATGGCGCGCCCAGTTGACCACGGCGAACAGCAGGTCGCCGATCTCGTCGACGCGGGCGGCTTGGTCCGCGGCGGCGTCCAACTCGGCCATCTCCTCGATCACCTTGGCGCGCGGGCCGGTGGCGTCCGGCCAGTCGAAGCCGGTGCGGGCGGCGCGCTTCTGGATCTTCTCCGCGCGGGAGAGCGCCGGCAGGGCGCGCGCGATGCCGGCGAGCGCCGATCCGTCCGTGCGCCCGGCGCGCTCGGCCGCTTTCATCGTCTCCCAGCCGGCGAAGCTCTCGGCCTCGCCGAAGATATGGGGGTGGCGGCGCTCCATCTTGTCGCAGATGCCGTCGATCACATCCGCCAGCGTAAAGGCGCCGCGATCCTCGGCGATGGCCGCATGGAAGACGACCTGGAGCTGCAGGTCGCCAAGCTCGTCGCGCAGCGCCGCCATGTCGTCCTCGGCGATTGCGTCGGCCACCTCATAGGCTTCCTCGATCGTGTAGGGCGCGATGGTGGCGAACGTCTGCACGCGATCCCATTCGCACCCGCGCGCCGGATCGCGCAACCGGGCCATCACGGAGACGAGACGTTCCAGCATGCGCTCAGCCCTCCAACGTCAAACTGATAATATACATTATGTAAAATAAGCGGCGATGCCGGGGAACAGGCGCAGCACCAGCAGCAGCCCCGCAAAGATCCCGAACCAGATCAGCGCCAGCCGAGCCACCCTCCCGATCGGCAGCCGCCGCGTCAGCAAGGATGCCGCCACGAGCACCAGCGCTCCAAGTGTTCCCGTCAGCGCCAGCGCCTGATCCTCGCTCATGCGACTGCGATCTCCATGCCGTCATGGCCGGGCTCCACGCCGTCCGGCAGCTCCGCCGCGAGCGTCAGATAGTCCATAGACTGGTCCATGTGGGTAAGCACCGCGCGACGCGGCCGGCATCGCGCGATCGCCGCCAGGGTCTGCGCCAGATGCGGGTGCGTCGGATGCGGCCGCCGGCGCAGCGCATCGACGATCCACAGGTCCACATCCTCGAACAATGCGATCATCTCGTCCGTCACCGCGCTGAAATCCGTCGCATAGCCGATCGCCCGGCCGCCATGCTCGAAGCGCAGCCCGGCCGATACGATGCTGCCATGCGGCTGGGAGACGTGCCGCACGCGGATGTCGCCGATCATCATGTCGGGATCGAGAATCTGGCCGTCCACCGTCGCCGGATAGCCGTCGCGGCCGTGGAAGGCGTAGGCGAACCGCGCCTCCAGCGCCGCCAGGGTCTGCGGCTGCGCATAGCCCCGCACCGGCGCGCCGCGTACATGGTAGAGCTGGCGCAGATCGTCCAGGCCGTGGCAGTGATCGGCATGGTCGTGGGTCCAGATCACCGCATCGACCGCGTCGATCTCGGCATCCAGCAGCTGTTCGCGCATATCGGGCGAGGTATCGACCAGCAGGCGCGTCGTCGCCGTCTCGACGACGATCGAGGCGCGCCGGCGGCGGTTGCGGATGTCGCCCGGGTCGCAATCGCCCCAGTCGTTGCCGATGCGGGGCACGCCGGACGAGGTGCCCGAGCCGAGGATGATCGCCCGGATCATGGACGCGCCTTCGCGAACAACACGAAGAAATTGCGGCTCGTCTGCTCGGCCAGTTGCGTCGCATCCACACCGCGCAGGTCGGCCAGGAACCGCGCCGTATCGCTGACGAAGGCGGGCTCGCACGTCCTGCCCCGGTGCGGCACGGGTGCCAGGAACGGCGAGTCCGTCTCTATCAGCAGCCGCTCCGCCGGCAGCTCCCGCGCGGTCGCCTGCAGGTCCTTCGCGTTCCTGAACGTCACGATGCCGGAAATGGAGATATAGAGGCCCAGGTCCAACGCCTTGGCGGCGAAATCGGCGCTCGCGGTGAAGCAGTGGATCACGCCGGGATAGGCGCCCTTCCCCATCTCCTCCGCCAGTATGGCGGCGGTGTCGGCCTCCGCGTCGCGGGTGTGGACGATCAGCGGCAGGCCGGTCTCGCGTGCGGCGGCGATGTGGCTGCGGAAGCTCGTCCGCTGCCGCTCGCGATCGGATCGGTCGTAATGATAATCGAGCCCCGTTTCGCCGATGCCGATCACGCGGGGGTGCGCCGCCGCCGCCACCAGCCGGGCCGTGTCGATCTCGGCATGGGTGTCCGCCTCGTGCGGATGGATGCCCACCGTCGCCCACACGTCCTCCGCGCGCTCGGCGGTGGCGATCACCGCGTCCCACTCGCTCTCGCGCGTCGCGATGTTGAGCATCGTCGTGACGCCGGCGGCGCGCGCGCGATCGATCACCGCCGCCTGCTCCTCGACGAGGCCCTTATAGTTCAGGTGGCAGTGGCTATCGACCAGCATCAGGCGGCCGGCTCCACCCAGCGCGGGAACACGCCCTGCGGCGGCGGCAGGGCAAGGCCGGGCTGCAAGGGCTTGTCCAGGCTGGCGAAATCGCGGGCGTCCGCGCCCTGCCCGAGCAGGTCGAGCAGCTTGTCCGCGCTCTCCGGAATGGCCCAGCGGACCAGGATGGCGATCCGCCGCACCGCTTCCGCCGCGACGTACAGGATCTGGTCGGCGCGCGCCGGATCGGTCTTCCGCACCGCCCACGGCGCCTGATCGGCGAAATAGACGTTCGCCGCCGACACTCCCTCCCACAGCGAGGCGAGCGCGTTGTGGAGCGCGAGATCGGCCATGGCGTCGCGAGCGGCATCGGCGGCGGCGGCGATCTCCCCGAGCAGCCGCCGGTCGATGTCCAGCAGCGTGCCAGGATTAGGCACGAGGCCATTGATATTCTTTGCGATCATGCTCAGGCAGCGCTGCGCCAGATTGCCGAGACCGTTCGCCAGATCGGCATTGCCCCGCGTCACGATCGCCTCGTGGCTGTAGCTGCCGTCCTGGCCGAAGCTCACCTCGCGCAGCAGGAAGTAGCGCAGCTGGTCGACACCGTAGATCCGCGCCATCTCGATCGGATCGACGACGTTGCCGACCGACTTCGACATCTTCTCGCCCCGGTTGAGCAGGAAGCCGTGGCCGAACACCTGGCGCGGCAGCGGCAGGCCGGCCGACATCAGGAAAGCCGGCCAGTAGACCGCGTGGAAGCGCACGATATCCTTGCCGATCACGTGCAGATCGGCCGGCCAGAGCCGCTCGTAACGCGCCGTATCGTCGGGATAACCCGTAGCCGTCAGATAGTTGGTCAGGGCATCGACCCACACATACATCACGTGCCCGTCCGCGCCCGGCACGGGCACCCCCCAGTCGAAGCTGGTGCGCGAGATGGAGAGGTCGGCCAGCCCGCCCCTGACGAAGCTGACCACCTCGTTGCGGCGCCCCTCCGGCCGGATGAAGTCCGGCTGCGCCTCATAATGCTCCAGCAGGCGGTCGGCATAAGCGGAGAGGCGGAAGAACCAGCTCTCCTCCACCGTCCACTCGACGGGCGTGCCCTGCGGCGACAGCTTCTCGTCGCCCTCGCCGTCGATCAGCTCCTTCTCGTCGTAGAAGGCCTCGTCTCGCACCGAGTACCAGCCCTCGTAGCGGCCGGAATAGATGTCGCCGTTCCGCTCCATCGCCTGCCACAGGGCCTGGCTGGCGGCATAATGGGCGGGCTCGGTCGTGCGGATGAAGCGATCGTTCGAGATGTTCAGAACGCGCGCCATCTCCTGGAAATGGCCGGACATCTCGTCTGCCAGCGCGATCGGCGCGAGATCGCGCGCGCGCGCCGCCTGCGCCATCTTCAGGCCATGTTCGTCGGTGCCGGTGAGGAAGAACACGTCGCGGCCGGCCAGCCGGTGATAGCGGGCGATCGCATCCGTCGCGATCACCTCATAGGCGTGGCCGATATGCGGCCGGCCGTTCGGATAGCTGATCGCGGTCGTGATGTAGAAAGGATCGGCCATGGGTCTCGCGTTCGTCGGGGCCGGTTCAGCCCCGGCGGTCCGCCCCGGGTTTAGCGTCGCGCCGGGCAGGAGCAAGGCCCGCGAGCATGCCGCCGAGCGCGAAGACCGTCGCCTGCGGATCGAGCGAGAGACGCACCGCGCCGGACGCTAGCGAGCGCGCTTCGGCCTCCAGGTCCAGCGCGCGGGCCAGCGCCGGCCCGCTTGCCTCACGGGCGGCGGCGGCGATCCGCGCCGGTGCGCGCTCCAGAAACGCCTCGTAGCGCGGCTGGGCGGACTTGACGGCCAGCTTTGCCGCCAGCGCGCTGCGCGCCGCGTTGGTCGGATCGCCGGTTTGCGCGATCGCATCGATCGCCGCATCCAGCCCGGCGATGTCGAGCCCGGCGAAGCGCAGCGCCTGACCCGCCGCGCCCTCCCCCACCCGCACCAGCGCGGCGATCTCGCGATCGTCGGCCTCCGGCTGCTCGCGCCGGGCGATCGCGGCGACGTCGGCATCGTCGAGCGGACCGAAGCGCAGCGAGCGGCAGCGCGAGCGGATCGTCGGCAGCAGCCGCCCCGGCGCATGGCTCACCAGCAGGAAGATGGTGTCGGCCGGCGGCTCCTCCAGATTCTTCAGCAGGGCGTTGGCGGCGGAGCGTTCGAGATCGTCGATCGCGTCGATCACCACCGCGCGCCGGCTGGAAAGGCCGGGCGTCGTCGCGAACAGGCCCTGCAGGCCGCGCACCTGCTCCACCGTCACGCTGCGGGCATGATCGCCAGTCTTCTCGCGGAACAGCCGCCCCAGCCGGCGATAGTCGGGGTGGCTGCCGGCGGCGGCGTATCGGGCCGTCGGATGCTCCGCCGGCAGGTCAAGCGCCGGCGCCGCGATCGGCCCTGTCCCCTCCGCCAGCCAGCGCAGCGCCGCCGCCTCGGCGAAGCGCGCCTTGCCGAT
This sequence comes from Sphingomonas profundi, assembly GCF_009739515.1. Classification (NCBI taxonomy): domain Bacteria; kingdom Pseudomonadati; phylum Pseudomonadota; class Alphaproteobacteria; order Sphingomonadales; family Rhizorhabdaceae; genus Alterirhizorhabdus; species Alterirhizorhabdus profundi. The sequence continues at coordinate 1,389,432 of NZ_CP046535.1, forward strand.
GCCCGGCCGGCCGATCAGCAACCACGCATGATGCATCCGCCCGCCCGCCAGCGCGGCGCGAAAGGCAGCGATCTGAGGATGATGGCCGAGGAGGCTCATAGATCGTCCAGTGCGGCGAGCAGCCGCTGCGTCACCGTTCCCGCCGCACCGCTCGCGTCCACCAGCCGCAGTCGCTCCGGTTCCATGTCGGCCAACCGCGCGAACGCCGCCGCCACCGCCGCGTGATAGTCCCTGCCGCGCGCGGCGAAGCGATCCGGCCGGCCGCCGTCGCGCGCATGCTCGCGCGCCTCCGCCTCGTCCACCGGCAGGCGCAGCACCAGCGTCCGATCCGGCAGCAGGCCGCCGCTGCCGATCGCGTGCAGCGTGCGGATCGTCTCGCCGCCCAGGCCGTCCGCCCCGCCCTGATAGGCGAGCGAACTGTCGAGGAAGCGGTCGCTCACCACCCACGCGCCGCGATCCAGCGCCGGCCGGATCGTGCGGGCGACATGATCCGCGCGGGCGGCGGCGAACAGCAGCGCCTCCGTCTCGGGCGTCCAGCGTTGTACGTCGCCCTGCATCAGCAACGCGCGGATCGCCTCGGCGCCGGGGCTGCCGCCGGGCTCGCGCGTCTCGATCACGTCCAGCCCGCGGTCGCGCAACGCCGCCGCCAGCCGCTTCACCTGGGTCGACTTGCCGACGCCCTCGCCGCCTTCCAGGCTGATGAAGCGCCCGCGTGGCCGCGCGTCGCTCACGCCATCCCGAACAGCCAGCGGAAGCCGGCGGCGATGCGGCCGAAGAAGCCGGCCGTGCCGACCGAGCTCTCGGCGACCAGCGGCATCATCTGCGGCGGTGTGTCGCCGGTTGTCACCACCAGGTCGGCGATATGGTCGCCGGCCTTGATCGGCGCCTTGATCGGCCCGTTATAGACAATCTTCACCTGCATGTTGCCGGCCGTGCCCGCCGGGATCGTCACGGCCAGGTCGCGCGGCGCCACGAGGCCCACCTCGCGCGCGTCGCCCTGCTGCACCTCGGCCGTCTGCACGCGCCTGCCCTTGGCGGCGATCGGCTTGGCCTGCCACGCCCGGAAGCCCCAGTCCATGAACGCGACCGACTGCTCGATGCGCTGGTTGGAAGAGGTGAGCCCCGCCAGCACCATCACCAGCCGCCGGCCGCCCTGCTCGGCCGATCCGGTGAAGCCGTAGCCGGCCTCCTCGGTGTGGCCGGTCTTCAGCCCGTCGGCGCCCTGCACCCGGCCGAGCAGCGGATCGCGATTCTGCTGGGTGATGTCGGCCCCGGCGCCCAGCGTCTTGCCCCAGGTGAACTCCTTGAGGCTGTAGAACGCCTTGTAGAGCTTCGGATGGTCCTCGATCGTCCGCTGCGCCAAGGTCGCCAGGTCGCGCGCGGTGACGAAGGTCGCGCCATTGTCCGGCCAGCCGTTCGAGTTGCCGAACTGGGAGTTCTTCAGGCCGATCTTCTGCGCCTGCTGGTTCATCAGAGCGGCGAAGGCGGGTTCGGTGCCGGCGATCCCCTCGGCCAGCACCACGCAGGCATCGTTGCCGGAAAGCGTGACGATGCCGCGCAGCAGGTTCTGCACGCTCACCTGCTCGCCGGGGGAGAGGAACATCGTCGATCCCGCCGCCGGGCCGTGCCACTGGCGCCACGTCTCCGGCCGCACGGTGATCATCTTGTCCAGCTTCAGCTCGCCGCGCTTGATGAGGTCGAAGGCGACGTACACCGTCATCATCTTCGCCATCGAGGCGGGGGGCATCCGCCGGTCGGCATCCTTGGCGTAGAGGATCGCGTCCGACGACAGATCCTTCATGTAGGCGACCGGCGCCGGCGTCTCATAGGGCGGCGCGGCCGCGATCGCCGGTGCGGCGAGGGCGACGAGGGGGAGAAGCAGGCGGCTCGGTTTCATCGATATTCCCGTTATCGGTCTGACTCGCGGACGATCTGCGCGTCGTGATAACCAGCCGCGCCCGCCCGCGCCAGCGCGGAGCGTGCCATCGCCTCGTCGGCGAACGGGCCGATCCGCACCCGCCACTCGGCCCCCCGGCCGATCACGGCGGCCGGGCCAAGGGCACCGGCCGCGCTGGCAAAGGCATCGGCCCGGTCGGCATCGTCGAAACCGCCCAGATCGAGAAACGCCGGGCGCGATCCCGGCGGCGAGGCGGGCAGCGGAGCCGCCACGCCGGGCGCCACGATCCGCGCGGCGGGCGGCACGCTCGCCCGTGGCGGCGCGGCGCTCCGCCCAGCCAGCGCCGCCAAAGCCTGGCGCGGCACGGCCGGCCGCGCACCGGCGGGCCGGCCGGCGCGGAGGGCGGCGCGGTCCGCCTCGCCGGGGAAGACGCGGCGCACCCGCACCCGCGCCACGCCGTCCCGCTCGATGCCGAGCAGCCGTGCCGCCCCCTGCGACAGATCGATGATGCGCGTTGGCACAAACGGCCCGCGATCGTTGATGCGCACCAGTATCGTGCGGCCGGTCGCCAGCGCCGTCACCTCCACATAGGATGGCAGCGGCAGGGTGGCGTGCGCCGCGCTGATCCCCGCCGGGTCGGATCGCTCGCCATTGGCGGTCGGCCGGCCGCGATGCGCTGCGCCGTACCAGGATGCCGCGCCGATGCGATCATAGGCGCGATCGTCGGCCGGCACCCACGTGCGCCCGCCGGCCTTGTACGGCAGGCCGAGCTTCACCGGCAGATCGGAGACGACGCGCCCCCGCCCCGCCCGCTGCGGCCGGTCGGCCACGCCACACGCCGCCAGCGCCAGCATCGCCGCCAGCACCAGCATCGCCGCCGGCCGGGGCCGGCGGATCGGGCTATTCGCTGACGGCATCCGCCAGCAACCCCACCGACAGCGCGTAGAAGTTGGAGCAGTTGTAATCCAGGATCGCGCGATAGTTGGTCGTCAGCAGGTAAGCGGTGGCGTTCGGCCCGTCCGGCTCGATCAGGCTCGCCATCTCCGTTTCCGCCGGCACCGGCGTGCCGACCGGCTGCACGCCCAGCCGCCGCCACTCGGCGATCGTCAGCCAGCGGCTGTGGCGATCGAACACGCGCGGGCAGCGCGGCGAGACGAGCCGGGCGCGGATGCTCGCGCGGTCCAGATCCGCCGGCACGCGCACCGGCACGCCCCAAGGCACGTTCGGCCGCCACCCCGCATTCGTCAGATAATTGCCGATCGAGGCCAGCGCGTCCGGCTCGCTGCGCCAGATGTCGGCCTTGCCATCGCCGTCGCCGTCCACGCCCAGGCGCAGGTACATGCTGGGCAGGAATTGCGGGTAGCCGGTGGCGCCGGCCCAGCTGCCCTTCATCTGCGATCGCGGGAAGCCGCGCTCGATCAGTTGCAGGGTCGCGATGAACTCGGCGGTGAACAGCTCCCGCCGGCGGCCGTCATAGGCCAGGCTGGCGAAGGAGCGGAGCAGATCGAAGTCTCCGGTATAGGTGCCGTACCCCGTCTCGTGCCCGTAGATGGCGAGCATGATCGCCTCCGGCACGCCGGTGCGCCGCTCGATCGCCGCCAGTTGTGGCCGCAGGTCGCGATAGCGGGTGCGGCCGCGGCCGATGCGATCGGCATCGACGTGGCGCACGCGATAGGGCGCGAACGGCGCGATGCCCGGCGAGGCCCCCGCCGCCGGATTACCGCCCGGCTGCGCCCGATCGAGCGACACCACGCGCGGATTGAAGGTCAAGGTCGGCAGGATCGCGTCCAGCGTGCGACGGGAGATGCCCGCCGCCATCGCGCGCGGCCGCAGCCCATCGAGAAAGGCGGTGAACGCCGCCGCCTGCCCGTCGATCGCCGCCGGCGGTGCCTGCCCGTCGATCACCGGCGACGCCTCCTGAGCGGAGGAGCCCGCCGGCATCAGCGCGGCCGCCGCCGCCGCGAAACTGAGCAGGATACGCATGCCATTCCCCCGAAACGAACCCGCCGGTTCCGCCGGCCGGTGTCGCACGGGGCGGGGCATGGGCGAAAGCCCCGTCCGTCGCGCGGCTGCCACGCGAGGGCGCGATCACCGCACCGGCGAGACCATCAGCCGGATCGTCGGTGTCGGGTTGCCGGCGATCTGGAGCAGATGGCGCCCCTGTTCCAGCCGGAAGTCGACCATCTTGCGGATGCCCGAGCAGGCCGGGCCATGGGCATGGGCGATGGAGGGGAGCGCCTTGCCGTCCCGCACCACGTCCACCCACGCACCCGCGTCCAGCGCGACGCGGTAGATGCCGGCCGTCGGCACGTCGAACGCCGCGATGCCGCCGCGCGTCTGCGCCGGCGCCGGCTTGGCGGGTGGCACCGGGTAGCGGACGGCGGCCTCCTGCAGGAACAGCCCGCGCGCCTCGCCGATCGGGATGGTCACGGCGGCCGCCGCGCTGGTGCCGGCGGTGGCGAACGGCGGAAAGCCGGTCTTGCGCGCCCACGCCTCCATGCCGGCGGGCGGCGGCGCAGGTACGGCCGGGCACGGCGCGTCCGCCGCTTGCGCGGCCGGCGCGGCGAGGGCGAGGCAGCCCGCAATCACAAGACGCCGCATCTCGAACACTCCCGCCGTTGCGGCCTCCTCCATAGACCCGCCATGTCCGGTGGCGCCACCCCGCTCAGCCGACGACGAACGGCTCCAGCACCTGCGCCACGCGCAGCGCGGGCGGGATGCGCTCCACGCCGATGCGCCGGTCGAACTCCTCGTGCATCCAGTAGATGCGGCGTTCCTGGTAGCAGAGCTTCATGCCGGTGAACGCGCCCGATTCCAGCGATCGCTGGATGCCGGCGAGAAACTGGAAGTCCTCCATCTGGATCTTGTCGTAATTCTCCAGGAAGGTCTGCCAATATTCCGAGTTCTCGGCGGTCTCCGCCTCGTCGCCGGCGCCGACGAAGATCAGCTCGCACTCGCACACGCCCTTGGAGACGGGCCAGAAGGAGATGAACGGGAACCCCGCCGAATCGAATGGGCTCACCATGTTCGGGAAGAGGCCGTAGGCGAGGTTGTTCTCGCGGAACACGCCCGGCACGGTCGGTATGTCGTAGGGCTCGGCATCGGTGCCCCAGGTGCCGCCCTTGGTGTTGAACCGCTTGGGCAGCGCCATGCGCGTGTGGCCACCGGCCAGCAGCGAGATGGCCGTGCCCTTGGCGTCCAGCAGCATCGCCACCGTCTGCGGATGGATCGCCTTCACGTGGTACGCTTCCAGGAACGCGTCCAGCGCGGCCTTCCAGTTGCATTCGATGCGGTAGGTCAGCCGTCCCTTGATCCGCAGGTCGGCCATCTGCAGCGGCGCCAGATCCTCGCTCAGCACGCCAAGATCCTCGCGCAGCGGCCGCGCGGCCGGGTCCAGGTTGATGAACACCCAGCCGTCCCACGTATCGCAGCGCACCGGCAGCAGGCTGCGCTCGGCCTTGTCGAGGTCGCCGAAATCATGCTCCTCGGGCACGCGCACCAGCCGGCCCTTCAGATCGTAGCACCATGCGTGATAGCGGCAGACCAGCAGATTGCCCTTGCCGTCGCCCGCCACGATCGGCGCGCCGCGATGCCGGCAGGCATTGTGCATCGCGTTGATCGTGCCGTCCGCCGCGCGCGCGATGATGATCGAGAGGCCCAGCCGCTCGAACAGCTTATACTGACCGGGCTTCGCGATCTCGTCGGCGCGGATCGCGCAGAGCCAGCTCTTCTTCCACAGATGCTCGATCTCCAGCGCGTAGAAGGCATCGTCGGTGTAGCGGCCGCCGGGTATCTCCGGCAGCGCGGGAAAGCCCTCGGGATAGTGATCGCGCCCCAGTTCGTAGCGAACCTGCTCGCTGATGCGCTCTGCGACCGCCGGCTTCATCTTGCACGCTCCCGCCATGCGCCCCGCGGCGCCTCGATCGCCAGCATGTGCCCGCTATCGTCGGCGGTCAATCGAGATTGCACGATCGTGCATCTATGAGAAAGGTCAGGCCAGCAGCGCGCCAAGCCGCCGCCCCTCGGCGCGGCCAGCCGTGGTGCCGAAGGCGAGCGCCAGCACGATCAGGTTGCGCTTCATCGCCTGCGCCAACTCGGCCACGTCGATGCGGCCGGCCGCCCAGTCGCTGGTCAGCGCCCACTGCGCGTTGGCGAAGCTGCGCATCACCTCCTCCCGCCCCAGCAGCGCCAGCTGGCGACGGTCCGCCTCGGCCGATCGCAGCCAGCCCTTCAGGATCAGCAGCGGCATCGCCCGCAGCGAGTCGACGATCCGGGGGCTGGTGCGGGCGGAGAAATACATCTGCGCGCCGGTGATCGCCCAGCCGCGCACGCGCACGATCTCGGCGACGACGGTGTCGATCATCGCCAGCGATTCAGCCAGCGACCGGCTCTCCGCCAGCTCCGCCGCCGGATCGCCGAACAGCGAGCGATAGTGCGTCGCCACCGCCTGCGCGACCACCCCGTCGCGATCGGTGAAGGCGTTGTAGATCGTCCGCACCGCCACGCCGGCCCGCTCGCCCAGTTCCGCCAGGCTGAAGCCGTCGCCGCCGCGCTCCGCGATCATCTCCCACGCGCAGGCCAGGATGCGCTCCCGCCGCGCCTCGAAGGTGCGCGCATAGGGCCGGCGGGGGGCGGCCGCCACCAGCCGCAGGGCGGGCGGGATCGTCATGCCGCGGGCGGCGTGGTGGTGCGCGCGGGGCAGGCCACCTTGGCGAACGGATCGACGACGAACGGGTTGCTGCCGCCGAAGGTGCGCACGCGGAAGTCGAAGCGGGCGCCCCCCTGCGTCAGGCTGCCCGCGCCGGTGATCGGCGTGCCGGTCGTCTTCACCGCCGCCGCCTTCATCATGCGGAACACCGCCCAGGTGCCGGGCCAGGTCCGCACCTCCGGCGCGGTGCTGCCCTCGATCGCGAACTCCACGTTGGCGCCGCCCGCGCCCGGCCAGTCGAAGGTGGCGGGCACAGCGGCCTTGCCGTCGAAGCTCAGCGTCTGCCCGTCGACCCGCAGGATCACGGACTTGGCGCCCGCCAGCGCCACCGGCTCGATCTGGTAGACGAGCCGCGGCGCCTGCGGATCGGCGGCGAAGAAGGCGCGGGTCACGCCCTGCGCCGCCTGAAAGGCGTTCACGTCCGCCTGCGCCACGCCGATCTCGGACGCGTTCGGCAGCGCCACCCACTCCGGCTTGCTGGTGTCGACATAGCCGTTCAGATCCTGCGAGACGAACTTGGCGAACGATCCCTGCGGGCCGAAGAAGCGGGCGAAGTCGGCCACGCCGATCTCCGTCTGCGCGGCCGGCTGCAGCGGAAAGGATCGCGCCAGCACCTGCTTGCACGCCTCGCCGAAATTGGCGCTCAGCGCCGCCCCCACCTGCGCGGTCCGTGCGCCGCCTAAGGCGACGGAGGCGTCGCTCGCCACCGATTTTACCCAGATGCCGGCGGGAGCGGGCATGGTCGCGCCGCTCTGGTCCAGCTGGGCCACCAGCGCGCGCACCTCCAGGCTCGCGGCCGATCCCTGGCCCTCGGCGCCGCCGCCCGGCAGCACGGAGACGACGTTCAGCTTGTCGGCCAGCTGGCCCATCGCCGTCAGCACGCCGTCGATCGGCGCGGCCGTGCCCGGGGCGGGCGCGCCGCCGCCCGGCTGCATCCCCACGAACATGCGCAGCGGCAGGAAGGCGCGCTCCACGTTCACGCGCGGATCGTCCACCGTCGGCCCGGCGGTCACGCCCGCCGCGCCCAGCAGCTTGCCGGCCAGACCGCCGGGGGCGGCGGGCGCCGGCCCCTTGCGGCTCATGTCCGTCGCCACGGCGATCGCCCGCATCAGCGGCGGCAGCGGCGACAGCGGACCGCTGCCATCGCGCAGGCGCTGGATGTTCTCCGCCAGCGAGGCGACCGGCTTCGGCTGCATGCCGGCGAAATAAGCGCGCCACCGCGTCAGGAACTCGTCGAAGTACAGCCGCTCCAGGTCGCGCTTCAGCGCGCCCATGTCGGCCGGGCTCATCGCCGCCTGGCCGCCGGTATCGCCGACGACCCATTTTTCCTCCTTCAGCAGCGCCGGGCCGCTGGCCAGGATCGGCAGGAAGGTCTTGTCGTAGCCGGCTCGGGTGAACAGGCCGGGCACGCCGGCGCCGGGCGCGAAGGCGCCCCCGGGGGCGAAGAACACCTCCGGCTGCGGCCCGGCATTGTCGCGCGCGCTCCACATCGCGCCGCCCTTGGCGATCGCCTCGCTCTTCAGGCGGCCATACACCCGCACCGCCGCCGGCTGCGCGCGGATCACGCCGCGCGCCTGCTCGATCCGCGCCGCATCCACCGCCACCGGCTGGAAGCTGCCAGCCAGCAACGCCTGCGTGTGCCGCGCGACATTGCCCGCCTGCACCTCGGCATCGCTCTCGCCGGATCGGCCGATCCACGCTGGCTGCACCCAAGACAGCAGGTGCTCCGCCGTCAGCGGCCCGCGCCCGCCGAGCACGAGATAGCTCTTGAGATCGTCGTACAGTGCCGCCGGCGCCGCCTGATCGGCCGCCATGCGATCCTCGGCGAGCTTGGCGAGCATCGGCGTGAGCCGGCGGTTCAGGTCGCGGCCGTAGATCGCCCGCAGCTCGCCCTCCAGCCGGCCGCCTTGCCCAAGGCCAAGGCCGAAGTCGCTCGCCTTGCCCATGGCGGCGGTGGCGTTGCCCAGTACGTCCAGCGCGGCGAGATCCTCCGGCGGCGTCGCACTGCCGCCGCGCGCGGTGCCGGCGGCCTCCGCATAGGCCGAGTTCGTCGCATAGACGCTGTTGATCAGCGCGCGGTTGCGGGCATAGCCCCAGCCCCACAGCCCGATCGCCGCCACCAGCGCGGCCACGCCCGCCGCCAGCCCGCCGACATAGGCCGTCCGCTGCCGCTTGCCTGCCGCGAGGTTGCGCCCGGCCAGCCCCTGCTCGGGAAAGATCAGGTCCGAGAACAGCCGCTTCAGGAAGTAGCTGCGCCCCTTGCCTACCGCGTGTGCCGCGGCGGTGGCGGGCACGCCCACCGTCATCAGGATGCGGTCCACCGGATTGCCGGTCTGCGTGCCGGAGGTGAGATAGATGCCGCGCACCCGCGCCGCGCCCTCGAACCGCGTCTTCTGGCCAAGCGCCGCGAGCAGATCGGCGATCGGCTTGCGCAGCGAGGCGAGCTGCGCCGGAAAGGCCGCGATCTGCCCCCGCAGCGGCAGCTGCGCCTCGTTCTGCATGCGATCGACGACCCGGCCGGACACGCTCGTGACGAGACCGTCGAAGCCTTCCAGCACGGCGGCGTCGCCGCTGCCGCTGCCGGGCGCCGTCGATCCGAACACCTGATCGGACTCTGCATCGGTGTTGCGGGCGAAATATTCGCGGAAGCCGGCCAGCAGATCGGCCTTGGTGATCAGCAGGTAGACGGGCAGATCCTGCCCCAGGGTGGTCGCGATCTCGCTCAGCCGCGCGCGGATATGCTCGGCATGCCCCGCCATCTTCGCGCGATCGGCGAAGTCGGGCGCGGGGATGGCGACGAGCACGCCGTTCAGCGGCTGCAACGGCCGATGCCGCTTCAGCAGATCGAGGAAGCCGCGCCACCCTTCCGCATCCTGCGATCCGGCCTCCTGCGTCACGTAGCGGCCGGCGGTATCGATCAGCACCGCCTCGTCGGTGAACCACCAGTCGCAATTGGGCGTGTTCGGCTGGCCGCGCAGCGCGCGATACTCGCCGGCCACCGCCGTGGGGAAGCCCAGGCCGGAGTTCAGCAGCGCCGTCGTCTTGCCCGCGCCGGATGGGCCGATGATCGCGTACCAGGGCAGCTGGTAGAGATAGGCGCCGCGCTTGCCGACCTTGGTGGCGCGCAGCATGCCCAGCGCCTCGCTCAGCTTCGCCTCCAGCTCCGGCCGGTCGCCGGCGGGCGGCGGTGCCAGCGCATCGACGAGCTGCGCGTTCTTCCTCGCCGCCTGCCGCCTGCCCCACCACCAGAAGAAGCCGACCAGCACCACCGGCAGCAGCGCGAAGAACAGAGTGACCGGCCACCAGCCGAGCGGCATCCACCCGCCGATCGCGATCAGCGGACCGACGAACCAGATCAGCAGCCCCAGCACCAGCGCGCCGAGGACGCGCCAGAACCAGCGGTTCGCGGCGAGGGATTTCAGGCTGGTCATCGTTTCGCCCCCGCGATCCCGTCGTCCCAGCGAAGGCTGGGATCCATGTCTCTCACCACAAACGCTGCCGCCTGCCGCGACGGAGATAGACTCCAGCCTGCGCTGGAGCGACGAGGAGATCGGCCCGTCACTGCCACGCCACGTCGTTGGCGACGTGTATCTCCACGCGCCGGTTCTGCCGCCGCCCGTCGGGCGAGGCGTTGTCGCCGATCGGCTGCGCGTCGCCGAGGCCGCTCGTGCTGATCCGCGACGAGTCCGCCAGCCCGGCGCCGCCCAGCTTGGCGCCCACCGCCCGCGCCCGCGCGACCGACAGATCGAGGTTGGAGGGGAATTGCAGCGAGCGGATCTGCTGGTTGTCGGTATGGCCTTCGATGCGGATCGGCCCCTTCGTCAGGTTCGCCGCCTGCGCCAGCCGGCCGAACGTGTCGCTCCAGGCGGAGGCGGGCTCGGCCTGCGCGCTCTCGAACAGGCCCTGGTTCACCAGCCGCAGCACGATCTCCTGCCCCTCGCGGAGGACCGCCAGCCGGCCGGAGGCGACATCGGGCGCCAGGATGCTGCTGATCCGGTCGAACGTCGCCGTCTTCGTCTCGGGCGTGGGCGGCGGCGACACGATCTGCGCGGTGCCGACCGTCTGGTTCAGCGCCGCGACGGCCGCGCTCGACTGGCTGCTCAGGCGGAACAGCAGGGCCGAGAAGATCACCAGCGCGATCAGGCCGAGCCCGGCCAGGATCGCCCAGAGCGGCACCTTCGGCTCGAACGCGCCGGCCGCCGCCGTCGTGCCGCGCCACTGCGGCGAGAGTTCGGCCGCCGGCGCCGGGTTCACCCCGCCGATCGCCGCCGCCAGCCGCGCCCGTCGCTGTTGCAGCAGCGAGGCGCCGCGCGGATCCACCGCCATCCGCCCTTCGAACCCCAGCGACAGACACTGGTAAAGCAGCTCCATCAGGCGCGGCTCGCGCTTCGGATCCTGCTCCATCCGCTCGGCGAACTCGAACAGCCGCTCGCCGCCCTGCACGTCGTTATGGTAGGCGGCCAGCAGGCTGTGCTGCGACCACGGGCTGTTGGCGCCCCACGGCGTCGACATCACCGCATCGTCCATGAACGCGCAGAGGATGTAGTGGGCGAGCTGCACCGTCTTGGGGTCGAGCCCCAGCGCTTGCGCGCGCGGGCGGAAGGCATCCAGCTCGCGGATCACCAGCTGGCGCAGCTGCGGCAGGTCCGGCCCGATCGGCATCGCCCGCAGCCGGCTCGCCAGGTGGATCAGCCGGCCGGCGGCGGCGACCAGCGGTTCCGGGCCGTACAGATCGGGCTCGGCATCGGCGAAGTCGATCCGCGCCGGGCCACCGCTGGCGGCGGCGGGAGGAGGCGGCGCCGCCGCGTAGGCCTGGCTCTGCGCGGGCGGCGGCGGGAAACCCGGCGGCGCGCGGCCGGGCGAGATCACCGTCCGCTCGGCCTCCGCCGGCGTGCCCGGCGGCGGCCCGCCGGCGGGCGGAAAGCCGCCGGTCGCGGCGCCGGCGGCACGGCCCGGGCGGATGATCGTCCGCTCGGTCGGCGGCTTGGGATTGCCGGGCTCGTCGCTCATTGCTGACCCCTGATGGCCCACATCTCGAGATCGAGATTGGGAATGTCGCCTGCGATATGCAGCGCCACCGCGCCCGAGGTGCGCACCGCCTGCCACTGTTCGTGGCGCGTGTTGATGCTGAAATACACGGAATTGGCGCGGAACGGTATCTGCCGCGGCTCGGCAGGCAGCGGGTGGATGTCGATGCCCGGCAGCTGCCGCATCACCAGATCGCGGATATGCTCGACCGAGCCGAGCTTGGCGCGGCGCGGCAGGTTGGCGCGCAGCGTCTCCGTATCCACCGCCGCCCGCGCCTGCAGCACGAAGGAGGCGCCGGTGAACAGCGAGCGATCGCTGATCTGGCCCACGCGGATGCCGTAGGCGCGCATCTCCAGCGGGATCGCGACGGCATTCTGCTCGAACACCACGTTCAGCGATCGGCGCAGCTCGCCCATCACCATGTCGAAGCACAGCCGCAGGTCGCGGTGGGAGTAGACCGGCGCGAAGGTGGGCCGGTTATCGCTTGCCGTCATCGTCGCCAGCTCGGCGGAGAGCATCGCCAGCGCGCCGTAGAAGTCGGCGGGGTGTACGGTCGGCAGCCCGGCGAGGTGCTTCACCATCGCCTCCGCGCGGTTCACCACCAGCAGCATCATGAAGTCGGTCGTGTCGGCGATGCCCTTCGCCCCCGGCGTGCCGAGCCGCCCGGCGATGGCCTCGCCGCGCTGGTGCAGCAGGCCCTCCAGTTCGGAGAGGAAGCCGGTCAGCGTCGGGCTCGCCGCCGTCGCCAGCACGGTGGGGATGAAGCCATCGTCCAGCACCACGGAATCGTCGGCCCGCCGCTCCACCACGCGGGCGAGCGGGATGGTCGCATAGCCGTCCAGCCCCTCGCCCTCGTGGCGCAGCGACAATTGCAGCCGGCCGACGTTCAGCGGCACGCGCGAGGCGGCGCCGTAGACCGAGTCGGCCGCCTCGAACTCGTGGCTGAGGAAGCGCGTCTCGGCCCGTGCCGCCGCGTCCAGCGCAACGTCTGCGGTGCCGGCGCGGGCGGCCGGCACGCAGAGGTGGATCGTCGCGTCGCGCAGGTCGCGCGTCACCTCCAGCGGCAGCGGCGCGGAGGTCTCGTCCGGCACGCGGAAAGGCGTGCCGTCGTCGAACACGCCGGCGCAGCGGGTGAGCGCGATCTTGCCGGTCTTCAGCAGCCCCTCGTCGATCCGCAGCGCGGCGATGCCCCAGCCGTGGGAGACGAGCGGCGCCACCCGCGCTTCCAGCTGGGCCGTGGCGAACCGCTCATATTGCTGGAAATGCTGCGGCCGCAGGAACATGCCCTCGGACCAGACCGGCTTGTTCTCCCAGGTCACTCCACCCCCGCTTTCATGCCCCCGCGCGGCGTTACTTGGCGCTCTTCAGAAAAGCCTCATAGCCTTCGCGAAACGCCACGCTCATGACACTGTTGACGTTGGATGCCGCATCCAGCCGCAACGCATCGAATACCGTCTGATACACCGTCCATGGATTGACGCCACGGCCGAACGGCAGGGCTTTTCGCTCGCCGGCCGCCTTCTTCATGATCCGCTCGATCTCGGCGGGGGCCAGCCGCTCGAACACGGCGGTCAGCGCGTGCTGCACGCCCGCCAGCATCGCCAGCTGGTGCTTCTTCACATCCTCGAAGGCGGTGCGCACCGCCTCGTCCGCGGGCATGAAGCCGGGCAGCGGATCGCCGAGCAGCAGCTTGGCCGATTCCAGCGCCGGCAGATGCTTCAGCGGATTGTTGCGGCCGAAGCTCAGCTGCGTCCGCTCGACGCGGAACTCGTCCTTGAAGGCGGCGCGATCCTGGATCAGGTCGGACAGGCCGAGCACCACCTGGCGATAGAGCGTGCCGAGCCGGCGCATCGCCTCCGGCGAGCCGCGCATGTCCTCCGGCGCCAGCCCGGCGCCCTCGCAGAACGCCGCCCAGTCGCCCGCGTCGGTGGCCGCGCCGGCCCGCGGCACGGCAGGCGGAGGCGACGGCGCAATCGACGCGTCGGCGGGCAGGTCGGTCGCGGTGGCGGGCACGAAATCGGCGAACGGATCGATCGTGGGCGCCGGCATCCCGTCGGCGAACGGATCGGCCGGCAGGTCGGCGAAGATGTCCGCGGCAGGCCGCGGCGCGCCGAGATCGAACGGATCGTGCGCGGTCTTCGCCTCCGCCGGCGCGAAGGGATCGGCGCGCACCGCGTCGAACGCCGGCTCCGGCACGCCGGGGGTCGGGGCGAACGGATCGTGCAGCGGATCGGCGAAGGGGTTGCTCCCGCCCGGAGGTGCGAACGGATCGTGCGGCGGCCGGGCGAACACATCCGCCACCGGCGGCGGCGCGAAGCCGGCGAACGGATCGGGCGGCGGCGCACCCCGGCCCGATGGCGGCTGGGCGAACGGATCGGGCGCGAACGGATCGGGCGCGAACGGATCGGCCCGTACCGCCGGCGACGGCATGGCGAACGGATTTGGCGTGCGCGCACCCGCCCCGCCGCCCGGCGCCGCCCAGTCCTCCGGTATGCTGAACGCGTCCGCCACCGGCGCCATCGGCGCGAGGATGGGCTTGCTGAACGCATCCGACATCGGCCCCGCCCACGGATCGGACGCGCCGAAGGAAGGGCCGGGCACGGGCGCGAGGAAATCGTGCATCGCGCTGCCGAGGAACTCGTGCACCTCCTGGCTCGGCGCGCCGACGCCCCAGATCGGATCGGCGCTGCCGTCGAACCACATGTCCGGCTGGGTCAGCCCGCCGGAGGCGCCGGCGGGCAACGGCGGCGGGGGCGGTTGCAGAGAGACGCCGGCGCCCGCCCCCTCGGTCGCGATCTCGATCAGATAGTCGCCCAGCAGCAGCTTGTCGCGCACGCGGATCGGCACCGGCTGCTGCGGCACCACCCGCCCGCCGGCATGGTTCAGCGCCACGCCGTTGGTACTCATGTCGATCACGAACAGATCCAGCCCCACCGCCGCGATCGTGCAATGGTGGCGGGAGAGATGGCCTTCCGGGTCGGCGATCACCCAGTCGGCCTTGTCGGCGCTGCGGCCGACGCGCAGCTCGCCGCCGTCAACCTGTCGTCGGTCGATGTAGATGCCCGGCTGATCGACCTTGGAGAGCAGTAACGTCCACATGTCCTGCTCTCGTTCAGGCCGGCCCCGCCAGTCGCTCGCGCGCCGCCGCCTGCGCCTGGCGGCCGAGGCCACCGTGCATCAGGTCGGTGCCGATCGCAAGCAGGTCGCCATGGTCGATCCGCCGGGCGATCGCCGGGTGGTGGACGAGCAGGGTCAGCGCCGCCCGCGCGGCGACGCCGGCAAGGTGCGGCGCCGGCGCCACCGCCTGCTGCCCGCGCGGCGCCAGCGACGGCCCGCTCCAGAAGGCCGCCATCGCCGCCCAGCGCGCCGGCGCGCCGGCATCGCACGCCTCCGCCAGCGCGCCGGCCTGCTCGGCATCCTCGGGCGACTGGGTCTGCACCCACGTCTCGGCCGCCTCGATCGCCGCGCCGTCGGCCGGGCGGGCGGCGACATCGGGCAGCAGGCGGGCGCACAGGCAGGCCCACCACACCGCCTGCCGGCGCGGCAGCATCAGCGCCAGCGCCGCCGCCGCCTCCGGCGCGGGGAGAGCGGCCAGCACCTCGCGCGGGCCGGCGGCGCCCGCCACCACGGCGAGGCCCTCGGGCGAGAGGTCGGCCTGCTGCTGCAGCTCCTGCCGCTGGAAGCGCAGCGGGATGGTCTGGCCGGCGCTTGCCATCAGTTGATCATCACCACGCCGCCCTTGATGATCATCATCGCATCGGCATTGTGCTGCGCCATCGGCGCCTTGGTCTCCAGCATCGCGCCGGCTTCCACCTTCACCGTGGCGGTGCCCTTGATCTCGATCTGGGGCGAGGTGATGACGATCTTGTCCATCGTCATCTTGATGCTGGACGGGCCGACCTTCAGCTCGATCTCCTTCATCGATTCCAGCAGGCTCTTCTGCGTCACCTTCACCGTGCGGGTCTTCTGGATGGCGGTGTCCTGCACGCCGGTGATCTTCACCGTGCGATCATTCTCCACGTTCAGCTTCTGGTCGTGCTTCACCGTCTCGGTCTGGTCGTTTTCCACGATCAGGGTCTGGTCGTGCTTGATCGTGCCCCAGTCGTCATTCCTGATCATCCGCCGATAGTCGCGATCGGTGGTCAGCTGGATCTCCTCGGCGCCCGGCTTGTCCTCGAACAGGAATTCCTGGACGATGCCGCCATTCTTGTCGGTCACCGATCGCCAGCCGGTCTGCGTGGCCTTGGCGGCGGGATCGAACGGGTATTTCTGCGCCGGATTGTACATCGTGCCGGAGACGAACGGCAGGTCCGGATCGCCGTAGAGGAAGTCGATCACCACGCGCGAGCCGATGCGCGGGAAGAACTGCGCGCCGTGCGTGCCCGCCGCCCACTGCTGCTGCACCGGCAGCCACACGATCTTCGGCAGCTTGCCCGCATAGTCGCGCGCCGACACGATCGAGACGGGGATGCGCGACTGGTCGTCGATCTTCGCCTCGCCCTCGGCGGCGCCCTCCGCCTTCACCACGCCCAGCACCGGCCCGGGCGCGCGCCGGCGGGTGAGCGGCACCGGCGGGCGGAACGGCAGCTTGGCGTCCATCGCGGTGAAGTCGTTGCGGTAGAGCGCCTGCCCCGCCTCCCCCAGCATCCACGGATCGTAGGCCGAGTGGGTGACGGAGGTGAGCACCACGTCCTTCGCAGTACCGCCGCCCTCCCACTCGGTCATGATGCGGCCGCCGGCGAAGAAGGCCGGATTGTCGCTCGTGCCGCTGATCGTCTCCGCCTCCTGCCCGTAGGCCCCGGCATGGGCGGTGGCGCGCCCGGTCACGTCGCCCTGCACGGCCGCCTCGCCTGCCATATGCTCGTAGCTGTGGGTGTAGATCTTGCCCCACGCCGATGCGCCGGGCGCGTTGGCCGTCCACGGCGTGTCCAGCTTGTTGACGTCGAAGGCGTGCACGTCGCTCTGCCCCGGCCAGGCGCGGCGGGTGTGGGCCAGCGTCTTCAGCGTGCTGCCATCGGTGCCGGGGCGGAAGGTCGCCTCGTCGCCGCCGGGCACGTCGACATAGGCGCTGGCGCTGTTGCCCAGGTGCATCTTGTGGTGGAACGGCCCGGCGCCCTTGTCCCACGTGAAATAATAGAAGATCGCATCCTGCGCGAGCAGGCGGGAGAGGAAGTCATATTCCGTCTCGTCGTAGCGCGTCACATAGCCGCGCTTGGGCGGCGTGCCGCTGAGCCCCTTGTCGACGACCAGGCCCGGCACGTCCGCCGTCACCGCGTCGAAGATCGCGCCCGCATCCATGTCCTGGATGAAGTGGGTCGCGCGCGCATAGGCGGTCGCGTGATAGGCGGGGCGCACGCGCAGCTGGATGTGGTAGCCGGGCGTGCCGCTGGCGGGTCCGCCGCCGGCGTGGAACCGCGTCTCGTAGATCCGGCCGGCGAAGGTGCGCGTCTCGCCGTTCGTCAGCGCGACCGTCCACTCCACGAGCTGCCCGATCCACGCCGAGAGATCGGCCGGCGGCGCCAGGGCGATCACCTCCAGATGATGGTCGAACGTCTCGGAGATCGCCTCCCTGCCCTCGAAGCGCAGCAGCGAGTAATATTCGACATTCTCCTGGGCGAGGATGTCCAGATTGAGCAGATGCTCGCCCGCCATCGGGAAAGGAGCCGGTCAGGCCGCGCGCCGGCGCGAGGAGCCGGCGCGGGATCGCGCCCGGCCGGCCCCTTCGCCGAAGCCCGGCTCAGCCGACCTTGTTCTCGGCGAGATCGTAGGTGAGGCGCACGGGGCTGCTCGCCTGCTTGTCGTCGCGGCCGGAGAAGGAATAGACGAACTTCGCGAAGTTCAGCGAGATCGACTCCGTCGGGAAGTCGCCGCCCGAGGACTGGCTGTAGCCCGAGATGATGACGTCCTCGAGATCCAGCACCGCATAGGCGACCGACTCGCCCTTGATCGCGGCGGTGAACGAGATGGTGCCCTTGGCCACCGGCTCGCCCATCAGCAGCTGCTTGAACAGACCCTCGGACGACTTGTCGAGCTGCTTGGTCGCGGTGATCTCGGAGACGCTCGGCTCGCTGGTGGTGCGATCGCCGCCGCGCGCGCTGCCCACGCCGATGCCGGCGCCCCATTGGAAGCTCGAAAGCTCGATCTGCTCCTTGAACTTGCTGTCGGTGACGCTGCCCTTGATCGGGTCCAGCTTGAGATAAATCGCCATGGAAGTCTCCTCGCCTCAAGTCGCCGGCTGGCCCGATGCCATCGGTCGATCCGTCCATTCGCGGGGGCCGGGATGGCTGGCCCGCCTTCGCACCGGCCCTCAGGCCAGCTCGATCTCGTAATCCTCGGTTTGGCCGGCGCCCACAGTGATCCGGGTCACTTCGGTGCCGTCCGCCCGCAGAGAAAGCAGCCGCCCCGCCAGATCGGCGAGCAGGCCGCGCTTGAGGATGTTCTCGATATTGCGCGCGCCGCTCTCCACCTCGGTGCAGCGGGCGACGAGCTTGTCCAGCAGCGCATCGTCCCAGTCGAAGCTGGCGCCGTAGTTGGCGACGACGCGCTTCCGTATCCGCTCCAGGTTGATGACGACGATCTCGCGCAGGATCTCCGGCGGCAGCGGGAAGAACGGCACCGTCACCACACGGCCCAGGAAGGCCGGCTTGAAATACTCCATCAGGTCCGGCCGCAGCTCCGCCGCCAGCGCCTCGGGCTCGGGCAGTTCGGCCTTGCCGCGGCACAGTTCCTCGATCGTGTCGGTGCCGGCGTTGGACGTCATGATGATCAGCGTGTTCTTGAAATCGATGTCGCGGCCCTGCCCGTCGCGCAGCATGCCCTTGTCGAACACCTGGTAGAACACGTCCTGCACGCCGGGATGCGCCTTCTCCATCTCGTCCAGCAGGATCACCGAATAGGGCTTGCGGCGCACCGCCTCGGTCAGCACGCCGCCCTCGCCGTAGCCGACATAGCCGGGCGCCGCGCCGACCAGGGTGGAGACCTTATGCTCCTCCTTGAACTCGCTCATGTTGATCGTGGTGACGTTCTGCTCGCCGCCGTACAGCAGCTCGGCCAGCGCCAGCGCCGTCTCCGTCTTGCCGACGCCCGACGTGCCGCAGAACAGGAAGACGCCCAGCGGCTTGCGCGGATCGGCCAGGCCGGCGCGTGCTGTCCGCACCGTCTGGCCGATGATGTCCAGCGCGTACGGCTGGCCCTTGATGCGCTTGCCCAGCGCCTCGTTCACCCGCAGCACCGCGTGGATCTCGTCGGCCACCATGCTGCCGACGGGGATGCCGGTCCACCCGGCCAGCACCTCGGCCACCACGTTGCGATCGACGACGTCGTACACCATCGGCGTGCGGCCCTGCACCTCCGCCACCTTCGCCTGCGCCGCGCGCAGCGCCTCCTTCTTCTCCTCGAAGTCGGGCGAGTCGGCCGGCAGGCCGTCTATCTCGACGCGGGCGTCGGCCACGGCCTTCACCGCCTCGCGCTCCGCCATCCAGCGCTCGGCCGCGGTCGCGCGCTCGGCCTCGATCTCGGCCTTCCTCGCCGCGCGCTCGGCCAGCTTGTCGGCCACGTCCACGCCGGATCGGCCCTCCCGCTCCAGCATCGACACCTCGGAGGCGAGCAGGCCCAGCTGCCGGTCGAGATCCTCGACGGCGGGCGGCGTGGCCGCCTGGCTGATGCCGACGCGGGCGCACGCCGTGTCCAGCAGCGATATCGCCTTGTCCGGCAGCTGCCGCCCGGTGATGTAGCGGTGGGAGAGCTGCGACGCCGCCTCCAGCGCCTCGCCCAGGATACGCACCTTGTGGTGCTTCTCCAGCACCGGCACCAGCCCGCGCAGCATCGCGGTGGCCAGATCCTCGCTCGGCTCCTCCACCTTCACCACCTGGAAGCGGCGGGTGAGCGCGGGATCCTTCTCGAAGTATTTCTTATACTCGGCCCAGGTCGTCGCCGCCACGGTGCGCATCTCGCCGCGCGCCAGCGCCGGCTTCAGCAGGTTGGCGGCATCGTTCTGCCCTTCGGAGCCGCCGGCGCCGATCAGCGTGTGCGCCTCGTCGATGAACATGATGATCGGCGTGGCCGACGCTTTCACCTCGTCGATCACCGATTTCAGCCGGTTCTCGAACTCGCCCTTGATGCCCGCGCCCGCCTGCAGCAGGCCGAGATCGAGCGACAGCAGCCGCACGTTGCGCAACGCCTCCGGCACGTCGCCCTGCACGATGCGCAGCGCAAAGCCCTCGACCACCGCCGTCTTGCCGACGCCGGCCTCGCCCGTCAGGATCGGGTTGTTCTGCCGCCGCCGCGTGAGGATGTCGACGATCTGGCGGATCTCCGGATCGCGGCCGAAGATCGGGTCGATCTTGCCGTCCCGCGCCTGCTGGGTGAGGTCGATCGTGAACTTGTTGAGCGCCTCCTGTCCGCGCGCCGCCACCGGCGCGGCGCCGCCCGGTGCCGCGCCGCCGTCCTGCGCGGCGCCGGCCGCCGGCCCCGTCCTCGCCTCCTCCGATCCGGCGGCGATCTGCGTCATCGTCGTGCGCAGCGTCTCCACCGGCAGCTTGGCGAATTGCGGGCTCATCTCGCGCGTGGTGACGGCGAGATCGTCGTCGCCGATCAGCGCCAGCAGCAGGTGGCCCGATCGGATCTGGCCCGAATCGCCCTCCAGCGAGGCGCGCATCCAGCCCTCGCGGATCAGCTTGACGATCGCCGGCGCCAGCGCCGGCGCGCGGCCGTTACCCGTCTTGAAGCGATCGATCTGGCGGTTGATGTCCTGCCCCAGCCGGCCGGCATCCACCTCGAAATGGCTGAGGATCACCGAGATGTCCGACGTCTGCCGGTCGATCAGGCGCAGCAGCCAATGCTCCACCTCGACATTGTAGTTGGTGCGGGAGAGGGCGAGGCCGGCCGCGCTCTCCAGCGTCTGCCGGCATGTATCGTCGAGCTTGCCGACAAGGCTCTTCAAGTCGATCTGGGCCAACCCGCCGCTCCCCCTCGAACCGTCGAACGTCAAACGTCACGCGCTTGCAATAGTCGAGGGCGCGGGCCGCAGACACGGACGCGCCCTCGCCTCCGCGGAAGCGCATCATATCTTGCTGACCCACGCGTCCGGATAGCGGACGGCTTCCGGCTGCTTCGGTATCGAGCCTAGCGCAGCCACGGGGGCGCTTCAACGGCAATCTCCGCCGTCATGCGGCCAGACCGGGGCTCGCCGTCGCCACGCCGATCGGGATCGTGCAATCGGCCACGATCTCGTCCGATGGGCCGAGGCTGCCGAGCCAGCTGGTCCGCCCCAGGAAGGCCGGCGTCGCGGGCGCGCCCAGCCGCATCGGCGGCACCTCCCGCCGGGCGATGCGCAGCCGCACGACTGGCCGATGCTCGATCCCCGCGGCCAGATGGCACAGCTCCCGCACGATGCGCAGCTGCCGCCCGTCGCCGCAGAAATCGAGCAGGGCGGCGTAGCTCAGCGGCCCGATCTCCACCGCGAAATGATGCTGCACGTCCAGCACCGCCGCGCCGATCATCGCCGCGTCCGGCCCGTCCTCGCCGCCGCCCAGCCGCGCGAAGCGGGCGAAGCCGGGCGCGCCCAGCCGCGTCTGTTCCTCCGCCGGCACCGCCATCCACGTCGGCTCGGCCTCCACCACGCGCAGCGGGAGGCCCGTCACGTGCCGCAGGATGGTCTCCAGCGCGGCGGCGCTGCGGCGGATGTCGCCCAGCTGCGCCGCCAGCGGCACCAGCGCGCCGTCCTCCACCGGCAGCCGCGCCCGCATCGCCGGCGTCGGCAGCCCGGCGAAGGCGAGCAGCACGTCGCCGAGCGGATCGACCTTGCCCGCGTCCCGCTCGAAGCTCAGCAGCCAGTTATACTTGCGGAAGATGCGGTAGAAGAAGGAGAGCGTGCGGTGATCGAACAGGTTCAGGAAGCCCGCGAACGACCGGTCGCGGAGCCGCCGCCGCTGAAGCTGGATCTCGCTGTAATAAGGCGGCAGCGCCGGCGTGGCGCCCGCCAGGCCGAGCACGTTGGCCGTCACCCGCATCTGGCCCGCCTCGCCCGCCTCCACCTCGGCGAGATCGCCGGCAGGCAGCAGCATGCGATCGGACGCGACGAACCGCAGCGGCTCGTCCCCCGGCGGCGTATCCCCGCCGATGCCGACGTGGGAGGATCCGTCGGCGCGCGCCGCCTGCTCGATCTGCCGGGCCGCCTGCGGCAGGCTGGTGGCCGCGGCGCGGCGGCGCAGGCGATCGAGCAGGCCGCTCACACCAGTTCGCGATCGCCCACGCGCGGTTGCCAGCGCACCCACATGCCCGACTCCCGCCGCAGCCGCACGCCCACGCGGACGAAGCTGTTGAGCGCGCAGGCGCCCGCCAGAAACCGCTCGATCAGCGCGCACATCAGGAACGCGCCCGATCCGGAGAGGCGATCGTCCTCCACCTCCAGGGTCACGTCGATGCCGGCGCACATCGCGCTGTGGCCGCGCAGGCGCATGCGGGCGACGCCGGGCTCCGCCGTCACCCCCACCAGCCGCTCGCGCAGGTGGGTGCTCTCCGGCGTGTCGTTGAGGTCGTAGAGCGCCAGCATCTCGCGCAGCGCCTGCGCGCCCTGCGGCCCGCCGACCAGGCTCATCCGGTTGAGCGACAGCTGCCCGATCAGCCGCCACATCGCGGCGCGGCGGCGCGCCGGGCGGCGGGTGGGCGTGGGCTTGGTGAGGGCGGAGACCGCCGCCAGCCCCGGTATCTGCCCGGCCAGCGACACGATCGGCCGGCCGCCGCCGAACGGCAGGCGCGTCGGCAGGTCGCGGTTGGTGGCCAGCAGGCTCACGCTCGCCACCGTCGCGTCGTCGGCCAGCAGCCGGCCGTCCAGATCGGCGATCGAGAGGAACACGTCGTCGCCGCCGCCCGGCCCGAAGCTCGATCGGCGGGTGGTGGCGTGGAAGAAGTTGCCGAAGCGGCCGCTGCCGCGATCGACCGAGTAGAGCGGTGGCGCCACCCGCCGCTCGCCGGTGCGGTCCTGCAGCACCACCTCGCGCACGGAATGCACCTCCAGCGCATCCTCGCGACGGGCATCGGGCACGATGCGATATTCGATCCGCGTCTGGTCGATCTGGATCGGCTCGGCCTCCATCTCGAACAGGTTGAGCGCGGGGGCGGCGAACAGATCGAAATCGTCCGCCCGCACCGATCGCTCCAGCTCGGGCGAGATCTTGTCAAAGTAGAAGAACAGGTCGATCTCGCCGCCGCTCACCGTCAGCGTGCGCGCGGCTAGGCCGCTCACTTCCACGAACAGGTGCTTCTGCGGGTAGGAGAAATGCTCCTGCATCGCGGCAAAGGCGGTGGAGGCGACGTCGCCCTGCGGCAGCAGCAGCTCGTCGCGCCCCAGCCCCATCAGCCGCAGCGCGGACGGCGGCAGCAGCACGGCGCCGCGATCGTGCGGCCCGGTGCCGACACCAATGCCGAGCAGGTTGACGCCGAACTGCTCCAGCAGAATCTGCGCGCGCCGGGCATCGCTGCGGATGAACAGCCGCAGCGTGTCCAGGCCGATCGCGCCCAGCTCCACTTCCGGATTGGCCCCGGCCAGGCTCAGCCGCAGCACCCCCTTGGCGTTGGCGAGACCCAGCTGCGGCGCATCCAGCGGCAGCCCGCTTATGGCGGCGGCGGCGATGCGCAGCGGCTGGATCACCGTATCCCAGCACAGCCGGTAGCGGCACGGCTCGCCATTCACCGCCTCGGTCGTCACGATCGTGCCCTTGGGCACCAGCGCCGGCTTGTCGAGATCGGGCGAAGGCTCCAGCCGGGCGACGAAGAAGGAGGGCACGGGCTGGATCAGATGCGGATAGAGCGTCTGCAGCAGCGCATCGGAGAGTTCGGGAAACTCGTCGTCGATCTTGTGGCGCAGCCGCGCGTTCATGAAGGCCACTGCCTCCACCAGCCGGCCGACATGCGGATCCTCCACCGACTCGCGGGTCAGGCGCAGGCGCGAGGCGATCTTGGGGTGGGCATCGGCAAAGGCGCCGGCGGAATCCCGCAGGAAGCTCAGCTCGCGCTGATAATATTGGATCAAGTCGTCGATCATCGCGTGGCCGGCGCCGGTGCGGGCATCAGCGTGCCAGGTTCACGATGGCGCGATCGGTCGGTCGCAGGCGCGCATCGTAGATCACCGGCTCCTCCACCTGATCCACCAGCATGGCGGCGGTGATGCGGAAACGGATGCCGGTGGAGGTCGGCCCGCCGGCGTCCAGCTCCACCTCGACGCGGCTCAGCCGCGTCTCGTAGGTGCGGATGCAGGTGGCGATCATCCGGCGGATCCGCTCGCGCACCGCCGGCGTGCCGAAATCCTCGGTGCTGAGATCGGGCAGGCCGAAGCCGATCACGCTGTCCGCCAGGCCCGGCATCCGCCCCAGCCACGGCGAGAAGGGGCGGCGCCCGTTCAGCAAGCCCTCCAGATCGCGCCGCAGCCCCTGCTTCAGCCGGCGCAGCGCAGCATCCTCGTCGTCCGGCACCTCGAAGCGCTCGTCCGGCGCGTCGTCCAGCAGCCGGTCGAGAGCGGAGAGCAGCGGGCCGGACATCAGGCCGCCACCTCGCGCCCGATCGCCGTCACCAGCCGGAATTCGGAGGCGATCTGGTCCAGCTGGTAGTGCGGCCGGATCGCCACCTCGCAGGTATAGGTGCCGGGTTTGCCGGGCACCTCCTCCACCTGCACCGCCGCCTGGCGGAGGGGATATCGCACGCGCATCTCCGGGCTCGCATCCTCGTTGCCGGTCACGTAGGTGTTGAGCCAGGATTGCAGCAGGCGCTGGCACTCATTGGCATCGGTGTACTTGCCCACCCAGTCGCGCGCCATCACCTTGATGTAGTGGGCGAAGCGGCACACGCACATGATGTAGTTGAGCATCGCGCTCATCTTCGCGTTCATCCGCGCCGCCTCGTTGTCATAGTCGGGCGGGCGGTGCAGCGTCGGCAGGTTGAGGAAGGCGACGGCGCCGGTCAGGTGCAGCTGGCGCAGGCAGATCAGGCCGGAGGCGTTCAGCGCCATCTCCTGCTCCTCCGATATCGCATTCTCGGTCGCGAAGCGGGCGACCACGCCGCGCCGGTCGCTCGGCAGGAACAGGCGGGTGGGCGCGGAGACCACGCCGCCCTCGTCCTCGCTCAGCGCGCCGCGGATGTTGGCCGGCCAGCGATGCACCCGCATCGCCCGCGCCGCCACCTGGGCGAGGCCGAACGCGCCCGACGCCCAAAGCAGGTCGCGCGCCTCCGCCACGTGCTCGTCATAGACGAAGCCCAGGCGGGGGAAGCTGCGGCCGATATATGGCTGGCGCATCAGCAGGCGCGGCAGCACGGCGGCGACGAAGCGGCAGTCCGGCTGGGCGCGCAGCCGCTCGAACCGGGCATGTTCCGGGCCGGTCAGCGCGCCGGAAATGTCCTGTCGCAGATCGATGCCGTCATAGCCGTCTAGCGCGATCATGCGCGGATCGACGCCGAGCACGATCGGGCAGAAGGCCGCCGCCGCCACCTCCGCCAGGCTGGAGACGGCGGCAATGTCGTCCACCTTCTCGCGCCCGCTCGGCCGGTGCCACAGCGCGTGATCCACCACCAGCATGCCGAACGGCTCGCCGCCGGGCGTGCCGAACTCGCCGCTGTAGATCTTCTCGAACAGGATGTTCTGGTCGAAGGCGACGGCACGCTCCATGTCGCGCGCCAGCTCGTGCCAGCGGACGTCGAGGATGCGGACCTTCACGATCGCGTCGGCGGTGGACTCCACCAGCCACCAGGCGCCGCGCCACAGCGCCTCCATCCGCTGGAAGCCCGGATGGTGCAGCACGGCGTCCAGCTGGCGCCCGATCAGCGCATCGATGCCGACGATCAGGCGGTTCGCCCGCGCCCGCACGGCGGCGGGGTCGCCACCGACACGGGGCAGCCGCTCGTCGCCGGCGGGCGGCGCCTCCCGCGATTGGGCGGGTGGGACGGGCGCGTCGCCAAGGGGCTGCGCGCCCGCCGCCAGCCCCGGATCGGCCAGATCGGTCATGCCGTGCCTGGCCTGCCCGCCCTCAGCCTTCCTTCGCCGGGATGCGTGCGACCAGCCGCATCGAGGTCGTCAGTTCCTCGAACTGCAGCCACGGCCGCAGATGGGCAACGGCGGTGTAGGAGCCCGGCGCCCCCGGCACCTCCTTCACCTCCACCTTCGCCTCGCGCAGCGGGAATTTGGCGCGTGCCTCTTGGCCCGCGCCCTCGGACGCGTTGACATAGTTGCTGATCCAGCGGTTCAGCCACTTCTCGGTGTCGCTCGCCTCCATGAAGGAGCCGATCTTGTCGCGCGCCATCACCTTCAGATAATGGGCGAAGCGGCTCGTCGCCATCAGATACGGCAGGCGCGCGGAGATCGCCGCATTGGCGGTCGCCTCGGGCCGGTCGTACTTCTTCGGCTTCTGCGTGGATTGCGCGCCGAAGAACACCGAGTAATCGGTATTCTTATAGTGGCAGAGCGGCAGGAAGCCGAGGTCGGAGAGCTCCTTCTCGCGCCGGTCGGTGATGCCGATCTCGGTCGGGCACTTGCTGTCGAGATCGCCGTCGTCGGAATGGAAGACGTGGGTCGGCAGGTTCGTCACCTTGCCGCCGCCCTCGGCGCCGCGGATGGCCGTGCACCAGCCATGTTGCGCATGAGCGTCGGTCAGGCGGGCGCCCAGCGCGTAGGCCGCGTTCATCCAGCAATAATCGTCGTGCACCATCGGCTTCGCGTTGCCATACTCGTCGCGCGGGCCTTCCTCATAGTCGAACCCGTCGACCGGCTTGGTGTCCTTGCCGTAGGGCAGGCGCGCCAGCACCTTGGGCATCACCAGGGTGACGAAGCGCGAATCCTCCGTCTGGCGGAACGCGTTCCACTTCATGTAGTCGGCCGTCTCGAACAGCTGCTTCATGTCCATCGGGTTGGACAATTCGGTGAAGCTGTCCATGCCGAACACCTGCGCGCCCGCAGCCGAGATGAACGGGCAGAAGCCGGCCGCCGCCACGCTGGAGATGTTGCTCAGCAGCTCCACGTCCGTCGGGCTCTTCGAGAAGTAATAGTCGCCGATCAGGGCGCCGAACGGCGCACCGCCGGCGGTGCCGAACTGCTCCTCGTAGATCTTCTTGTAGATGTTGCTCTGGTCGAAGTCGGTCGCCTTCTCCAGGTCGCTGGCCAGTTCCTTCTTGGTGATGTTCAGCACCTGCACCTTCAGGCCCTCGCCGATCTCGCTGTTCTTCACGAGATAGTTGAGGCCGCGCCAGCTGCCTTCCAGCGCCTTGAACTTCTCGGCGTGCATCACCGCCGCCAGCTGCTCGCTGATCTGCGCGTCGATCTTGGCGATCGCCTCGCGCAGCGTCACCGTCATGTTCTTCTGGAACTGCACGGTGCCGCTCATCGCCTCGTTGGCGAGGGTGCGCATCAGCTCTTCCACGCGGCTGGGTTCGGTCTGCTTGGTCGCGCCGATCGCCTGGTCGAGCAGGCTTGCCTCTCCTTCCAGAACCGTCGTCTGGGCGCCGCCCTGTGCCTCGGTCTCGGCCATTTTCACTTACTCCTTGGAACCGGACTTGTCGCCGAGCTGGCTAGAAAGGCTCGCCAGCGATGCGTCGTCCTTCAGGATCTTCTCCAGCAGGCCCTCCAGCTCCTCGGAGCCGTCCGCCTTGGCCATCAGGTCGCGCAGCTGGTTGCGCGTCTCCATCAGCTTGCGCAGCGGCTCGATCTGCTCGACGACGCGCTCCGGCTCGAAATCGTCCATCGAGCGGAACTTGAGGTTCACCTCGAACTCCTTGCCGTTCTTCTCGATGGTGTTCTCCACCTTCAGCTTCAGGCCGGGCTCGATGCGCGCCATCACCTGATCGAACTTGTCCTTCTTCAGGTCGACGAACTTGCGCTCCTTCAGCGCGCGCTTGGCGATGGCCGAGTCGCCGGAGAAGTCGCCCATCACGCCGACGACGAACGGAAGCTCCTTCACCTCCTGCGCGCCCTCGGTCTCCACGTCGTAGGTGATGTGAACGCGGGGCTTACGCACGCGCTTCAGCTTGTCATGCACCGAGTCTGCCATGTCCCACCCTCCACTTCGCGCTTCATGCGCATGATGCCATGCTAGAACGGAAAGATGCCGCCGCCTATTCCTCTTCGCCCGTTTCTTCGGCGGGCGGCTTGATCCCCGATCTCCAGTAGAACGTCTCGCGCGTATCACTGTCCGGGATCAGTTCCTCCAGCAGTTTGGAGAAGCTCATCCGCGCCCGCCGGTCGATATCGCGCAGGGACGGGCCCATCGGCGACAGCGGCTCGATACGCTCGAAATACTCGGCCGCGGCGGCCACGGCGCGCAGCGCGTCGGCGCGGTTGTCGATCCGGCCGAGCACCATCGGTCCGCCCGCCCTGGCCTGGCCGGGGGCGGCCTCGGCGACGCCGGCCTCGCCTTGCTCAAGCGCCTCGGGCAGCGCGTCCTCGGGCACGAACTTCAGCAGCGACTCGAGCCACTCGCGCATGCCGCGCAGCTCGTCCGTCACCTTGGAGGTGGCGGGGAAGCGCGGCTTGGTGCGCTCCGCGATGAAGTTGGTGCCGCGCCGCCACCCCGCCTCGGCCGAGGCGAGCGCGGCGATCGCCCCCTTCAGCGATCGCGCGGAGAGCTTGCGCGCAACCCCCTCGATCTCGGTCAGCGCGGCCTCCGCCTCCTGCAGCAGAGGGGCGCGCAGCTGATCGGTCTTGGCGTTCTGCGCGGTGGCGAACTGGGTGTTGGCGACGTAGCGGTCGAGGTAGCGCAGCTCCCCGGTCGAGGGATCGCCGGCCAGCACCATGCGCCTGAGCGGCATGATGAGCGTGCCGTCCTTGTCGCTGCCGCCGCCGCTCAGGCCGGAGAGCGGCTGGAAGCGCGCCTCCACCCCCTCGTCCTCGTCCTCGGGCGGGTACAGCCCCTCGTCCCAGAAGGCCTCGATCAGGTCGGCCAGTACGTTGATCGCCCGGTCCAGCCCGTCGATCCCGTCCAGCCGGGCGCTGGCCTCCACCACCATCGCCATCGGCTCCAGATCCTTGCCGATGGTGACGAGATGGGCGATCGCGGCGTCCGCGATCATCGGCCAGCTCCAATTGTCGCCGTCGCCGGGGTCCTCGCCCATCGCCGCGCGCTGCTCGGCGCGGAAGATCTGCTTGCGCTGGCTGCGCAGCTCGCGAAAGTCGTCGCCGGGGCCGCCCTCGTCGGCGCGGCCGTCCGCCCCGGCGCCGCCATCGATCGGCGCAAGTATTCCCGAAGCGATGTCTTCGCCGACGAGCAATTCGATCCCCGATCCCGCTGTGCCTTCATGCATAAGCGGGCGCCTTCCCCCGGGGAACGATTCTTTTTGGCGGCCCGCCCGCTTTTGCCTAAGGTCCGCGTCTGGCCCGGCCGACGTGCCGATGGGGGAGAGTCGCATGGGCATGCCGGCGTCGCGGATCACCGACATGCACGTCTGCCCGATGGTCACGGGCGTGGTGCCGCATGTCGGCGGGCCGATCTCCGGCCCGTGCGCGCCGACCGTGCTGATCGGCAAGCTGCCGGCCGCCCGGGTCAGCGACATGTGCGTCTGCGTCGGCCCGCCGGACGTGATCGCCAAGGGCAGCATGACCGTGCTGACCCAGAAGATGCCGCAGGCGCGCATCGGCGATCTCACGGTGCATGGCGGCAACATCATCCTCGGCATGCCCACCGTCCTCGTCGGGGGCTGAGGCGCATGGCGCTGCGATACGCGGTCGGCGCGCGGACCCATGTCGGTCTCGTCCGCAAGGTGAATGAGGACAGCATCCTGTGCCACCCGGCCGGCGGCCTGTGGGCCGTGGCGGACGGCATGGGCGGCCACGCCAACGGCCAGTGGGCGGCGATGGAGGTGACGGCGGGCCTCGCCGCCACCGGCCTCTCCGCCGGCGCCTCGATCGACTCCGATTGCGAGCGGCTGGCCGATGCGCTGGCCGACGCGAACGATCGCATCGTCGCCACCGCCGCCGGCGCCGGCGCCACCATGGGCGCCACGATCGTCGCGCTGCGCATCGTCGGCGATCGCTTCGCCTGCCTGTGGGCGGGGGACAGCCGCGTCTATCGCCTGCGCGGGGCGGCGCTGCGCCAGATCACCCGCGATCACAGCCAGGTGGGCGAACTCGTCGAGGCCGGCATATTGACGCCGGAGCAGGCAGAGAAGCATCCGCTCGCCAACGTCATCACCCGCGCGGTCGGCGTGGCGACGGACCTCGCGCTCGACGTGGTCGAGGATCGCGTGCTGGCCGGCGACGCCTTCCTGTTGTGCAGCGACGGCCTCACCCGCTGCGTGGCCGACGCGCGCATCGCCGCCCTCGCCGCCGCCGGCACCGCCGACGCCGCCTGCCAGGCGCTGCTCGACGCCTGCCTGGCGGAAGGCGCGCCCGACAATGTCAGCCTCATCCTCGTGCGGTGCGAAGCGGCGGAGTGACGCGCGACACCGCCCGCCTTTTGACTTGCCCCTATGCGGGGCCTATCCTTGCGGTATGCCGCGATCACTCTGTTGCCGGGATCTTGACTATGTATCGGATGATTGCAGGCCTGTCCGCCACCTTGCTTGCCGCCACCTTCCTCGCCGCCACCGCCGCCCCGGCGCAGACGGCGGCCGAGCAGAAGGAGGAGGTGGTCTGCCAGCTCCTCGACACGTGCGGCAGCGAGACGGCGGCACCGCCGCAGGCCAGCCCCTCGCCGCGCGGCGCGCCGCGCACCACCAGCACGCGCGGCTTCAGCCTCGCCCGGCCGAAGGCGGACACCGCGGCCGCCGCCGCCGCCGCCCCGGTCGCGAACCGCCCGACGGCGACCAAGCAGAGCTATGCCAGCAGCAAGCCGAAGCCCGCCGCCGCCGGCAAGGCGGGCGCCTACGATCTGCGCGTCACCTTCAAGTCTGGCTCGGCCGAACTCGCACCCTCCGCCAAGTCCCGCGCGCAGATGTTCGCCAGCGCGCTCCAGGATCCGCGCCTCGCCGGCCGCCGCGTGCGGATCGAGGGTCATACAGATTCGATCGGCAATGCCGACAAGAACAAGGATCTGTCGGAGCGCCGCGCCCGCGCCGTCGCCGACCTGCTGACCGCCTCCGGGGTGGAGAGCGGCCGCCTCGACGTCGCCGGCTACGGCCCGTCGGAGCCGCTGGCGGGCCTGCCCTCCACCGCTCCGGCCCAGCGCCGCGTGGTCGCCGTGCTCGTAAAGTAGCGGGGCCTAGCTTCACACGGAAACGGAGCGGCGGCCCGCCCCTATTCGCCGGAGACCCGCTCGAACGGCAGGAAGAAGGACCGGGCGTGGTCGATGAAGCGCTGCTCGTCGGCGAACGCCTCCTGCGCGATCTCGGGTGAGGCGAGCTTGGCGGCAAGCTCCGCCACATCACCGAAATAGGCTTCGGCCGTGCCGTCATAGGATGATGGCGGCAGGCCTGTTACCGCCGCCACCAGCGCGGCGGCCGCCGTATCCTGGTGCAGCTGGCGATAGCGCGCCGCCGGATCGCGCCTGCCGAAATCGGCGTGGCGGTTCAGCCAGTAATCCTGGAAGCCGGCGCGATCCAGCGCGGCCACGCGCGTCAGCGGGCAGATCAGCGCGATCGGGTCGTCGCCGGGCATCACATGATGCTCCAGGCCGGCGATCACGCCGCAGCGATCGCTATCCACCAGGGCGTCGATCGCATCGCCCAGCCCCGCGAGCGGTGCCGCCAGCCCATCCCACGTCGTTCCCTCGTCGCCGCTGATCTCGACGACGGCGTCCACCGGCGCGCGTGCGCCGCCCGCGCCACCCTGCGGGCTCTCCCCCAAAATCCCGCGCGGCAGCGCGCGCAGCACGGCGGCACCCTCCACGCCGCGCGTCCGCCCGGCCAGCAGCGACACCAACGGCGCGATCGCCTCGTTCGATCGCGCCGCCAGCAGCAGCTGGATCTTCGCGCGGACGATCACGCCGCCGCCGCCGTCGTCTTCGCCGTCGCCAGGATCCGCTCGGCCGCGCGCCAGCCGAGCGCCATCGCCGGCGCGTTGGTGTTGCCCGAGACGGTCGCCGGCATCACCGAGCAGTCGACCACGCGCAGCCCGCTCACCCCGTTCACCCGCAGGTCGGGATCGGTGACGGCGGCATTGTCCGTGCCCATCCGGCAGGTCGCCACGGCATGGGTGCCGCACATCGAGAAGCGACGGAACGCGTTCAGCAGCGCGGCATCGTCCTCCACCGCGCGGCCGGGAAACAGCTCGCGCTCCACATGCTGCGCGATCGCCGGCTGGTCCATCCACCGGCGCATGTAGCGGATCATCGCCACGGCGGCATGCTGGTCCTCCGGCGTGGTCATCCAGTTCGGCTCGATCACCAGCGGCGCGTCCGGATCGGCCGATCGGATGCGCACGCTGCCCTCGCTCGTCAGCCGCAGCAGCTGGCCGTACATGGTGAGGCCCGGCTCGCGCTCCACGTCCGCCAGCGGCACCGGGAAATTGTCGTCGTCGCCGCGCGCGAAGGTGAAGGCGCCCATGTAGAGTTGCGCGTCCGGCCGGTCGACGCCCGGCTCGGTCCGCACGAAGGCGCCTACCTCGAACGGGCCGGTGGCCAGCGGCCCGTCGTGGCGCAGATAGTAGCGCAGCACGTTCCTGGCCAGGCCAAGCCCGTGGAACTCGCGGTTGATGCCCGGATCGCCCTTCAGCCGGTAGGGCATCGAGAAGCCGAGATGGTCGAGCATTCGCTCCCCCACCTCCGGGCTGTCGACGAGCGGATCGATGCCCAGCCCGCGCAGGCGGTCGGCCGATCCGATGCCGGAAAGCTGCAGGATCTTGGGCGAGATCAGCGCGCCCGCCGACAGGATCACCTCGGCCCGCGCGTGGTAGCTGCGCGGCTTGCCCTCGAACCGTCCCTCCACACCCGTCGCCCGGCGCTGGCCGTCGAACGTCACCCGGTCAACCAGCACGCCCGTCACCACGCGCAGGTTCGGCCGCTTCATCGCCGGCTTCAGGAAGGCCACGGCCGCGCTCTGCCGGCGGCCGCGCTTGATGTTGTGGCTGTAATAGCCGACGCCCTCCTGATCCTCGCGGTTCAGATCCTCCCGCCGCTCCAGCCCCATCTGCTCGCCCGCCGCGATCAGCGCCTCGCTCAGCGGATAGCGATAGTGGCCGGAGGAGACGTGCACCGGCCCGCCCTCCCCGCGCACCCCGTCGTCGCCCAGCTCGTGATCCTCGATCGCGCGGAAGGCGCGCTTCATCGTCGGCCAGTCCCAGCCGG
The DNA here is from genome assembly GCF_009739515.1 of Sphingomonas profundi. Taxonomy (NCBI): domain Bacteria; kingdom Pseudomonadati; phylum Pseudomonadota; class Alphaproteobacteria; order Sphingomonadales; family Rhizorhabdaceae; genus Alterirhizorhabdus; species Alterirhizorhabdus profundi. Next base: position 1,422,259 of record NZ_CP046535.1, read on the forward strand.
TGGCGCCGCGCGTCACCCACTCCTCATAATCCTCCGGCTGGCCGCGCACGTAGATCATGCCGTTGATCGAGGAGGAGCCGCCCAGCCCGCGCCCGCGCACCCACGTCTCCGATGGCGGATCGCCGGGGATGCGCGGCTGGTCGATCGGGAAGTGCCAGGCGTGCTTCGGATCCAGCACCAGCTTGCCGAGCCCCTTGGGCATGTGGATCAGCGGATGGCTGTCGATCCCGCCGGCCTCCAGCAGCAGCACGCGGTTGCGAGGATCGGCCGACAGGCGCTCCGCCAACACGCAACCGGAGGAGCCGGCGCCCACGATGATATAGTCGTAGCTGTCGGGCACGGGCACTCTCCTTGCAGGTCTCGGCGCCTGTCTAGCCGTCGGCGGCCGGCGGCCGCACCTGATCGAAAGGCTGGCACGCGGCGAGGGATCGGCGATGGCCCCGCCACGTTCTCGCTCCGCACACGCCAGCGGAGGTTTCCATGCTCACCGTCCACCATCTCGGCATCTCGCAATCGGATCGCATCGTCTGGCTCTGCGAGGAGCTGGAGATCCCCTACGATCTGGTCCGCTACGATCGCGATCCGGTCACGCGCCTGGCGCCGGCCGAGTATAAGGCGCTGCACCCGTTCGGCACGGCGCCCGTCATCGTCGACGGCGATCTGGTGCTCGGCGAATCCGGTGCGATCATCGAGTATATCGTCGGTCGCTACGGGGAGTGGCGGCTTGCCCCGCGGGCGGACGATCCCGATTTCGCCGACTATCTCTACTGGTTCCACTTCGCCAACGCATCGATGATGCCGGCGGCGATGATCGACATCGTGATCGGCATGATCGGCGGCACGGCCGAAGGCGTGGTGGCGGCGCTGCGCGCGCGTGGCGACCGCGCTTTTGCCATGGTCGAGCAGCGGCTGGGCGAGGTCGACTATTTCGCCGGCGACCGCTTCACCGCCGCGGACATCATCATGCTGTTCCCGCTCACCACGATGCGGGCGTTCGTGCCGCGCGATCTCTCGCCCTATCCGAACATCCTCGCCTATCTCCAGCGCATCGGCGCTCGGCCCGCCTACCAGCGCGCGATGACGAAGGCCGATCCGGAACTGCCGCCGATGCTCACCTGAGCGGGCCGCCCCATTTTCGCACGACCGCCCCGGTGGCGGATACGACGCACCCCTTCCCTTCCGCTGCGACGCAATATAGGTGACGTGCGCGTAAAGCTGGGAGACACAAGAGCATGGCTATCGATTTCGCCGGTCGCGTCGCGATCGTCACCGGGGCGGGCGGCGGCCTGGGCCGCGCCTATGCGCTGGCGCTGGCGCAGCGCGGCGCGAAGGTCGTCGTCAACGATCTCGGCGCCTCGCGCGATGGCACCGGCCACTCCGACGCGGCGCTGAAGGTGGTCGAGGAGATCGAGGCCGCCGGCGGCGAGGCCATGTCGAACGGCGGCAGCGTGACGGACGCGGCGCAGATGGTGGAGATGGTCGCGAAGGCCAAGGAGACGTGGGGCGGCGTCCACATCCTCATCAACAATGCCGGCATCCTGCGCGACAAGAGCTTCACCAAGATGACGATGGAGGACTTCCGCCTCGTCATGGACGTGCACGTCAACGGATCGGCCAACGCCACCAAGGCGGTGTGGGATCTGATGCGCGAGCAGAATTACGGCCGCATCCTGATGACCGCCTCGTCGACCGGCCTCTACGGCAATTTCGGGCAGGCGAACTACGGCGCCGCCAAGCTCGGCCTCGCAGGTCTCACCAAGACGCTCTATCTGGAGGGCGCGAAGTATAACGTGAAGTGCAACACGATCGCCCCGGTCGCCGGCACGCGCATGACGGAGGACATCTTTCCGCCCGAGGCGTTCAAGGCGTTCGCGCCCGAGAACGTCGTGCCCGCCGCCCTGTACCTGGTGTCGGAGGAGGCACCGGCCAACGCGATCATCGGCGCCGGCGCGGGCTTCTACCACGCCGCTTACGTCACGATGACGCAGGGCGCGCTACTGGACGAGACGGATCGCACGCCGGAAGGCATCGCCGCCAACTGGGATCGGATCACCGATCGCACGGGCGAGCATGTTCCCGCCTCTGGCTCCGAACAGTCGATGGCGATTTTGTCCAAGCTGCAGGGCAAGTAGCACGGGAAAAACCAGGTGGCGGCACGGGTAACCACCCGGGCCGCCGCCTTACTCCTCAACCAGCTTCATCAGCTTGCGTTCGACCGGCGCCAGTACCGGGCCGAGTTCGTGCCCACGCCGCAGCACCGCCCCGCCCTCGCCGATCAGCGCCCACATGCCCTGGCGGCCGCGCAGCGCCGGACGCTTCTCGATGCGATATTCCGGCCGCTCCGCCGCCCGGCGAAAGGCGCTGAACACCGCCGCGTCGCGCCCCAGATCGATCGCATAATCGCGCCAGTGACCGGCCGCGACCATGCGGCCGTAGAGATCGAGGATGCGCGAGAGTTCGGCGCGATCGAAGCCGGTCTGGCGCGGCCCGGCGGCGGCGATCGGAAAAGGCGTCACCACCCCCGTCAGGCGCGGCTACGCTCCCCGTCGGCCTGCCGGGCGTGCTGCGCCTGCCGCTCGTCGATCAGGCTGGTCAGACGGCCGCGCAGCACCTCCATCTCGTTGCGCAGCGCCTCCAGCGATTGCGCCTGCGGGTCGCACCGCTCCGCGCAGGAGGTGCCGTAGGGCAGGAAGCTCTTCTGATACTCGGTCGCGTCCACCAGGGTCGCGCGCGCCGGTATGCCGATCATCGACGCGCCTTCGGGCACGTCCTTCGTCACCACCGCGTTGGCGCCGATGCGGGATCGGCGGCCCACCGTGATCGGCCCCAGCACCTGCGCGCCGGAACCGATGATCGCATCGTCCTCGATCGTCGGGTGGCGCTTGCCGGCCACGCCGTTGGCGGGGTTGGTGCCGCCCAGGGTCACGCACTGGTAGATCGTCACATTGTCGCCGATCACCGCCGTCTCGCCGATCACGGTGAAGCCGTGATCGATGAAGAAGTGCCGGCCGATCCTGGCCCCCGGATGGATGTCGATAGCGGTCAGGAAGCGGGAGATGTGGTTCACCAGCCGCGCCAGGAAGTACATCTCGCCGCGGAACAGCCAGTGCGCCACCCGGTGCAGGCCGAGCGCCAGCACGCCGGGGTAGAGCAGGATCTCCCACCGGGTGCGCGGCGCCGGATCGCGCAGCTTGATCGAATCGAGATACGCGACGAGTTCACCGAACATAAGCGTCCTCCCGATCGATGCGGCGATCGGACCCATGTAGGAAGCCGCCCGGCGAAACGCCAGAGCGGCGGCGGCGCATCAGATCATCGTGGCATGCACGGTCGCGACGGCCTTCAGCACCGCGCCGATGCGGGCGGCGGCCTGGATCGTCTCGGTCTTCACGCCATGCCCCTTCAGCACCTTCTCGTGGCTGTCGATGCACATGCCGCAGCCGTTCATCGCGCTGACGGCCAGGCTGAACAGCTCGAAATCGTCCTTCTCGATGCCGGGCGCGCCGATCACGTTCATCCGCAGGCGGGCCGGCAGCGTGCCATATTCGGGATTGGAGGCAAGGTGGACGAAGCGATAGTAGACGTTGTTCATCGCCATCACCGCCGCCGCCGCACGCGCGGCATTGGCCGCCTCGGCGCTCAGCTTGCCGGTGGCCTCGGCCTCCGCCGCCTCGACCAGCGGCTTGTAGCCGGAACCGTGCGCGCAGCTGAGCAGCAGGCCGTATTTGCGCTGGTCGCCCAGCGTCTGGTCGGACAGCAGGGAGCCCACGTTCAGGCGGATGTCCTTGGCGTAATCGGGCAGCGTATCGGCGAAGGCCTTGAGCGACATTGTCTGTCTCCGTTCAAATGAATCGGGCGCGGGAGGGATGGTTCCCCCCGCGCCCGATCAGCATCGTGATCGTCGGAAGGATCAGGCGGCGGGCTTCAGCACCTCTTCGCCGGCCTGCCAGTTGCACGGGCACAGCTCGTCGGTCTGCAGCGCGTCGAGCACGCGGATCGCCTCGGCCGGGTTGCGGCCCTGGTTCAGGCCGTTCACCGTTACGTGCTGGATCACGTTGTGCGGATCGACGATGTAGGTCGCGCGATAGGCGACGCCAGCCTCCGCGTCGACGATGCCCAGCGCGCTCGCCAGCTTCTTCTGGTTGTCGGCGATCCACGGGAAGTCGCAGGCCGCCAGCCGCTCGTCGGACTTGCGCCACGCGAAGTGGACGAAGTCGGTGTCGGTCGAGGCGCCGATCAGCACGGCGTCGCGATCGGCGAAATCATTCTTCAGCTCGCCATAGCCGATGATCTCGGTCGGGCAGATGAAGGTGAAATCCTTCGGCCAGAAGAACACGATCTTCCACTTGCCGTTCGTCTCGCCGGTATCGATCGTCTCGCCACCCGGCAGCGCGGCCGTGCCCTGCTGCACCGGCAGCACGAACGAGGGAAACTTGTCACCAACGGTAAGCGCCATGGGGAATCTCCATCCTTGGGGGCGTGTAAATGGAATAGAGGGGCTATTGGCAGAGTGGCGTTCAACGATCAAATAGATTATTCGGAGTTCGTTGATCGAGTGGAACGATGAATGACGAGCTTCCTGCCTACCCTGAAACAATTGCAATATCTGGTCGCCCTGCGCCAGCACGGCCATTTCGGGCGTGCGGCGGATGCGTGCTTCGTCACCCAGTCCACCCTGTCGGCGGGCCTGCGGGAGCTCGAGTCGCTGATCGGCATCGTGCTGGTGGAGCGCACCCGCCGCGTCGTCCGCTTCACGCCGCTCGGCCTGCGCATCGCCGACAAGGCGCAACGCGTGCTGCGCGAGGCGGAGGAGCTGACCGACATGGCGCGCAGCGCCGGCAAGCCGCTCTCGGGCGAGCTGCGCATGTCGGTGATCCCCACGATCGCGCCGTTCCTGCTGCCGCGCATGCTGCGCCGCCTGCGCGCCGACTGGCCCGAGCTGAAGCTCTATCTGCGCGAGGAGACGACCGGCCTCGCCTGCGATGCCCTGCACCGCGGGCACATCGATTGCGTGCTGCTGGCGCTGCCCTACCAGTGCGGCGACGTGGAGGTGGCGACCCTGTTCGACGACCGCCTCTGGGTGGCCTTCCCGAAGAGCGAGACGGTGCCGCCGGCCGCGATCGCCTCCGATGCCATCGACGAATCGCAGCTGCTGCTGCTGGAGGACGGGCACTGCCTGAAGGATCACGCGCTCGCCGCCTGCAACCGGCCGGAACTGCGGGCGGAGGCGTCGATGCTCGGCACGTCGCTGCACACGCTCGTGCAGATGGTCGATAACGGCCTCGGCGTCACGCTGCTGCCGCAGATGGCGATCGATGCCGGCATCCTCGACAATACCGACGTCGTCGCCCGGCCGCTGGCCGCCGAGCACCCGTCGCGCCGCATCGCGCTGGCGTGGCGCAAGGGATCGCCGCGCGACCGCGAATTCGCGCTCCTCGCCGATGCGCTGCGGCAGGCGCAGTCGACGCCGCCGGCGGTTGCGGTGCCCGCATGATTTCGCCAAAATAACGTTAAAGTCTCTTGCAACCGTCATGGATCGGGGGGCGTATCTCACCTGTCCGTCTTCTTCAGGCGGAATCGAACAGGAGAGTACTCGATGATGAGCATGTTCAAGCGCGGCGCGATGGGCGCTGCCATCCTTCTCGCGGTCGGTGGCGTCGCTTCGGTCGAGGCCAAAGTCACCTACCCGATGGTCGGCGGCGCCGCCATGTACCCAACGAAGAACATCGTCGAGAATGCCGTGAACTCGGCCGATCACACCACGCTCGTCGCCGCCGTGAAGGCCGCCGGCCTCGTCGACACGCTCTCCGGCCCCGGTCCGTTCACCGTGTTCGCGCCTACCAACGCCGCCTTCGCCAAGCTGCCGGCCGGCACGGTCGACACGCTGGTGATGCCGGAGAACAAGGGCACGCTCACCTCGATCCTCACCTACCATGTGGTGCCGGGCAAGATGACCGCCAAGGATCTGGCGGCGGCGATCAAGAAGGGCAAGGGCAAGGCCACCCTCACCACCGCGCAGGGCGGCACCCTCACCGCGACGATGCACGGCAAGGGCATCATGCTGACGGACGCCAAGGGCGGCATGAGCATGGTGACGCAGGCCGACGTGATGCAGTCCAACGGCGTGATCCACGTCGTCGATACGGTGCTGATGCCGTAAGCGGACGCGCCTGAGGTGAAGAACGGGCGGCTCGCCGGCAGGCGGGCCGCCCGCTTTTGCGTCGTGAACGCCGCATTTATGGTCTTCGCAACTAGCCTGGGCCGCGGGCGGAAATTTCCAAGATATCTGTCATCGCCTCGAGCAATGTCGAAAACCAGCTGCAATCCTGCCCCATCGCGGGAACACGATCATGCAGCCACACCAATCCCCATGGGCTTTGCGGGCCAAAGCCTTCGTCGCAATACACTATGGCGACGCCCCTTAGCGGCTCTTCCGCTATCTTCCAGCAGCGAAGGGTCTCGGCTACCAGGCTGTAATCCCATCTACATCGCATGAGCGATGGCTCGACAAGCCTAGCGACAATGATGCTCCTCACATCGACGTCTGAAACCTCGGCCAACTCACCTTCGATGCGCTTTAGAATTTGGCGCCGGGTGAGAGTCACTTATCGTCCGTATCTTGCCGGCTTGCTCTAGGACGAAAGGAAGTTGCTGGGCGCGGCAAGCTCACGCCCCCGTCAGCGCCATCGGCTTGCCCGAATACATCACCGCGCCGGTCGGCCTGCCCGCCGGCGCGCCGCCCTCCGGCTCGGCGGTGATGGCGAAGGTGCTGGCGTTCAGCCGGTCGCCGCGCGCCATCATCGGCCCCAGCGGCATCTCCATGCGCGCGTCGCCGGCGATCGTGCCCAGCGACTGCGGATCGCGGCCCTCGCCGATATACCACAGCTCCAGGCTCTTGCGCGCCGGCGGTGTCAGGCCGATCGCGCGGACGATCGCCTTGCCGGTGGCGGCGTCGATCGTCACCAGCAGCGCCGGCTCCGCGCCCTTGGCCGTCACCGCCGCGACATAGGCCGGGCCGGCCGCCGGCGTCGACGCGAGCACGACCGGCGCTGGGATCGGCGAGGCAGGGAGCGGCGGCCGCAGCGCGAGCGTGCCCGTCACCACCGCCAGCAGCGAGGCGGCGATCGCCAGACCGCGCCAAAGAGGGGACACGCGATTGTCGTTGGCGGCCGCGGGCGCCACGCGACGCTCGATCGCCGCCCACAGATGCGGTGGCGGCGCGATCTCCGGCGCGGTCGTCAGCAGCGGCTCCAGCCGGCCGCGCCACGCCGCCACGGCCCGCCGCGCGGCGGCGTCCCCCGACAGCCGCCGGTCGAACGCCGCGCGCTCTGCCGCGTCCAGAGTGCCGAGCACATATTCGCCGGCCGCCGCCTCCAGCTCCTCAGACACCGCTCAGGCACCCCCGCAACGAGGCGAGGCCGCGGCTGATCCACGACTTGATCGTGCCGCTCGGCTTGCCGAAGCGCGCGCCCAGTTCCTCGCGGCTGGCGCCGTGCAGGTAGGCGAGCAGGATGCACTCGCGGTGCACCGGATCGAGCGTGGCCAGGCACTGCGCCAGCGCCGCGCTCTCGGCGGGATCGGTATGTTCGTCGGGGATCGCCGCCAGCAGCTCGGCGTCCACGTCGACGACGCGGCCGTGCGCGCCCGATCGCTCGCGCCGCAGCACGTCGAGCGCCCGGTTGCGCGCGATCGTGGCGAGCCAGGTGATCGGCCGGCCGCGCGCGGCATCGTAGCCGCCGGCGATGTGCCAGATCCTCGCATACACATCCTGCAGCGCATCGTCCGCCTGCCCTCCCTCCGGCAAGATACGCAGGATCGTGCCGTAGAGTTTCGCCGCCGTGCGCGTGTAGAGCGTGGCGAAGGCACGGCGATCTCCCTCGGCGATCGCGGCGAGCAGCTCCTCCAGCGGGCGGTCGTCGGCGTCAGGCCCGCTCACCAGCGCGACGCGGCCTCGTCGTCCGCCGCGCGCGGCGCCACCCAGCCGGTTGTGCCGTCGGCGAAGCGTTCGCGCTTCCAGAAGGGCGCCCGCGTCTTCAGCCAGTCGATCAGGAAGGCGCACGCCTCCAGCGCGGCGCCGCGGTGGCGGGCGGCGGTGCCGACGAACACGATACGCTCGCCCGGCGCCATCTCGCCAAAGCGATGCACCACGATCAGGCCCAGCAGCGGCCACCGCGCCGCCGCCTGATCGGCGATGGCACCCAGCATCCGCTCCGTCATGCCCGGATAATGATCGAGCGTCAGGCTGGCGAGATCCCCCTCGCCGCGCACGATGCCGGTGAAGCTCGCCACGCCGCCGCCGCCCAGCGCCTCCAGCCGGTCGAGCTCCTCGCCGGGTATGAACCGGCCGGCCTGCACGCGCACCTCGATCATGCGGCGCCCGATCCGCCCGTCACCGGCGGGAAGATCGCCACCTCGCGTGCGCCGGCCAGGCTCGTGTCCAGCGCGGCGAACTCCTGGTCGATGGCGGCGCGCAGGCGGGATCGGTCGGCAAAGGCGCGGGCGTGGCCGTCGCTGCCGGCCGCCAGCCAGTCGAGCAGGGCCGTCACCGTCGTCACTTCCGCCGGCGGCTCCACCCGCTCGCCGTCCCGGCCGATCGCCTCGCGCACCCAGGCGAAATAGAGCATCTCCAGCGCCATCGCCGTCAGTCCATGTGCTTCAGGCCGACGCGCAGATAATCCCACCCGGTCAGCAAGGTCAGCCCCGCCGCCGCCCACAGGCTGACGAGGCCGACCATCCGCACGAACGGGAACTGGGTGAGCGCGCCGCCGAGGATGATCGCGCCGAGCGAGATCAGCTGGAATGTCGTCTTCCACTTGGCCAGCTGGCTGACCGGCACGGAGACGCGCAGCTGCGCCAGGAACTCGCGCAGGCCGGAAACGGCGATCTCGCGAAGCAGGATCACCAGTGCCGCCACCACGTGCCAGCCCTCGATCAGCGGGCGCTGCGTGGTGATGCTGTCGAACGCTACCAGCATCACGATCACGGAGGCGACCATGATCTTGTCGGCGATCGGATCGAGGAAGATGCCGAGCTTGGAGACGGTGCCCTGCGCGCGGGCGAGGTAGCCGTCGAAATAATCGGTCACGCCGATCAGCACGTACAGCACGAAGGCCAGCGCATAATCGTACCAGCCCGGGTGCCACAGCAGGAACACCAGGATCGGCACGGCGAAGATGCGCGACAAGGTGAGGATATTGGGCAAGGTCAGCATGATCGCCACCGCCTTAGCGCGCGCCGCGCCGCTTGGGGAGGGGCCGCGCGGATTATCCGGCAGGCAGCGCTTGGACGTGCCCGCGCTAATCGGCTATGGCCCGCCCGAACAACGACAGAGCGACCGCGCGTCCGCATGACCCCTTCCATCCGGCTTCTGGCCCGGCGCAGATTCCTGCCGCTGTTCGCCACCCAGTTCCTCGGCGCGTTCAACGACAATCTGTTCAAGACGTCGATGGTGCTGATCGCCACGTTCGAGATCTACTCGAACCCGGAGGTGGAGGCCGGCTTCAACGCGCTCGCCACCGGCCTGTTCACCCTGCCCTTCTTCCTGCTCTCCGCCCTCTCCGGCCAGCTCGCCGACACGCGCGACAAGGCGCGCATCGTGCGGCTGGTGAAGACGTTCGAGATCGCCATCATGGTGGTGGGCGCCACCGGCCTGCTCCTTCAGGCGATCCCGGTGATGCTGGCGGCGGTGCTGGCGATGGGCGTGCACTCCACCTTCTTCGGCCCGATCAAATACGCGATCCTGCCCCAGCATCTTGAGCCGGACGAGGTGCTCGGCGGCACCGGCCTGGTGGAAGCCGGCACCTACATGGCGATCCTGGCCGGCACGATCCTGGCCGGCTTCATCGACAGCAAGGCGGCGGCGATGATCGTGCTGGGCGTGGCGCTGCTCGGCTGGCTGACGGCGCGGCAGGTGCCGCCCGCGCCGCCGATCGGCACGGATCTGCCGCCGCTCGACTTCCACATCATCCGCTCCTCGATCGCGCTCGTCTCCGGCACGATGCACATCCCGCGGCTGTTCCTGGCGATCTGCTCGATCAGCTTCTTCTGGACGATCGGCGCCGTGCTCATCATCGAGTTCCCGCCGCTGGTGAAGAACGTGTTCACCGCCGACGAGCGGGTGGCGAGCCTGTTCCTCGCGATCTTCTCGGTCGGCGTGGCGATCGGCTCCGTCGCGATCAACCGGCTGCTCGGCGGCAAGGTCTCCGCCCGCTTCGCGCCGGCATCGGTGATCGCGATGGGCGGCTTCGTGCTGTTCATGTACTTCGTCGCCAAGGGATGGGAAGGGCTGCCCGGCGGCCGCCTGTACGGCCTGGTCGAGTTCGTCGAGCATCCGAAGGCGCTGCTCGTCTCGATCGCACTGATGGGCGTGGCGATCACCGGCGGCATGTTCGTGGTGCCGCTCTACGCCTTTCTCACCACCACCGTGCCGAAGGATCAGACGGCGCGCACGGTGGCGGCCAACAACATCGTCAATTCCGGGGCGATGGTGGCGGGCGCGCTGATCGTGATGGCGATCACCTGGATCGGCGCGACGGTGCTGGAGATCCTGCTGCTGGCGCCGGCGATGTGCCTGGTGGCCGCCTGGCTCGCCAGCAAGCTGCACCGCGCCTGCGATTGAGGCGGAGCCGTCAGGCGAGCAGGATCAGGAAGAACAGGAAGCCCGCCGCCCAGGTGAGCGCGAACAGGCGGAGATCGTCGCGCCAGCCGCCGGGCGCAGATACGCCGGGCTCATCGCCTCCGTCGCCCTGCACCATGGCGCGGAGCCGGCGCATGGCGTGGGCCCCTGCGGTATCCTGAACGTCCCCGTCGATCATCGCCGATGTTTAACGCGGCGCTAACCGGATTGTCGCGCGGCGGATCGCGCCGCCGCGTCCCGCTCGGGGACGATCGGCACGGCGCACATGAAAACGGGGCCGATCGGCCCCGTTCCCACATCGCCCGACGTCAGGGCGGGGTCATGCTCAAGCGATCAGGCGATCGCCGCCTTCCGCTCCGCGCGGCGACGGCGCAGCGTGCCGCCGATCAGGCCGAACCCGCCGAGCATCATCGCCCAGGTGCCCGGCTCCGGCACGATGGAAATGCCGTCCGCCACCGAGATGCCGTACAGCGTCTCACCGACGGAGCCGAGCGAGGTCAGCTGGCCGGACGCGAGATTCACCGAGTAGAGGTTTGTCGCATCCAGCACATAGCCGACGCCGTTGCGCGCGATATCGAAGCTGGTGCGCGAGTTCAGGTCCACGCCCAGCGCGCCGACCGACGCGAGCGTGCCGGCATTGTTCGCCTGCGTCACCAGCAGGTCGTTCGCCGTATCGATGCCGTAGAGCTGAGTCGGCCCGCCGAATACGGACGGCGTATAGGCCGATGCGACCACGTCCGGTTCCAGGCCGTTGCCGTAGGAGACATCGGTCGCGATCAGCTGGATGGCGCCCGTATCCGGGTTCAGCACGTAATTGTCGTTCGCGTTGCTCACCACGCGGATACGATCGATGCTCTGGTTGAAGTCGAAGCCGAACTCGGTGCCGTCCAGCGCCAGCGGCGATCCGATCCGCTGCGCCGCGCCGTTCAGGCCGATCTTCACCAGCGAGAGATTGGTGGTGAGGCCGTAGAGCGCGCCGTCCGCCAGGCGGAAGTCGATCGCCTTCACCGCATCGGTGATGCCGGTGATCTTCATGCGGGACTGGATCGTGGACGGGCTGGCGCTATCGAAGCGCACCAGCTCGTTCATCTCGTTCACGCCGTAGATGGACGCCGCACTCGCCGGCGCGCCCAGCGACGCGATGGCCGTCGCTGCCAGGATCAGGTTGCGCATGACTTCCTCCCGTCAGGGCGCGCCCGCGCACCCCCTCTTCGACCAGAAGCGGTCAAACATTAAATATCCATAATATTTCGTTCAGGTCCAGCGCAATCGAACGCGGCAACGAAAGCTTACGCGATGCGGCCGTGACAGTGCTTGAACTTGTTGCCGGAACCGCACGGGCACGGTGCGTTGCGGCTCACCCGGCCGCGCCACTCGTCGGGATCGTCAAGCGTCTCGGGCATGTCGGGCTGGCCGATCTGCATCGGCGCGATCCGCGTCGTCACCAGCCCCAGCGCCGCCGCATCGCGATCCCACGTATCGTCCTCGCCGGTCAGTGGATCGTAGTGGCTGGTGACGAAGTCCGGCATCTCCGGCATTTCGGGCGGCGCATCCATGAACTGCGCGTGGCTCAGCACCCGGGTCACATCCTCGCGGATCGACGTCAGCATCCGCTCGAACAGCGCGAAGGCTTCCTGCTTATATTCGTTGATCGGCGTCTTCTGCGCATAGGCGCGCAGGTGGATGACTTGGCGCAGCGCGTCCAGGGTCGCCAGATGCTCCTTCCAGTGATGATCGAGCGACTGGAGCAGCACGCTTTTCTCCACGCCGCGCCACGTCTCCACCGGCAGCTGCGCGGCCTTCGCCTCGATGCCGGCGGCCGACGCCTCCTGAAAGCGTTCGAGCAGCAGCTCGGGATCGATTCCCTCCTCCGCTACCCACTCGTCGACCGGCAGATCGAGGCCCAGAAGCTCCTGCGAGCGTTCCCGCAGCAGGTCCACATCCCACTGCTCGGGGTAGCTGTTCGGCGGGCACGCCAGGCCGACCAGGCCGTTCACCGACTCGCTGCGCATGTCCGCCACCACGTCGTCCACCGCCTCGGCGTCCATGATGTCGGATCGCTGCTCGTACACGACCTTGCGCTGGTCGTTCATCACGTCGTCATATTCGACGACCTGCTTGCGGATGTCGTAGTTTCGCGCCTCCACCTTGCGCTGCGCCGTCTCGATCGCCTTGGAGATCCAGGGGGAGACGATCGCCTCGCCGTCCGCCAGATTCTTGTTCATCATCTTGGCGAACATCGTCTGCGGGCCGAAGATGCGCAGCAGGTCGTCGTCGAGGCTCAGATAGAAGCGGCTGAGCCCCGGATCGCCCTGCCGGCCGGAGCGGCCGCGCAGCTGGTTGTCGATGCGGCGGCTCTCGTGCCGCTCGGTGCCGAGCACGAAGAGGCCGCCGGCATCCAGCACGGCCGCCTTCTCGGTCGCGATCTCGGCGCGGATGCGCGTGGCCGCCGCGTCATATTCGGGCGTGCCCTCGACCAGCTCGGGATGCTCGTCCAGCATGCGGAACTCCAGGTTGCCACCCAGCTGGATGTCGGTGCCGCGTCCGGCCATGTTCGTGGCGATCGTCACCGCCTTCAGCCGCCCGGCCTGGGCGACGATATGCGCCTCCTGCTCGTGGAAGCGCGCGTTCAGCACCTTGTGCGCCACACCGTCGCGATTGAGGAACTCGCTCAGCAGTTCGGACTTCTCGATCGATACGGTGCCGACCAGCACCGGCTGGCCGAGCGCCGATTTCTCGCGGATGGCGGCGGCGATCGCGGCGAACTTGTCCGCCATGTTCTTGTAGAACTCGTCATCCTCGTCGATCCGGCGCACGGCGACGTTCGTCGGGATGGTGACGACGTTCATCTTGTAGATCTGGTAGAATTCCGGCGCCTCGGTGGCGGCGGTGCCGGTCATGCCCGAGAGCTTGGGGTACATGCGGAAATAATTCTGGAAGGTGATCGAGGCGAGCGTCTGGTTCTCCGGCTCGATCTGCACGCCCTCCTTGGCCTCCACCGCCTGGTGCAGCCCGTCGGACCAGCGGCGCCCGTCCATCATGCGGCCGGTGAACTCGTCGATGATGACGATCTTGCCGTCCTTCTCGATATAATCGATGTCGCGCTTGAACACCACGTTGGCGCGCAGCGCCTGGTTCAGGTGGTGGACGACCTGGGTATTCTCGAAATCGTAGAGGTTGGCGCCTTCCAGCAGGCCGGCCGCCTCCAGCATCCGCTCCATCCGCTCGGTGCCGTCCTCGGTGAGGATCACGGATTTCTGCTTCTCGTCCAGCTCGTAATCCTGCTGGTCGATCTGCTTTACGATCGCGTCGACGGCCTTGTAGAGTTCGCTCTTGTCGTCGGTCGGGCCGGAGATGATCAGCGGCGTGCGCGCCTCGTCGATCAGGATCGAATCGACCTCGTCGACGATGGCGTGGGCGAAGGGGCGCTGCACCATCAGCGCGCGCTCATACTTCATGTTGTCGCGCAGATAGTCGAAGCCGAACTCGTTGTTCGTGCCGTAGGTGATGTCGGCGGCATAGGCGTCACGCCGCTGCTGGTCGCTCAGGTTGGGCACGATCACGCCAACGGTGAGCCCCAGGAAGCGGTACACCTGCCCCATCCACTCGGCATCGCGGCTGGCCAGATAGTCGTTCACAGTGATGACGTGCACGCCGTTGCCGGTGAGCGCGGAGAGATAGGTGGCGAGCGTCGCCACCAGCGTCTTGCCCTCGCCGGTCCGCATCTCCGCGATCTCGCCGCGATGGAGCACGATGCCGCCGATCATCTGCACGTCGTAGTGGCGCTGGCCCAGCACGCGCCGCGCCGTCTCGCGCACCGTCGCGAAGGCTTCCGGCAGGATGTCGTCGGTCGTCTCGCCGTTCGCCAGCCGCGCCCTCAGCACCACCGTCTGGTCGCGCAGCGCCGCCTCGTCCAGCGCCTGCATCTGCGGCTCCAGCGCGTTGATCCGCTCGACGATACCGCGCAGCGACTTGACGTAGCGATCGTTCGACGATCCGAAGAGGGCCTTGGCGACGGCGCCGAGCATGGGCTTTCCTTAACGTGCGGCAGGCCGGCGCGCGGCCGGCATTCTGGTGGCGCAGATAGGTGCCGCGCGGGTGCAGGTCAATTCGGCGGCGTGACGGTGGCGCGCAGTTCCGCCCGCCCCTCCCCGGCGATCCAGCGGAAGGCGCGCACGTCGCTGGATCGGATCGGCCTGCCGGTGGCGTCGGACGCGGGGCGGTAGCGCGCCCGCTCCTCGATCAGCGGGCAGGTGGCGTCGTCCAGCCGCAGATAGCCGCTCGACCGGATCACGCGGCAATTCTCGACCGCGCCGGTCTCGGTCACGTCGAACGCCGCCGTCACCTCGCCCTGCTCGCGCGCGGCGAGCGACTCCGGCGGATAGTCGCTCTGCTTCAGCCAGTTCAGCACCACCGGCCGGTCGCGCGGCGCGGGCGCGGCGGGGCCGTAGGTGGCGGCGGCGGCGGCGAGCGGCGCGGCGCCTGCCAGCCAAAGGATGAAAGCCGGGATCCGCATCGGCCGGCCCTCAGAACGGCTTCAACACGTAGGGCACCACCGTGTCCGGCTGTGCCACCGGGATCTGCCAGCGTACCCGCCGGGCGGCGGCGGCGCGCGCCGGCCTGCCTTTCCTGTCGAGCGCCGGCGTGTAGCGAGCGCGCTCGACGATCAGCCGGCACGTCGCTTCGTCCAGATCGGGCGATCCGCTGGAGGCGGTGACGGCGCAATTCTCGGCCCGGCCGAGGATGCTGATGTCCCACTTCACCGCCACCACGCCTTCGGCGTCGGCCTTGAGCGCGGCGGCCGGATAGTCGTCCGCGGTGATCCACGTCTCGGACGCCTGCGCCACCGCCGCAGCGGAGCGGTCCTTCGCGTGAGCCGGCACGGACAGCGAGAGCGCGGCGACAAGGATGGCCGCCATCGGCAGCGGGCGGCGCGAGAAAGGCATCGTCATCGTCGGCAGTCTTGTTTCCCGTTCGAACGACGGCCGCTATAGCGCGGCCTCCAGACTGGAGCCAACGCCCGATGTCCACCCGTTCGCCGCTCGCCCCCGCCGGCTTTCCCGCGCTGCCCGCGATCCGCGGCGTGCGCCTGGCGGTCGCCCGAGCGCGCTACAAGGCGTGGGATCGGTGCGACCTCACCTTCGTCACGCTGGACGAGGGCACCGCCGTCGCCGGCGTCACGACGCAGAGCCGATGCCCCTCGCCGGAGGTAGAGTGGTGCCGCGCCGCGCTCACCCTCGGCCGGGCGCGGGCGCTGGTGGTGAATGCCGGCAATTCGAACGCCTTCACCGGCCATCGCGGTCGCGCCGCGGTGGAGGCGATCGCCGCCAGGGTGGCGGGCGGCATCGGCTGCCAGCCCTCCGACGTGTTCGTCGCCTCCACCGGCGTGATCGGCGTGCCGCTGCCGATCGACCGGGCCGAGGCGGGGATCGACGCCGCGCTGGCCGCGCCGGAGGCAACGTGGGAGGAGGCCGCCGCCACGATCATGACGACGGACACCTTCCCCAAGGCCGCGGTCGCCCGCGCCAGCCTCGGCGGCACCACGGCGAGCGTCGTTGGCATCGTCAAGGGATCGGGCATGATCGCGCCGGACATGGCGACGATGCTGGGCTTCGTCTTCACCGATGCCGCGATCGATCCCGCCTTCCTCCAGACGATGCTGGCCGAGGCGAACCGCCGCAGCTTCTCCTGCATCACCGTGGACAGCGACACCTCCACCAGCGACACCGTGCTGGCCTTCGCCACCGGCCGCGCCGGCAATGCCCCGCTCGCCTCGTTCGACGATGCCGGCGCCGACGCCTTCCAGGCCGCGCTGACCGATGTGTGCACCCAGCTGGCGCAGCAGGTGGTGCGCGATGGCGAAGGCGCGACGAAGTTCGTCACCGTCACCGTCACGGGCGCCACCGCCGATGCCAGCGCCCACCGCATCGCCCTCTCGATCGCCAACTCGCCTTTGGTGAAGACAGCGATCGCCGGCGAGGACGCGAACTGGGGCCGGGTGGTGATGGCCGTGGGCAAGGCGGGCGAGCCGGCCGAGCGCGACCGCCTCGGCATAATGTTCGGCGCGACGCAGGTGGCGCGCGACGGCCTGGCGGTAGAGGGCTATGACGAAGCGCCCGTCGCCGCGCACCTGAAGGGCAGCGAGATCGACATCGGCGTCGACCTCGGCCTGGGCGAGGGCCGCGCCACCGTGTGGACGTGCGACCTGACCCACGGCTACATCTCGATCAACGCGGATTATCGCAGCTGATGCACGCGCTGCACGAGAGCGTCTCGGCGCTGATGCGCACGGTGGCGGCCGACGTGGTGCTGCCGCGCTTCCGCAACCTGGCGGCGGGCGACGTGTCGGAGAAGACGCCCGGCGATCCGGTGACGATCGCCGATCGCGAGAGCGAGGTGCGGCTCCACGCCGGCCTGGCGGCGCTGCTGCCGGACGCGCGCATCGTTGGCGAGGAGGCGACGGCGGCGGACGCCACGCTGCTCGACCGGATCGACGAGGGCGCCGTCTGGATCATCGATCCGATCGACGGCACGTTCAACTTTGCCGCCGGCCGGCCGCCGTTCGCGATCATGGTGGCGCTGCTGCGGGACGGCGCGCGCGAGGCCGGCTGGATCCTCGATCCGCTGAGCGGGCGCATGTGCCACGCGGCCCGTGGGCTGGGCGCCTGGATCGACGGTGATCGCGTCTCGGCGCGCGGCAGCGGCGGCGCGCGGCTGGTCGCCGGCATCAGCACGCTGTTCATGCCGCCGGCGCGCGGCGCCGAGATAGAGGCGCGCGCCGCCGGCCGGATCGATCTCGCGCCGATCCCGCGCTGCGCCGGCGAGCAATATCCGCGCATCGTCCTCGGCGAGAACGATCTCGCCATGTTCGAGCGCACGCTGCCATGGGATCACGCGGCGGGCGCCCTGTTCGTCGAGGAGTCCGGCGGCACCGTCCGCCGCCTGGACGGCACGGCATATCATGTCGGCGATGGCCGCACCGGCCTGATGGCCGCCGCCTCCCCCCGCATCTGGGACGAGGCGGCGGCGATCCTGCTCTGACGCCCGCACTCGTCCGACGGCAGATGGTCAGGCTAGCGCTGGAGACAGGTCGTTATTTTCTTCGATCCGCAACATGCGGATGTCTCGAACGGATGGCACGAACCAGTTATAGGCTCTTTTCAATTCCTGAACGGCAAGGACGCAATCGACGGCCGTTACCCGTTCGTTGCCGAAATAGGTCGAACCCTGCTGCCAATCGAAACCCTTGGTCTCCAGGGTCCGGCGAATGTCGGCATATGCGTTTCGCCAAGACTGATTCGGGTAAGTCTGCTCAAGCGTCGCCGTGTCTAGATCGAAGACGATCGCGTACATACGCCCTCCGAGTGGTCGATTATGGCCAATGCCGGCTACCATCGATCTTTCCTGCGGTCAGTCGGCATCGGCCCTCGATCCTGTCAGAGCGCGCCCTCGATCCAGCCCTTCAGCTGGCTCTTGGGCGCCGCGCCCACCTTGGTGGCGGCCGGCACGCCGCCCTTGAACAGGATCATCGTCGGGATGCCGCGCACGCCATATTGCGCCGGCGCGTCCGGATTCTCGTCGATGTTCAGCTTGGCGATCGTCACCTTCCCGCCCAGCTCGTCCGAGAGCTCCTCCAGCGATGGCCCGATCATCTTGCACGGCCCGCACCATTCCGCCCAGAAATCCACGAGCACCGGGCCGCCGGCATCCAGCACGTCGTCCTTGAACGAATTGTCGGTGATCTTCTTGGTCGCCATGCCGGACACTCCTGTTTGTCTTCGCCGTGCGAGATAGGATGCGGGCGCCCGCCCCTCAACCCGCCGCTCCACCATCGAGAGGCAGGATTTGCTGCGTGCCTGTCAAGCCCGGCTTGTGCGATCCCAGCAGCGCCGCCGGCAGATCGATCAGGATCGGGCCGGCCGTGTAGAGCAGCGCCGCCTCCACCGCGCGGCCGGGAAACACCTGCTCCAGCGCCGCCACATAGGCGGCCATCTGCTCGACATGGTGGCCGGGCACCGCCGCAAGCCCGGCCGGCACCCGCCGCCCGGTCTTGAAGTCGATCACCCGCACGCGGTCCGCCGTCACCAGCAGCCGGTCGACCGTGCCGGCGATCACGTCGCCGGCCACCACCGCGGCGATCGGCGCCTCCGCCAGCGACTCCGGACCGAACAGATCGGCGAAGCGCGGATCGGCGATGATCGCGCACGCATCGGCCACCAGCCCCTCGCGCACGTTCACGTCGGCGATCCCGGCCGATCGTTCCAGCCACCGCCCCGCCGCGTCTGCGCGATCGGCCGCGGCGATCGCCGGCAGCCGCTCGAACAAGGCGTGCAGCAGGCGCCCGCGATCGGCCGCCGCCCGCATCGCCGCGCCGGGCGGCGGATCGGCGACGAGATCGCGCCCGATCGCGGAGGGCGCCAGCGGGCGCGGCGGCCGTTCCTCCTTCGGCGGATCGCGCCTGAGCCAGTCGGGCGCGGCCGGCTCGGCCACGGCGGTGCGCGGCCGGGCGGTGCGCGCGGTCGTGGCCGGGCCGCCGCGATGGTGGCGCGCCTCGCCCCAGTCCGCATCCGCCTCCCACTCCGCACCCAGGCCGGAGAGCGCATCCTCGATCGCGCGATACCAGCTCTCGGCCGGCGGCTCGCCCTTCGCGCGCGGGCCGAGCGCGCCGCCGATCACCAGCCGCTCCTCCGCCCGCGTCGCGGCGACGTACAGCAGGCGCCAATGCTCCTCCCGCTCGCGCCGCTCGATCCGCGCCAGATCGTCCGCCAGCGTGCCGGCCAGCTCCTCCTTGCGCGGGCGGATCACCGGCAGCACCGGCAGTTCGGGGTCGAGCGTCCAGTCGAGATCGGTCAGCCGCCCCGCCTCCGGATCGGCGGTGGCGTCGGCCAGGATCACGAGCGGCGCCTGCAATCCCTTGGCGCCGTGCACCGTCATCACCCGCACCGCGTCCAGCGGCGCGGAAGGATCGCGCGTGATGTCCACCTCGCCGCGATCGAACCAGTCGAGGAAACGCTGGAGCGAGGGCGTGTCCGCCGCCTCGAAGGCGAGCGCGGCGTTCACCAGTTCCTCGATCGGGTCGCGCGCCTCCGACCCCAGCCGCGCGAGCAGGCGGGCGCGGCCCTGCAACGGGCCGGAGAGGATCGTCTCAAGGAAGCGGTAGGGCGTCGTCAGGTCCGCCTGCGCCAGGATCGCGCCCAGCCCGGCGCGCGCCGCCGCGAAGCCCTCGGCCGCGCGCAGCGCATCCCACAGCGTGCCGGGCCGGCCGAAGCCGATGCGGTAGAGATCGTCCTGCGACACGCCGAACAGCGGCGAGACGAGCAGGCTGGCGAGGCTGAGATCGTCGGCCGGCTGCAGGGCGAAGCGGATCGCCGCCAGCAGATCGCGCACCGCCAGCGGCGCCGTCAGCCGCAGCCGGTCGACGCCGGCCACCGGCACGCCCTCCGCATGCAGCCGCGCCACGATCAGCGAGGCGAGCGCGCCGCGGCTGCGGACGAGGATCAGTATGTCCTCCGGCCGCAGGTCGCGGCCCTTGCCGGCGATGCGGAACGGATCGTCCAGCCACGCGCGGATCTGCCGCGCCAGCCGGCCGGCGAAGGCGCGGGTGGCATCGTCGATCCAGCCCTCCTCGCCCTCCGCATCCTCGTCGTCGCCGGCCTGCGCGCCCGCCGCCACCGGCCGCCACAGCGTGACGACGCCGGGCAGGTGCGCCTTGGCGCTCACATGCGGGTTCGCCGTCGCGTCCAGCCCCAGCCGTTCCGGCCCAAGCTCGTCGAGCAGCCGGTCGACCACCTCCAGCACCGGCGGGGACGAGCGGAACGAGCGATCGAGCGACAGCGACAGCAATTCGCGGTCCACGCCCCGCGCCCGCTCGGCGAAGTGCAGGCCGGCGGCCCGGAAGGCGGCCGGATCGGTGCCCTGGAAGCCGTAGATCGCCTGCTTGAAATCGCCGACGGTGAAGATCGTCCGCGGCCGGCCGCCGCGCGCGCCGTCCCCGGCGAAGAACTCGGCGGCCAGCGCGGCGACGATCGTCCACTGCCGGCCGTTGGTGTCCTGCGCCTCGTCGACCAGGATGTGATCGGTCGCCTGATCCAGCTTGTAGCGCACCCAGTCGCCGATGCCCTCCATCAGCAGCAGGCGCTCCGCCAGCCGGATCAGATCGTCGAAGTCGAGCATCCCGGCCGCCCGCTTCGCCGCCTCGAACGCCTGGGCATAGGCCTGCCCGGCGCGCAGGCCGGCGGCGATCAGATCGGCCAGCGCCGCGCGTCGCCGCAGGCCGGAGAGGGCGGCGCACGCATCACCCAGGCGGCCCGCGTGATCGGCATAGTCGGCGGCGGCGGCCAGCAGCTTGGGCGATGCCTTGCGCGGGCTGCCGTCCTTCGTCAGCACCAGCGCGGCGATCTCGTCCAGCAGGGCGGCACGCTCCTGCCCGCCGGCCGCCAGGAAGGCGGCGGCGCGATCGGCGGCGGCGAGGCCCGTGGCGGTGCCCCAGGCGGCGTTGGCGGCCGCCACCGCCCGCAGTGAGGCGAGCGCGAACGGGGCGATCCCGTCGGCCTCGGCGGCGTCGTCGCCGCAGGCGGCGGCGATCATCGCCTCCACGTCGCCGGAGGGTACGTCCAGCGCGCGGCGTACCTTGGCGGCGATCCCCTGCCCCAGCGCCGCCATCGCCTCGGGCGCGCGGGCGCAGCGCTGGAGATAGGCCTCCGCCGCCGCCTCGCCCAGCCGCCGGCTCAAGGTCTGGAGGTCGTCGATCAGGCCCAGCCTCCCGCCGGCCTCCGCCTCCGCCACCAGGGCGGCCAGCGTGCGCCGGGCGAGCGCCGCGCCCTCGCGCGGGTCCAGCGGGCGAAAGCCGGGGGTCAGCCCCGCCTCGCTGGGAAAGCCGCCGAGCAGGGTCTGGCAGAAGCTGTGGATCGTCTGGATACGCAGGCCGCCGCCCGGCGCATCCAGCACCCGCGCGAACAATGTCCGCGCATCCGCCACCGCGTCGTCATCGTGCGGTTCGCCAAGCGCGAACAGCTCCTTGGCGAGGTCGTTCGGTTTCATCCGCACCCACGCGGCCAGCCGCCGGTGCACGCGCTCCGCCATCTCGGCGGCGCCCGCCTTGGTGAAGGTGAGGCACAGGATCGCCTCCGGCGCGGTGCCGTGCAGCAGCAGCCGCAGCACGCGCGCGCTCAGCACGTGCGTCTTGCCCGTGCCGGCGGAAGCGGAGAGCCAGACGAGCTCGGCCGGGTCGGAGGCGAGCAGCTGCTCCCCCTTCAGCGGGATGAACGGCGCGTGCCTAGACATCGTGAACCGCCCCAGGCCGGATCGACATTGAGCGGATCAAGCCGGTTCTTACACGCATCTTATGCACGCCGCTTATCCTGAGAAGCCATTGAGCCTGTCGAAATGGCTCCTCGGGATGGGCGGACATGCAGAAAGCTGAATGTCGACACGCCCTAGTCGCCACGGCCATACCATTCCTCCAGCCGCATCAGCTGGTCGTAATCGCCGTAGGGTGCGTGCTCCGGGTGCAGCTTGGCGGTGAATGGCGCGTCGCCCGTCAGCCACGTCGCCGCCGCATCGGCCAGGATGCGCGCGGCATGGCCGACGAAATCTTCCTCGGCGATGCCCTCGCCGCGCTTGTTCAGCCCCGCCGGGCTGGTGACATGGCCCAGCCTGCCCTTGGCCGCCGCCATCGACCAATATTCGAACACCGCCGGCGTGCCGCCATAAGGCTGCCCGTCGGCATCGCGAAAGCCGCCGCCCTCCGCGATCAGCCCCAGCAGGCCCAGCTGCATCGCATAGCCGGCCGCCACCTGCGACCGGCCCGGCGGCTTGCCCGTCTTGTAGTCGATGATGGCCAGGCCGCCGTCGGCCAGCCGATCGATGCGGTCGATCTTGCCGTAGAGCGCCACGTCGCCGGCCCGCACCTCGCCGAAGATCTCGGCCGTCAGCGGGCGGCGGCCCTCGGCCAGATTCCCGGCCACCGTCCTGGCGGTGAAGTCGATCGCCTCCATCAGCCGCGGCGTCCACAGCGCCTTCAGCACCGGATGGGCCACGATCTCCGCCAGCATCGCCCGCGCCCGCGCCTCCAGCTTCGCCGGATCGCAGCCGTCCTGCTTCATCCACCGCTCGAACACGGCGTGCACCGCATTGCCGCGCCACGCCGCGCTCGGATCGGCATCCACCGCGTCCAGCCGGGCCAGCCGCAGCATCGTATCGGCGTAGAAGGCGAACGGATCGGCCTTCAGCCGGTCCAGCCGGGTCACGGCGATGCGACGTGGCCGATCCTCGGAAGGCGGCGCCGGCGCCGGGCGATCTGCCGGCGTCACCGCCGCCGGATGATCGAGCAGCCGCGCCCAAGCGGCGAGGCGCGGCTCGCGCGGCAGCCCGCCCGTCATCGCCGCCAGCCGCAGCCACAGGCGGGAGGCGATCGCCGGGCCGGCCGCGCCGCGCCGCGCCCGCGTCACCAGCACCTCCGCGCCGCCCAGCCCCTGCGCGAAATCATGCGCCGCGACGCCGATCCGCCGCTCGACGCCCGGCAGGCCGAGGTCGGCGCGGATGCGCGGTGCCAGCCACGGATCGGTCGGCGGCAGGCCGGGCCAGACGCCCTCGTTCAGCCCACCCAGAATGGTGAGGTCCGCGCGCTGCAGCCGCGCCTCGATCAACCCCCACACGAACACGCGCGGATGATCGCCGGCCGGCGGCCGCACGGCGACCCCGTCCATCAGCTGCCGCAGGATCGCCGCCACGTCCTCGCCGCGAACGGCCGCTGGCCCCTCGCCTGCCGCCGCCTCGACGCCGGCGATCAGCTCGGCGGCGGCGCGCCCGGCGGGTCCGGCCCAGGCCGCGTCGCCCGCCAGCCGGTCCGCCGCCTCGCGCAGCGCCGCGATCAGGTCCGCCAGGGTCGCCCGGCCGGAGAAGGCGGCCTCCAGCGGCGCGAGCAGCGCCCGCGCCTCCGCCCACCACGCCTCCGCCGCCGCGCGCAGGCGCCGCGTGCGATCCTCGCCGCCGGCCAGAGCGGCGGAGATGCCGGCGAGGCCCGCTGGCGGGCGCGGCCCGCGCAGCGCCAGATCGAGCCGGCGGACGCCATCAAGCCACGCGAGCCGCGCCTCGCCCTGCGCCGACAGCGGATGCTTGAGCAGCGCCAGCAGCGGCACGGGCGCAAAGCCCTCCGCCGCCGCCTCGGCCAGCCCGATCAGCAGCGTGCCGGGCGGCGTGGCGGAGAGCGGCCGGCCAGCGGAATCGTCGGCGGCGATGCCCCAGCGGCCCAGATGCGCCACCACCCGCCGGGCCAGGTCGCGGTCCGGCGTCACCAGCGCCACAGTGCGGGCGGGCTGCTCCAGCGCGCCGCGCATGGCGATGGCGATGGCCTGCGCCTCCTCGGCCGGGCCGGCCAGCTCCGCCACCCGCACGCCGGCCAGCCGCCGCTCTCCGGGCGGCAGGTCGCTCCACCGCGCGGTGAAGGCGGCGGGCGCCATCGCATGGCCGATCACGCGGGTGCGCGCGGCCGGCGCGCTCCGTCCGCCGCGCCATGGCCAGGGCAGCACCTCCCGCCGCCCCGCGCCGATCGCATCCAGCATGCGCTTGGGCAGATATTGCGGATGGGTCTCGATCGCCGGCTTGGCGCGGGCGCCCTCGGTGGTGGCCACGTGCGGGCCTAGCGCGTCCCACTCGGCGTCCGGCATCGCCAGGTCCAGCCCGGCGAACACCACCATGCCGGCCGGCAGCGCGGCGATCGTGCGCAGCAGCCGCCCGGCGCTGGGCGCGGACACGGCGATGCCGGCGGCGACGACGAAGCCCTGCGGCGGGGCCGCCCGCCACGCCTGCGCCGCGCGATCCAGCAGGCGGTTGCGCCGCTCGGCCAGGTCGATCCGGCCGCGGGCCGCCAGCTCCCCGGGCCAGGCCACCAGGATCGTCTCCAGCACCGCCAGCGATGCCTGCCAGTGGGCGGAGAGCAGCGGCTCGATCGCCGGATCGACGACGCGGGTGAGCCGGCGCGGATCGACGTCCTCGGTCACGAGTTGGTCCAGCGTGCGGGCCAGGTCCGCCGCCAGCCGCACCGCTTCCGCCGCACCCACCGGCTCGCCGGCGCGCACCCGCGCCTCCGCCACCAGCCGGGCCAGGACGAACTGGCGCTCCAGCGGATCGATCGCGGGCGGTATGTCGTCCGCCCCGATCGGATCGAGCAGGCTGCCGAGCCGCTCGTCCAGCTCGGGATCGCCGATCGCCGCCATGCGCGGCAGCAGCAGCCCGCCCGCCGCCCGCCGCACGAAGGCGTCGCGCAGTGCGGTGATCGCGCGGTTGTTCGGCAGCAGCACCAGCCCGCGCGCCAGCGCCAGCGGATCCTTGCCCGCCCGCGCGATCAGGCCGGCGGCCAGGGCATCGGCAAAGGCGCGGTGCGGCGGGATCGTGTAGAGCGCCAGCCGTGGCGCGCCCGCCCCCTCGTCGCGCCTCTCGTCCGCTCCCGCCTCAGCCACCGGCGAGCATCGCCTCCGTCGCGCCGATCGCGCCCGGCGTGCCGACGTCGAACCACAGGCCCTGATGCACCACGCCATAGGCGCGGCCCGCCGCGATCGCCCGATCCCACAGCAGATTGGTCGAGAACGGTCCTTCCGGCACGTCGGCGAACAGCCGGCGGGATGCCAGCTGCACGCCGGTGAACACGAACGGCGCCACCCGCCCCGGCCGCCGCCGGCTCAGCACGCCATCGGCATCCATGTGGAAATCGCCCCTGCCCTTGTGGCAGTTGGCGCGGGCCAGCGGCACCACCAGCAGCAGCGCGTCCATCGCCGCCTCGTCCCACCGCTGGGCGAGCAGGCCGATCGCGTCCACCGGGCCGTCCACCCAGTAATTGTCGCTGTTCACCACCAGGAAGCGATCGTCCTCGATCAGCGGCAGCGCCTTGGCAACGCCACCGCCGGTCTCCAGCAGGTGGCCGCGCTCGTCGGATACGGCGATCTCCATGTCGGCCATCTTGTGCCGCAGGTGCGCCTCCACCGAATCCGCCAGATAGTGGACGTTCACCACCGCCCGCGCGATGCCGGCCGCGCGCAATCGATCGAACACATGGTCCAGCAGCGGCTTGCCCGCCACCTCCACCAGCGGCTTCGGCCGCGTCGCGGTGAGCGGCCGCATCCGCTTGCCCAGCCCCGCGGCCAGAACCATGGCGGTGCGCACGGGCGGCGCATCGCCGGTGGGGCGCAGCGCGAGGGGCTTGGCGAAACGGCTCATGCGGCAAACTCTTCCCAGGCGGCGGCACGCGCCGCGGCGGGCACGTTGGCATCGAACCATGACGCGACGGCGGCGAGCGCCGGATGGGCGAGATCCCGCTCCAGATAGCGCCATACGCGTGGGCAGAAGCGGCGGTAGCCCGGCTTGCCGTCGCGCCGCCACAGCCGCACGAAGATGCCGAGGATCTTGGCGTTGCGCTGCGCGCCCAGCAGCGCGTAGGCGCCCTCGTCCAGCCCGCGGGCGGCGCGGTAACGGGCGAGCATCTCCGCCTCTATCGCCACCGGCACGTCGCGGCGCGCATCCTGCAGCAGCGAGACGAGATCGTAGGCGGGATGGCCGGCCAGCGCATCCTGGAAGTCGAGCAGGCCCAGCCGGCCGTCGTCCGGCAGCATGATGTTCTCGGCATGATAGTCGCGCAGGGTCGTCACCGTGCCGGCATCGGCGATGGGCGCCAGCGCCTCGTCCCAGGCGGCGCGATAGCCGGCCTCGTCCACCGCCAGGTCCAGCGCGGGCGCGTACCATTCGGTAAACAGCCCCGCCTCGCGCTGATACTCGGCCATGTCGTAGCGGCGCAGGCCCGGCGCCGGCGGATGATCGTGGAGGTCGACGAGCAGGTCGATCGCGCGCGCATAGACCGGCCGCTCGGCGGCGGCATCGGCGTCCACCGTCTCGCGCATCCGGGCATCGCCGAAATCCTCGATCAGCACCAGGCCATGGTCGAGATCGGTGGCGAGGATGCGCGGCGGCGCGAACCCCAGCGCCGCCAGATGAGCGGCCACGCGCAGGAACGGGCGGGGATCCTCGTGCGGCGGCGGCGCGTCCATCAGCACGGCCGCGCGCCGGCCGTCCACGATGCGGAAGTAGCGGCGGAAGCTCGCGTCGCCGGCCAGCGGCAGGATGGCGGCGCCCGCCCAGCCGTTCGCGGCCAGGAAGGCGGGCGCCGCTGCGGGCGGGATCATCGCGGAAGGCGGTGCGGAGGCGGCCATCGCGTCTCCCAAGCCGCCGGCACATCCCAAGTCAAGCGGCGCGCGCCATCGGGGGTGACGGCGAAGGCGAGCAGCAGCGCGTGCGGCCAGAGCGCCGCGCCCAGCCGTTCCGGCCATTCGATCAGCAGCGCGCCGTCCGTCAGCAGGTCGTCCAGACCCAGCTCCTCCGCCTCGGCCGGATCGTCGATGCGGTAGAGATCGACATGGCCGACGGGCAGCGACACCTCCGGCGGCGCATAGGCCTGGACGATCGCGAAGCTGGGGCTCGGCGCCTCCTCGGCCAGCCCCAGCGCCGCCAGCACGCCGCGCGCGAAGCTGGTCTTGCCCGCGCCCAGATCGCCGCGCAGCGCCACCACGTCGCCCGCCCGCAGCAGCGGCGCCAGCGCCGCGCCGGCGGCGTGGGTGGCGGCGGCATCGGGCAGGTCAATCGTCATAAGCGGGCCATACGGAGAGCTCGGCCAGGCATTCCTTTCCGCGTCACCCCGGACCATTCAAGGCACCCTCCCATCCTAGCGCACCCGCGGCAGGCGGATGATCAGGGTGGTGCCCTCCCCGGGTTCGGAGGTGAGCGCCAGCGTGCCGCCATGCGCCTCGACGAACTGGCGGGTCAGCCGCAGGCCCAGCCCGCCGGCGGTCTGGCCGTCGCGCGATCGGGCGCTGGCGCGCTCGAAGCCGGCGAAGATGCGGTCGCGCATCTCCGCGCCGATGCCGGGCCCGTTGTCGGAGACGACGATCTGCGCCGTCTGCCGGTCGCCCTCGACGTGGAACAGCACGCGCCCGCCCGTCTGGGTATAGGTGATCGCGTTCTTCAGCAGATGGTCCACCGCCTGGCGCAGCCGCCGCCCGTCCCCCTCCACGGCGCCGACCGAACGGTCGATCCGCGTCACCAGATCCAGCCGGCGCGCCCGCGCCGTGTCGGCGATGTCGGCCGCCGCCTCGCGGCACAGCGCGTGGAGGTCAACCGGCTGGCGCGCCATGGGCAGGCTGCCCGCCTCCACCTGCGTCAGATCGAGCACGTCGTCGATCAGCGCGCCCAGCCGGGCGACCGACTCCAGGATCGCGCCGACATATTCGCCCGCCGTCTCGCCCAGCGGCCCGGCATAGCCGCCGGCCAGCATCTCGGCGAAGCCGCCGATCGAGGTGAGCGGCGTGCGCAGCTCGTAGCTCATGTTGGCGACGAAGGCGTTCTTCAGCCGGTCCGTCTCCTCAAGCGCCTCGTTGCGGTCGCGCAGCGCGCGCTCGATGCGGCGGCTGTCGGTGACGTCCAGCATCGTGAACAGCGCGTTCCCGTCCGGCAGCGGCACTGCCGCGAAATCGAAGTCGCGCCCGTCGACGAACGAGACCCGGCCGGATCGCTGCTGCCGCTCGGTCGTCGCGATGCGCACCAGCTCGCGGATCAGGCTGGCGCGGGCCGGGTTGGCGAGGCGCTTGGCCGCCGCCTCCACCAGCGCGTCGACGCGGGGGTGCTGCGCCAACTCCTGCTCGGTCAGCGCCCAGGCATCCCGGAAGCGGCTGTTCCACAGGTTCAGGCGGCCGTCGGCGGCGAACACGCCGACCGCCTCGAACAGATTGTCGAACGTGGCGGTGCGCACGCGCACCAGCGTGTCGCGGGCGGAGGCAAGCTGCACCTGCTCGGTGCGATCCTCGAAGATCAGCAGCAGGCCGCCATCGGGCAGCGGTTGCGCCAGCACCCGCAGGTGCGCGCCGTCGGGCAGCAGCCAATTCTCCTCGATCGATTCCTCGGCCACGTTGAACCAGCGCCGCCGCTCCGCCTTCCAGCCGGGGAAGTCGCGGCTCTCGGGCAGGTGGCCGCCCTCGCGCATCCGTTCCAGCACGCGATCGAATTCGGGGCGGTCGGCCAGCCACTCGGGCCGCAGCGCGAACAGGCGGGCGAAAGGCTGGTTGGAGAAGACGAGCGACCGATCCGGCCCGAACTGCGCCACCCCGGCGGAGAGCAGGTCGAGCATGTCGCGCTGGGCGCGGGCGAAGCGGACCAGGTCGGCGCGGGCATTCTCCAGCTCCTCCACGTCGATCGCATAGCCGGCGACGCCCGTCTCGCCGATCGGCACGTCGACGATGCGGATCGTGCGGCGGGTGCCGCCGATCGTGGCGGGCGCGGTGCGGGTGGCGATGCGCCCGCTCTCGCGCACGGCGGCGGCGGCGGCGAGCGGCCCCTTGCCGCCGCCGCCCTCCACCAGTTCCAGCCCGCGCGCCACCACGTCGGCCGCATCCTCGCCCTCCACGGCCAGCACATAGGCGCCGTTCACCAGCGCGAGGCGCAGGTCCGGCCCGCGATACCACATCGGGAAGGGCGCCGCCTCGATCACGGCGGAGAGTCCCTCGATGGCGTTGCCCAGCCGCGCGCCTTCCTCGCCCAGCCGCTCGATCTCGGCCTGGCTGTCGGTCGCGTCGAAGAACCAGAGGACGATCTCGCCCGGCCGCGCCGCCGGCCGGCCGCGCACCATCATCACCCTGGCCGAGCCGTGCGCCCGCACCGGCCGCGCGAAGGCCGCGCCGGATCGCTGGGCGGCGGCGATGTCCTGCAGCAGCGCGGCGTGGTCCGCCGCGAGGAGCCCGGTCTCGCCGCCCGCCCCGGCGAGATCGGCGAGCGTGGCGGGCGCCGCGGTCAGCCCCAGCCAGTCGCCCAGCCGCGGATGGGCGCGCAGCCGCCCCTCGCCGTCGACGCGCACCGGCACGGCCGGGCCGTGGGCCAGCAGCTCGTCAAGCTCGCGCTGGCCCGCGATCGCCCGCCGCGCGGCGGCCGCGCGGCGCACGCCGGCCACGGTCGCCAGCACGGCGGCAACCAGCCACAGCGCCATGACGGTCGCGGCGATCGCGGCGGCGGTCGGCGAGAGGGCGATCACGGGCGGGCGGCGGCGGGCATCGTCACCCGTCTAGCGGCAGGCCGGGCGATGCTGAACCTCTTTCGTCGGCGGCAGGCGCGCGAAACCAGGTGCGATCCCGATCCACCTCCATTTGCCCGGCCAGCAGCTTCGCGTCTATTCGCCACGGCTCCGGCGAAGTCGCGATCGAAGAGGGTGTGCCGCATATGGAGCGTTGGCTGCTGCTGTCCAACTGCCAGACGTTCGGTCTTGCGAACAGCTTCTCGCTGCTGAACAGCAAGCTCCACGTCGACTCGGCCGATATCTGGACGTTCAAGGTCGATGCGGAGCGCTACAATCGCGAGATGGCCGATTATGATCGCGTGATCGTCCACCCCGATATCATCATGGCGCCGGAGTTCGACGCAAGCCGGGCGGTGAACATCAACCATCTCCCCTCGATCGATTTCGGCGCCTACCATCCCGACTTCGGATATTTCTGGATCGACGGCACCTTCGTCAACAGCCCGATGACGGCCTACCACTCGGTGATCGCCGTCGCCGCCTATAATGAGGGGCTGTCGCTGGCCGATACCCGCCGCCTCTACAACGGCCGCATGTACGAGGCGTGCGGCTATCATCGCGACTGGGCGCCGCAGCGGGATGCGCTGCTGCGCCGCTACAAGGATCATGGCGTCGATCTGGCCGCCAGCTTCCAGCACTGGGGCCGTGGCCGCGCCTTCATGTACAGCGTCAACCATCCCCGCATCGAGGAGCTGTACCAGGTCGCCCGCGCCTTCGTGCTCGCGCTCGGCCTGCCGATCACCGAGACCGACATCGTGCCCGCCGACAATCTGATCGCCGGCCCCTGCCTGCCGGTCTACGACGAGGTGGGCGAGATGCTGGGCGTGCGCGGCTCCTATCTGTTCAAGGCGGTCGGCCGGTACGCCTATGTCGGGCTGGACACCTTCCTGGACGAGAGCTTCGCCATCTTCGCCGGGCACGGCCGGCACGTGATCCAGCCGCACCCGCACTACCAGCCGCGCTACGATCAGGTTCTCTCCGTCATACGAGGTCAGGCATGAGCAGCCCGTACAGCACGCTGAAGGACTATCAGTTCTGGCGCCGCGCCGTATCCCGCACTGAAACGCACCTGTTCGATCCGGTGGTGGCGCCGCGCTTCCGGATCGCGGCGGATGCCCGGGTGGCGACGGCGGGCAGCTGCTTCGCTCAGCACATCTCCCGCCGGCTGCGCGAGATCGACTTCAACTATTACATCCCCGAAGCGGGCGAACATCTGCCGGCCGAGGAGCGGGGGCCGCGCAACTACGGCGTGTTCTCGGCGCGCTTCGGCAACCTCTACACCACCGCCCAGCTGCACCAGCTGTTCCTGGAAGCGTTCGGCGAGCGCATTCCGCACGAGATGGCGTGGCGGCGGCCTGACGGCCGCTACGTCGATGCCTACCGCCAGCAGGTGGAGCCGGCCGGCTTCGCCAGCGCGAACGAGGTGGCGGCGGATCGCGCCCGCCACCTGGCGGCGGTGCGAGCGATGTTCCTCAACGCCGACGTGTTCGTGTTCACCATGGGGCTGACGGAGGCGTGGCGATCGCGCGTGGACGGATCAGTCTTCCCGCTCGCCCCCGGCGTGGTCGCCGGCAGCTTCGATCCGGAGCGGTATGAGGCGGTGAACTTCGGCGTCGAGGAGGTGCGCGGCGACCTCGTCCGCTTCCTCGATCGGCTGAAGGCGGTGAACCCCGGCGTGCGCGTGCTGCTGACGGTATCGCCGGTGCCGCTGATCGCCACGTTCGAGGATCGCAACGTGCTCTGCTCCACCACCTACAGCAAGTCGGTGCTGCGCGTGGTGGCGGACATGGTGACGCGCGAGCATGACTGGACGGACTATTTCCCGTCGTTCGAGATCATCACCGGCAGCTATGCCGGCGGGCTGTACTACGAGGACGATTATCGCGACGTGAACCGCATCGGCGTGGCCCACGCGATGCGCTGCTTCCTGAAGAATTATGTCGAGCGGGACGCACCGCCGCAGCCGGACGCGGCCGCAGCGCAGCTGGTGGCGGCCCGCGCCGCCAGCTCCGGCGTGATCTGCGACGAGGAGGCGATCGACGCGATCCGCGCCTGAGGCGATTCGTGCCCCGGCGCGCGCTCAGGCGGCGCGTGCCGGGAGCGGAGTCGGCGCGTCGCGCGGGGCCTCCGTCGCCTCGACGGCCTCGGGTGCCGTCGCCTTGTGGCGCAGCACGATCATGTCCTGATGGCCCAGCGCGCCGCGCGGGATGTAGCTCATGATGTCGAAGAAGCGGCCCCAGTGCGAAAAGACATAGGCCGGCGTGTGGAAGCTGCTCTGGTAGAAGCTCGGGAAATTGTCAGCCCACACATCGTCGACGAGGAAGTAGAAGCCGTCTTTCGCCAACGCCTCCCGCGCTCCCGTGACCACCCGTTGCAGCGCCGCATCGTCCTTCGGCAGCACCGATGTCCAGTGGTCGAAGGCGAACGGGCCGTGCACCGTCAGCATCAGCACGCCGCCGGGCGCCAGCACGCGGCCCAGCTCGGCCAGCCACGCATCCTGATAGGCTTCGTCCAGATGGCTCAGCACGCTGTGGTTGATGATGAGGTCGAAATGGCCGTCGGCATAGGGCAGCGGCGGCAGGCCGGGCGTGTGCTGCACATGCAGATAGGGCAGGTTGTCACGCAGCCACGCGATGCCCTTCGGATCGATGTCGCAGCCGTGCAGTTCCTGCGCGTGCGGGTGGAACGGCAGGTGGCGCAGGATGCGGCCGCAGCCGCAGCCCCATTCCAGGATGCGCGCGAACTGCGGCAGGCTGCGGCCGATACCAGCCAGCGCCATGGCGAAGTTCTGCACCGACAGGGCGCCAAGCGTATCGAACAGCACGGGATCGCGCGTGCCCGCCACGTTGAAGCGAAGGTCCTCCGGCGGAAGCGGCAGCATCGATCATCCTCCTGTCGCGGGCACGACGCCCGCGGCAGGAGGTATAGGCATCAGCCGCTCGCCGCCGACACGCCTATCCGGACCGGATCGGAAGCAATCGCGGTCGGCGCACGGCCCAAGGCGACGGATCAGTAGCGGTAATGATCGGGCTTGAACGGGCCTTCCGGCGTCACGCCGATGTAGCTGGCCTGCTTGGCCGTCAGCTTCGTCAGCTTCACGCCCAGCTTCTCCAGGTGCAGCGCGGCGACCTTCTCGTCGAGATGCTTCGGCAGCACGAACACCTCGTTGGCATAGTGGCCGGGCTTGGTCCAAAGCTCGATCTGCGCCATCACCTGGTTGGTGAAGCTGGCAGACATCACGAACGACGGGTGGCCGGTCGCGCAGCCGAGATTCACCAGCCGGCCCTTGGCGAGCACGATGATCTGCTTGCCGTCGGGAAACTCGACGAGGTCTACCTGCGGCTTGATCTCGGTCCACTTGTAGTTGCTGAGGCCCGCGATCTGGATCTCGCTGTCGAAATGGCCGATGTTGCACACGATGCTCATCGGCTTCATCGCCGCCATATGCTCGGCGGTGATCACGTCGGCATTGCCGGTGGCGGTGACGAAGATGTCGGCGCGCTTCACCGCCTCATCCATCGTCACCACCTCGAAGCCCTCCATCGCCGCCTGCAGCGCGCAGATCGGATCGATCTCCGTCACCAGCACGCGGGCGCCGCCGTTGCGCAGCGACTGGGCCGAGCCCTTGCCGACATCGCCGAAGCCGGCGACGGTCGCCACCTTGCCGGCGAGCATCACGTCCGTCGCGCGGCGGATCGCGTCGACCAGCGATTCCTTGCAGCCATAGAGATTGTCGAACTTCGACTTGGTGACGCTGTCGTTCACGTTGATCGCGGGGAAGGGCAGCTCGCCCTTCCTGGCGATGTGATAGAGGCGGTGGACGCCGGTGGTGGTCTCCTCGGAGACGCCGCGAATGTTCTTCACGGTCTCCGTGAGATAGCCGGGCTTGCGCGCGACGAACGCCTTCAGCGATCGGTGGAATTCCACCTCCTCGTCATTCTCCGGCTCGGCCAGCGCGTGGCCGGCCTCCAGCTTGGCGCCCAGCAGCGCGAACATCGTCGCGTCGCCGCCATCGTCCAGGATCATGTTGCAGGTGCGGCCGGTGCCGTCGTCCCAGTCGAAGATGTTCTGCACATAGTCCCAATATTCCGCCAGGGTCTCGCCCTTCAGCGCGAACACGGGGATGCCGGCGGCGGCGATCGCGGCGGCGGCATGGTCCTGCGTGGAGAAGATGTTGCAGGTGGCCCAGCGCACCTCGGCACCCAGCGCCACCAGCGTCTCGATCAGCACCGCCGTCTGGATCGTCATGTGCAGCGATCCGGTGATGCGCGCGCCCGTCAGCGGCTTGGCCGCGCCGAACTCCTCGCGCAGCGCCATCAGGCCCGGCATCTCGGTCTCGGCGATCCTGATCTCGGCGCGGCCATAAGCGGCCAGCGAGATGTCGCGCACGAGATAGTCGCTAAAGCTTTCGACGGGCAGGCTGGCCACGATCACGTCTCCCGGGAAGATGGGCGGCCGCCGGATGGCGGCCATATGGTCGCCCGGTTACAAGCCGGACGCGCCGATTGCAAATATAAAGACTTCTTTATGTCTTTATCGAGACAGGCGCGCCGGGTTGCGGCTCAGGCCGTGCCGGCGCCCGCCGCCAGCAGCCGCGCATCGATGCCGGCACTGTCGAAGCCCGCCGTCCAGCGCCGGTCCGCCGGTCGCTCGAACAGGATGGCGTCGTCGCCGGGCGTCGCGAACCAGCCATGGCGGGTCATCTCCATGTCAAGCTGCCCCTCGCCCCAGCCGGCATAGCCCAGCGCCACGATCCACCGCGCCGGCCCGGTGCCCTCGGCGATGGCGCGCAGCACGTCCAGGGTGCCGGTCAGCGCCCAGCGCCCGCCCACCTTCAGCGTCTCGTCGCCGATCCAGTCCTGGCTGTGCAGCACGAAGCCGCGCTGCGGCTCCACCGGCCCGCCGACATGCACCGGCGCGTCGGGTGCGTCGCCCGGCGCGATCTGGAGTTCGGCGAGAAGGCCATGCAGGCCCAGCCGCGGCACCAGCCGGCCCACGCCGATGCCCAGCGCCCCGTTCGGATCGTGCGCGCACATCGCGATCACCGCGCGTTCGAAGCGCGGATCGCCGATTCCCGGCATCGCCAGCAGATATTGGCCGGCGAGAGAGGCTGGTGCTTCCATCCCGTCATTTTATAGAGGGCTGTCATGGCGCGTCCACACTCCTTCCCCCAAATGCGTGATGGGCCGGCCGCGCCGGGCCGCAGCGGAGGCACGGGATGAACGATCACGCGCCCGCCGTCTCCGTGATCGTGCCCGCCTATGGCCTCGCGCATCTCGTTGGCGAGACGCTGCGATCGCTCCAGGCGCAGCGTTTCCAGGACTGGGAGGCGATCGTGGTGGACGATGGCGCGCCCGACGACGTCGAGGGCGCGTTGCGGCCGTTCCGGACCGATTCGCGAATCCGGCTGCTGCAGACCGACAATCGCGGCGTCGCCACCGCGCGCAACCGCGCGATCGGCCACGCCCGCGCGCCACTGATCGCGCTTCTCGACGGCGACGACCTCTACGAGCCGGATTATCTCGACACGATGGTCGCCGCGATCGACCATGATGCGCGGCTCGGCTTCGTCAGCTGCGACGCCACCTATTTCGGCGAGGCGGCGCGCGAGGGGCGGCGCTTCTCCGAGTTCAGCCCGCAGGTGCCGCCGATCACGCTCGATCGGATGATGCGACGCGAGTTCAACGTGTTCACCGCCTGCATCCTGCGGCTGGCCGCCTTCAACGAGGTGGGCGGCTATGACGGCACGCTGCCAGCCGCCGAGGATTTCGACCTGTGGCTGCGTCTGCTGGAGGCCGGGTGGCAGGGCGGCTATGTCGCGCAGGTGCTGGTGCGCTACCGGCGGCGGGCCGAGTCGCTCTCCCGCCAGACGGCGAAGATGATGGCCGCCCTCGCCCGCGTCTACCGCGCCGCCGCCGCCCGCCTGGGGCAGCGGCCGGAGGCCGGCGTCGCCGCCGAGATGGCCGCGCAGATAGAGCGGCAGACCGCGTGGGAGGAAGGCGACGCGCTGATCCGCGCGGGCCGCGTGCGCGAGGGGCTGCGCGTGCTGCGGGCGGCGCGCGCGTGGCAGCGATCGCGGCGGTGGTGGGTGGCGATGCCGCTGATGCTCGCCGTGCCCGCCCTCGCCAAGCCGCTGCTGCGCGGACGCCAGCGATGGAACGAAGCGGGCTGACCGGCCTTTCGCTTCCACCGCCGCCACGCAGGCGCGGCACCAGTTTCGACCGGAAGGACCAGATGATGACGATCAAGGTAGGCGATACGATCCCGGAGACCGGCTTCGTGAAGATGGGCGAGAGCGGGCCGGAGCCGGTCGATTCCGCCAGCTACTTCAAGGGCCGCAGGATCGCCTTGTTCTCGGTGCCGGGCGCCTTCACCCCCACCTGCTCGGCCAAGCACCTGCCGAGCTTCGTGGAGAAGGCCGATGCGCTGAAGGCCAAGGGCATAGACGAGATCGCCGGCACCTCGGTGAACGACGCGTTCGTGATGGGCGCCTGGGGCAAGAGCGCCGGCACCGACGGCAAGATCACGCTGCTGGCGGACGGCAACGGCGATTTCGCCCGCGCCGTGGGGCTGGAGATGGACGGCACCAAGTTCGGCATGGGCAAGCGCGGCCAGCGCTTCTCGATGGTGGTGAACGACGGCGTGGTCGAGCAGCTGAACGTCGAGGCGCCGGGCGAGTATAAGGTCAGCTCCGCCGAGCACATGCTCGAACAGCTCTGAGCCGATCGCCCGTCCGATCGGGCTACCGGCCGACGGGCGCGAACGTCACGCGATCGCGCCCGTCCAGCTTCGATCGGTAGAGCGCGTCGTCTGCCCGCGCGAGAAGCGCGTCCAGCGAGGCGTCGCCCGGCGCGAGTTCGGCGACGCCGAAGCTGGTCGTCACGGTCTGCGGCGGATCGATCGGCAGGTCGATCGTCGCCACGTCGCGGCGCAGGCGGTCGATCACCGCCACCGCCGCCTCGCCGGGCGTGTTGACCAGCAGCAGCACGAATTCCTCGCCGCCCAGCCGGCCGAACAGGTCGCCCTGGCGGATCGCCTCACCGATCCTGTCGGAGAAGCGGCGCAGCAGCGCGTCGCCCGCCGCATGGCCGTGCGCGTCGTTCACCGCCTTGAACCGATCGAGGTCGGCGATCGCCAATGACAGCGGCTGGGCGTGGCGCAGCGCGTTGGCCATCACCCTGCCCGCCGCCTCCTCGAACCCGCGACGGTTGAGGATGCCGGTCAGCGGGTCGCGCGCGGCCAGCGCCCGCATCCGCTCGGCCAGATCGGCGGCGAGCAGGAAGGTGATGAACAGGCCGGTGCCGGCATAGGCCGCCGGCAGCCCCAGCAGCAGCAGCCAGCGATCGAGATGGCCGAAGCGGCCGCCATCCAGCGCCGATCCGATGGCAACGGCGGCCACCGCGATGCTGAACAGCGCGAACAGCCACAGCATCGCCACCATCGACCGCTCGGCGGCGCTCGCCTGCTCGCCCCGGCGGCCCACCACCGCCGCCGCGCCGGCCAGCACCACGCCGCGAAACAGCAGCGGCGCGGCGCGCGTAAGCCATCCGGTCGGCGCGATCACGATCGATCCGATCAGCACCGCCACGATGAGCGCGCCGGCACCGGCGAACAGCAGCCGATGTTCCTCCACGCCGGCGCGCTGGCGGAAGCCCAGCGCCAGCAGCGCCGAAACCACCACCGAGAGGATATTGACCAGCAGGAACAGCCACGCGCTGCCGCCGCCCAGCACATGGACGAGGTTGATCGTCCACTGCACGGTGCCGATGGCGAAGGCGATCGCCCAGGTGCGGGCGTGGCGCGGCCGCTCCAGCGTCACCCACGCGATGGTGAGGATCGCCGCCAGCATCGCACTCAGCAGCAGCAGGGCGACGAGAACCGAAAGACCTTCGTGCATGCCCCTCCCCATCCCGCACCCGCCGCCGCCCGCCGCAGGTCAGGGCGCGGGCGCATCTAGATCAAAGGGATAGGCAGCCGCCACATGTCTTTGCGGAATCGTGGCTTTGTCGCGATCTGTCGTTCGTTTACCATGGCGCGACGCGCACGATCTTGCCTCACCAGCCGCACTGCCGGCCCTTGTTCTGCTCCTTCAGCCAGTCGGCCAGCGGCGCGAAATAAGCGAGCATCGCCGCGCCATCCATCTCGCGGGTGCCGGTGAAGGTCTCCAGCGCATCCGGCCACGGCTTCGACGCGCCCATCTTCAGCATCGCATCCAGTTTCTCGCCCACCGCCTTGTTGTCGTAGAAGGA
Organism: Sphingomonas profundi; assembly: GCF_009739515.1. Classification (NCBI taxonomy): domain Bacteria; kingdom Pseudomonadati; phylum Pseudomonadota; class Alphaproteobacteria; order Sphingomonadales; family Rhizorhabdaceae; genus Alterirhizorhabdus; species Alterirhizorhabdus profundi. Next base: position 1,460,249 of record NZ_CP046535.1, read on the forward strand.
GCAGCGGTGCAGCGGCCCCGTCCACCCGGCCTGGTCGCACGCCGCCTTGTAGAACTGGAATTGCAGGATGCGGGCGAGGAAGTAGCGCATATAGGGCGTCGTCGCCGGCACATGATATTTCGCGCCGGGATCGAACGCCGTCTCCGGCCGCTCGGCCGGCGGCACGATGCCCTGATATTGCAGCCGCAGGTCGGTCCATGCCTTGTTGTAGAGATCGGGCTTGATCGTCCCGTCGAACACGCCCCAGCGCCACTTGTCGATCAGCAGGCCGAACGGCAGGAAGGCCACCTTGTCCATCGCCTGGCGTAGCAGCAGGCCGATGTCCTTGTCCGCGCCCGGCACCTTGGCCGCATCGAGCAGACCGATCTTCACCAGGTAATCGGGCGTGATCGAGAGCGCGACGAAGTCGCCAATCGCCTCGTGGAAGCCGTCGTTGGCGCCGTCACGGTAGAGGAAGCTCTGCTGGTTGTAGGCGCGCTGATAGTAATTGTGGCCGAGTTCGTGGTGGATGGTGACGAAGTCGTCGCCGTTCACCTTGGTGCACATCTTGATGCGGATATCGTCCTTCGCATCGACATCCCAGGCGGAGGCGTGGCAGATCACCTCGCGGTCGCGCGGCTTGGTGATCTGCGATCGCTGCCAGAAGGTCTCCGGCAGCGGCGCGAAGCCCAGCGACGAATAGAAGCCCTCGCCGGTCTTCACCATCTTCACCGGATCGTATTTCTTCGCCAGCAGCAGCGCCGTCACGTCGTAGCCGATGCCCCCAGCCCCCTTCGGCGCGACGATATCGTAGATGTTGCCCCACTCCTGCGCCCACATGTTGCCGAGCAGGTCGGCGCGGATCGGCCCGGTCTTCGGCTGCACCGCATCGCCATATTTCTCGTTCAGGCGGGCGCGGGTGTAGCAGTGCAGCTCTTCGTAGAGCGGGCGCATCTGCTGCCACAGCCGATCCGTCAGCTTCGCGAAATCGTCCGCCGGCATGTCGTAGCCGGCGCGCCACATCGCGCCCAGATCCTTGTAGCCCAGCTCCTTGGCGCCCTGGTTGGCGATCTCGACCAGCCGGGCATAGTCCTGCTTCATCGGCGCGCCGACATTGTCGTGCCAGCTCGTCCACATCTCCTTCAACTGGGCGGGGTTGCGATTGTCGCCCATCGCCGCTTCGATGTCTGATCCGTTGATCTCCTTGCCGGCCAGCGTCCCCCGCCCCTTGCCGTAGAGCGAGGACATGCGCGTCGAGAGCTCGTTCAGCGTCTTGGCGGCGCCCGGGGTGGAGGGGGCCGGCAGCGTGATCGACTGTTTCAGCTTCGCCAGCTTGCGCGCGGTATCGTAGCTCAGCCCCTGCACGCCGTCGAAGCGGGCGGCCTGCTTGGCCAGCCGCACCTGCCGTTCCGTCGCCTGCGCGCCCACGGCGGCGGCGACCGCATCCGTGTCGTCGGTGATGTTGGTCGCGTTGATCCACTGCACCTGCTGCTCGAAGGTGGCGGCGTCGGTGAACTCCTTCTCCGCGGCGGCGACGAAGGCGTCGGCCTCCGCCACGGTCGGCGCGGCGGCGGCGGTGTCGGCCGGGCGGGATGCGGAGCGGGGCGCGGCCACCGCCGGCGCGGCGAACGCCGGCAGGGCGACGCAGGCGGCCAGCGCCAGCGCCGAAGTCAGGGTGCGGAACTGCATGATGATGCCCTCTGATGCCAGTTTATGGCACCGGGCGTGCGCCGGATCGGCGCGGCGCGTCAAGCGCCGGTTCAGCCGGCCAGGAAGTCGGCGATCGCCCGGCCCAGTTCCGGCCGGGTGACGGCGCTCATGTGGTTGCCGGGTATTTCCTCGAAGCCCGCATCCGGCAGCGCCGCCGCCAGCGCCCGGCCCGATCCGTTGTCGTCGTCCTCCGCGCCGGTGACGACCAGCATCGGCACGTCCAGCGTCGCCAGCGTCGCGGCCGGCGTATCGACGAAGGTGGCCAGGATGTGCAGCAGCGCCTGCGGATCGCCCTTGGTGGTCTTGAGGAACGCCTCCGTCATCCACTCGGACGTGCCGCGTGCGAAGCTGCCGAGGTTCGTCAGCACGTGGCGGAAATAGGCGCCGCGCCCCTGCGTATCGAGGATGCCGTCCAGCCCCATGCCGCACAGCACGGCGCGGCGCGGGCGGGCGCCGGCCGCCAGCATCCGCAGCACCGTGCGCCCGCCCAGCGAGTAGCCGGCGAGATCGTGATCCGGGCCGAGGCCGAGATGCGCCACCAGCGCGGCGCCGTCGTCCGCCAGCACGTCCGGCGGGTAGGCGGCGGCATCGTGCGGGCGGGCGCTGTCGCCATGCCCGCGCAGGTCCGGCATGATCACGCGGTGGCCGGCCGCCGCCAGCAAAGCGGCGTGGCCGTAGCGGATCCAGTTGGTGAACGCGTTGGAGAAATAGCCGTGGATCAGCACCAGCGGCCTGCCGCCGTCCGGCCCGGCGACGCGATAGGCGAGATCGGTGCCGTCGCGCGCTGCGAAGCGGTGAACCGGCAGGTCAGTCGGGGCGCTTGCCAACTTCGTTCATCCAGCGATCGGCGGGGAGGACATGGTCGGCCGTCCGATAGCCGGACGGGCCGCCCGTGTCACGCCGGCCTCATCGGGGCCCGGGCCACGACCCGCGCCGGAACATGCCGCCCCGGCCAACGGTTTACGCCGCGGAGTATCTGGGAGAGTGTCATGAGAAAGCAAAGTCTTGTGCTGGCGACGGCGCTGCTCGCGCTTACCGCATGCAACAATCGCACCGCCGAGCAGGCGGGCAGCGACGCGGCCGCCGCCGGCGCCTCGGCCGGCAATGCGATGGAGGCCACCGGCGCCGCCGTCGCCAACGCCGCCGATGCGATCACCCCCGCCGCCATCGCGACGCCGACCGCCGCCGAGTTCGTGCAGAAGGCGGCGATCAGCGACATGTACGAGATGGAGGCTGGCAAGCTCGCGCAGAAGATGTCCAAGTCCGCCGCCGTCACCAAGTTCGCCGGCGAGATGGTGAAGGCGCATACGGAGACGACGGCCAAGCTGAAGGCGATCACCGCCGGAGACGCCGCGCTGAAGCCGCCGGCGGCACTGGACGACGCGCACCAGAAGCTGATCGCCGACCTGAAGGCGGCGGCGCCCGACAAGTTCGATACGCTCTACGTCGATCAGCAGACGTCGGCCCACTCGGACGCCCTGTCGCTCATGAAGAGCTATGCCGACGGCGGCGACAATGCGAAGCTCAAGGCGTTCGCCGCCGAAACCGCGCCGAAGGTGCAGATGCACCTCGATATGGTCAAGCAGATCGACCATTCTGGCGTGCCGGACGCCCAGGCCGGCAACGCCGGCACCCGGCCGTAAGCGGGCGCGCCCTCCCCGATCCGGTCGGGGAGGGCGCCGCCCGGATCAGCCCTTCTTCAGGTGCCGCCGGCCCAGCAGCTCGGCGATCTGAACGGCGTTCAGCGCCGCGCCCTTGCGCAGATTGTCGGACACGCACCAGAGCGCGAGGCCGTTCTCCACGGTGGGATCCTCGCGCACGCGGCTGACGAAGGTGGCGAACTCGCCGACGCACTCGATCGGCGTCACGTAACCGCCGTCCTCGCGCTTGTCGATCAGCATCACGCCGGGCGCCTCGCGCAGAATGTTCTGCGCGTCCTCGGCGGAGAGCTCATTCTCCATTTCGATGTTGATCGCCTCGGAATGGCCGACGAACACCGGCACCCGCACGCAGGTGGCCGTCACCTTGATCTTGGGATCGAGGATCTTCTTGGTCTCGACCACCATCTTCCACTCTTCCTTCGTGTAGCCGTCGTCCAGGAAGCTGTCGATGTGCGGGATCACGTTGAAGGCGATCTGCTTGGTGAACTTCTTCGGCTCGGCCGGATCGCCGACGAAGATGTTGCGGCTCTGCTCGAACAGTTCGTCCATGCCCGCCTTGCCCGCGCCGGAGACGGACTGGTAGGTAGAGACGACCACGCGGGTGATCTTTCCCGCATCGTGCAGCGGCTTCAGCGCCACCACCATCTGCGCGGTGGAGCAGTTCGGGTTGGCGATGATGTTGCGCGCCTTGTACCCGTCGATCGCCTCCGGGTTCACCTCCGGCACGATCAGCGGCACGTCCGGGTCCATCCGGTAGAGCGAGCTGTTGTCGATCACCGTGCAGCCGGCGGCAGCGGCGATCGGCGCATATTTCTTCGTCGCTTCCGATCCGATCGCGAACAGCGCGATGTCCCAGCCCGCCCAGTCGAAATATTCGATGTTCTGGATCTTGTGCTTGCGGCCGGTCTCGCCGAAGTCGACCTCGTCGCCGGTGCTGCGCGAGGAGGCGAGCACGGCCAGCTGATCGATCGGAAATTCACGCTCGGCAAGGATGTTCAGCATCTCGCGGCCGACATTCCCGGTGGCCCCTGCGACGACGACACGATAGCCCATATCTTTATTCCCTGATGGGGCGCGTCACCCGGTCCGTCAGGCGGCTTGCCTGCCTCCGGGAGATCCCGGCCCTGCCGGAACGACGCGTGCATGTGGTGAACGGTGCGGACAAGCAAACGGCCGGTCTCCCCTGTGGGAGCCGGCCGCCTGCGAGGTTGGTGGGGAGCGTGGTGCTTACGCTTCCTTGGCCTCGGCGGCCGGGCGGGTATCGCGCCGCTCCGCAATACGGGCCGATTTGCCAGTGCGGCCGCGCAGATAATAGAGCTTCGCGCGCCGCACGACGCCGCGGCGGACGACCTCGATCGAATCGATGTTCGGCGAGTAGAGCGGGAACACGCGCTCCACACCCTCGCCGAACGAGATCTTGCGGACGGTGAAGCTGCTGCCCATGCCCTTGTTCGCGCGGGCGATACACACGCCCTCGTAATTCTGCACGCGGGTGCGCTCGCCCTCGACGACGCGCACGCCGACCTTCACCGTGTCGCCGGGACGGAATTCCGGCAGGGTCTTGTTCGCCTTGAACTTCTCGATGGCCTCGGCCTCGAGCGTCTGGATGAGGTTCATCCCATCACTCCTTCTGTCGCCGCGCGCCAGAGGGCGACTGGACCCGAGCGCCCTCATGGCGCTCCCAAAGATCCGGCCGCCTTAGCCGTGTATCGTCCTGGGCACGGGCCTTGCGCCATGCCTGGATCGCCGCATGATCCCCCGATCGCAGCACTTCGGGGATCGTGCGCCCTTCCCACTCACGCGGTCTGGTATAATGGGGATATTCGAGCAGCCCCGTCTCGAAGCTCTCGTCATCCCCGCTATGCGCCGCGCCCATTACGCCGGGCAGCAGCCGGATGCAAGCGTCCAGCAGGGTCAGCGCCGCCATCTCCCCGCCCGAGAGGATATAGTCGCCGATCGACACCGGCTCGATCGCGCGCGCCTCGAACAGGCGCTCGTCGATGCCCTCGAACCGGCCGCACAGGATGATCGCGCCCGGCCCCGCCGCCAGATCGCGCACCCGCGCCTGGCCGAGCGGACGCCCGCGCGGGCTCATCGCCAGCAGCGGCACGCCGGGGGCCTGTGCGGCCGCATCGTCCACCGCCCGCGCCAGGATATCGGCGCGCATCACCATGCCCGCGCCGCCGCCGGCCGGCGTATCGTCCACGCTGCGGTGGCGGTCGGTCGCATAGTCGCGGATCTGCACCGGCCGGCAGCACCAGCGCCCCTCGGCCAGCGCCCGGCCGGCAAGGCTGTGGCCCAGCGGGCCGGGGAACATCTCCGGATAGAGCGTCAGGATCGTCGCGGCAAAGCTCATCCGGCCATGCTACCGCGCGCGGCCGGTGGCGAGCGCGAACGACCAGTCGCCCCGCCCCTCCGCGCGCGCCTTGGCGGACGCGGCGGCGAAATCATAGTCCGCCTCCAGCAGGTCCACCGCGCCATCCTCCACCAGCGCGTAGCGCGCGCGGGGCGTGCCGCTCTCCATCACGTGCCAGTGCGGCAGCGGATCGGCGTAGGCCGGCAGGCCGACGCTGCCGGGGTTGGCGACGGTGCGGCCGTCCGCCAGCCAGAGCAGACGGGCGAGATGGCTGTGGCCGCAGAGCGTCAACCGCTCGCGCCGCCCCGCCAGCCGCTCCGCCACGGCGCCGGGCGCGGCCGGATAGGCGCCGTCCTCGCCCACATCCTCCAGCAGATAGGCAGAGTCGCTGGCCGGCGTGCCGTGGCAGAGGAAGATGTCCGCCGCATACTCCAGCGTCGATGGCAGCGTCGCCAGCCAAGCGAGTTGCGCCGGCCCCAGCCGCTCGCGCGCGAACCGATCGGAGGCGCCCATCGTGGCCAGATGCTCCTGCACCACCTGCCGATCCTGATTGCCCGCCAGGGTCGGCCAGCCGAGCGCCATCAGCAGCGCCGCCGTCTCGCGCGGCCAGAGCGGGCCGGAGACGCTGTCGCCGAGATTGACGAACGCATCGGCGCCGCGCGCGCGGGCATTGGCGATCACCGCCTCCAGCGCGGGCAGGTTGCCGTGAATGTCGGAGAGGACGGCCAGACGCATCTCGAACTCCGCTCCCGATCCGCCGGCCACATCCTGGCTACACGATGAAGCCGCGCTCCACCGTCAGCCGCGTCTCGTCCCACGTCGGCACGGCATCGGCGCTCATCGGCACCATGAACCGCTTGCCGCCCGGCCGCTCGACCTCGATCACGTCGCCGGCGCCGAAATTCTCGACCGCCACCACATGGCCCAGCGCCTCGCCGTCCGTCGCCACGCAGGCGAGGCCGATCAGGTCGGCATGATAATATTCGCCCGGCGCCAGCGGCGGCAGGTCGGCACGCGGCACCCGCAAGGCGGTGCCGCGCAACGCCTCCGCCGCCGTGCGATCGCCGATCTCGGCGAAGCGGGCGACGGCGCCGTTCGGTCCGGGCCGCACGGTCTTCAGGCTCAGGCGGCGGTCGCCCGCCTCGAAGGCGGGATAGGCGCGCAGATTGTCGGCATCGTCGGTGAACAGCTTCAGCCGCACCTCACCCGATACGCCATGCGCGCCGATCACCGCCGCCAGCGTCACCATCCGGTCCGGCGGACCATCGGCGCGCGTTTCGCCGTCAGGCGGCCCGGTCGGCCGATCCGTCGTCTCCGGCGGGGGTGTCGTCGGCTCCCTCGGCGGGTTGCTGGGACGAGACGCCCTGCCCGCCGCCTTCTCCGGCGCGGTCATCCTCGCGCGCGCCTTCGGCCTGATCCGGCTGGGTGGCGTTGGTGGACATGATGCACCTCCTCTATCGACAGTCGCATCACGAACGCCCCAGCCACCCGTTCGTGCCTCACGCCTCGGCGTCGGCGCTCTCGGCCGGCGCGGCGGCGGCCGCAGCGGCGGCGGCCTTCTTCTCGCGCTCCTCGGCGCGCTCAACGGCCTTCTCGCCGGGCTTGCCCTTGCTCGGGTTGCTGCGGGCGGACCGCTCCTTCAGGCCGGCGGCGTCCAGGAAGCGGGCGACGCGATCGGTCGGCTGCGCGCCGACGCTCAGCCAATGCTTCGCGCGTTCGGCATCCAGCACCACGCGCTTCTCGTCATCCTTGGCGAGCAGCGGGTTGTAGGTGCCGATCTTCTCGATGAAGCGGCCGTCGCGCGCGTCGCGGGAGTTGGCGACGACGATGCGATAGTAAGGACGCTTCTTGGCGCCACCGCGGGCGAGACGGATTGCAACGGACATTCGTACTTCCTTTCAGAGACTTGAGATTATTTCTTGCGGAACTGGTTGAAACCTGGCGGCAACCCGCCGGGGCCGCCGCTGCCGGGCAGCCCGGGCAGGCCACCCGCCCCCGGCGGCAGCTGCGGCATCCCGCCGCCGCCGAGCAGGCCGCCCAGCCCGCCACCCTTGCCGAGCATGGCGCCGAGCCCCTTCAGGCCGCCCATCTTGCGGATCTTCTTCATCGCGTTGGCCATTTCCTGGTGCATCTTCAGGAGCTTGTTCACCTCCTGCACCGTCGTGCCGCTGCCCTTGGCGATGCGGATCTTGCGCTTGGCGTTCAGCAGCTCGGGCTTGGCGCGCTCCTTGGGCGTCATCGATCCGATGATCGCGTCCAGGTGGACGAGCATCTTGTCGTCGCCCGCGCCGTTCGCCATCGCCTGCTTCACCTGCTTCACGCCCGGCAGCATCCCCGCCAGCGCGCCCAGGCCGCCCATCCGCTTCATCTGGTTGAACTGGGCGCGCAGGTCGTTCATGTCGAACTGCCCCTTCGCCATCTTGGCGGCGAGCGCCTCCGCCTCCTCGACCTGGATCGTCTCGGCCGCCCGCTCGACGAGGCTGACGACGTCGCCCATGCCCAGGATGCGGCCGGCGACGCGGGCCGGCTGGAACAGCTCCAGCCCGTCCAGCTTCTCGCCCGTGCCGACGAACTTGATCGGCTTGCCGGTAACGGCGCGCATCGAGAGCGCAGCGCCGCCGCGGGCATCGCCATCCATGCGCGTCAGCACCACGCCGGTGAGCGCCACCTGCGTGGAGAAGCTGGTCGCCACGTTCACCGCGTCCTGACCGGTCAGCGCATCGACGACGAGCAGGATCTCGTGCGGCGTCGCGATGTCCGCGACGGCCTTCATCTCCTCCATCAGCGCCTGGTCGACATGGAGGCGGCCGGCCGTGTCCAGCATCAGCACGTCATAGCCCTGCAGCCTGGCCGCCTGCAGCGCCCGCCGCGCGATGTCGACCGGCGACTGCCCCTGCACGATCGGCAGGGTCGCGACCTTGGTCTGCGTGCCGAGCGTCGCCAGCTGCTCCTGCGCGGCCGGGCGATTGACGTCGAGCGACGCCATCAGCACCTTCTTGCGGCCCTTCTCGGTGAGCCGCTTGGCGATCTTCGCCGTCGTCGTCGTCTTGCCGGAACCCTGGAGGCCGACCATCATCACGATCGCCGGCGGGGTGACGTCCAGCTCCAGATCGGCCGCGTCCGATCCCAGCATCTCGACCAGCGCGTCGTTGACGATCTTGACGACCTGCTGGCCCGGCGTGATTGATTTCAGCACCGACTGGCCGACCGCCTTCTCGGTCACGCCGTCGACGAACTGGCGCACCACCGGCAGCGCGACGTCGGCCTCCAGCAGCGCGATGCGCACCTCGCGCAGCGCTGCGCGCACGTCCGCCTCGTTCAGCGCGCCACGGCCGCGCAGGCGGTCGAACACGCCGCCCAGCCGATCGCTCAAGCTCTCGAACATCGCCACACTCCCGGCGCGCAACACGCCCTGAAACCTTGCCGAACCGCGCCGAACGCATAAAACGCCGGCGGGCGAAACCTCGCCGGCCGGCGTGCGCCCAAGGGCGCTGCCTTCACGTCCTTCACGGAACGATCGCGGCGGCCCCTAGCCCAGCCCCGGCGGGGAAGCAAGGTTTAACCGCTTCTACACGCCTGTCGGCGCATTGCCGGCCCATGAGCCATCCCACCAGAAACGGATCGCGCGCGCCCGCGGCACGCGCCGCCGCACCCGTGCGCGCCGCCCGCCGCGACCTGCTGACCGGCGGCATCACCGTGGCCGCGATCCTGATCTTCGCCGCCACCGGCAGCCGCGCCCTCACCGCCTTCGTGGCGCTGCTCGGCGGCAGCGGCGGCGGCATCGATGCGATGCTGGCCAGCGCGGTGCTGCTCAACATCGCGCTGATGCTGTTCGGCTGGCGCCGCTACCGCGACCTCTCGGTCGAGGTGGTCGAGCGCGCCGCAGCGGAGGATCGCGCCCGCACGCTGGCCGCCAACGATCCGCTCACCGGCCTGCTCAACCGCCGCTCGCTGGCGGAAGGCGTCGCCAGCCTGCTGGGCCGGGCCGAGCAGCGCGGCAAGACGGTGGCGATGCTGATGATCGATCTCGATCACTTCAAGACGGTCAACGATCTCCACGGCCACGCCACCGGCGACGCGCTGCTGCGCGCCGTCGCTATCGCGATCGAGGAGCTGCTGCCGCCCAACGCCCAGATCGCCCGGCTGGGCGGCGACGAGTTCGCCTGCGCCTTCCTCTACGATGCGGTGCGCCCCGGCACCGTGGACATCGTCGCCGAGCGGATCGTCGCACGGCTGGCCATCCCGTTCGAGGCCGGCGGCGTCCGCGCCCACATCACCGGCTCGCTCGGCATCGCCCGATCGGATCAGGACTGCACCACCGGCGAGGCGCTGATGCGCCGGGCGGATATCGCGATGTATGCCGCCAAGAAGGCCGGCCGCAACCGGCTCGACTGGTTCGACCCGGCGATGGAGCGGGAACTGCACGCCCGCAACGCGATCGAGGCAGGCCTGCGCGCCGGCATCCCCAAGGGCGAGATCGTGCCCTATTACGAGCAGCAGATCGATCTCGTCACCGGCCGGATCAACGGCTTCGAGGTGCTGGCCCGCTGGGAGCACCCCACGCGCGGCCTGATCCCGCCCGACATGTTCATCCCCGTGGCCGAGGATGCCGGGCTGATCGGCGATCTCTCCCTCTCCGTGATGCGGCAGGCGTTCGAGGAGGCGCGCGGCTGGGATCAGGAGCTCACCCTCTCGGTCAACATCTCGCCCGCGCAGCTGAAGGACCCGTGGCTGGCGCAGAAGATCGTCAAGCTGCTCGTCGAAACCGGCTATCCGCCGCAGCGGCTGGAGATCGAGATCACCGAGACCTCGCTGTTCGAGAATCTCGGCCTCGCCCAGTCGATCGTCGGCAGCCTGAAGAACCAGGGCATCCGGCTGGCGCTCGACGATTTCGGCACCGGCTATTCCAGCCTCGCCCACCTGCGCGCGCTGCCATTCGACCGCATCAAGATCGACAAGAGCTTCGTCATGTCGATGGTCGACAATTCGGAGAGCGCGGCGATCGTCAACGCCATCACCAAGCTGGGCGACAGCCTGGGCCTGCCGATCACCGCCGAGGGCATCGAGGACGGGGCCATCGCCGAGCGGCTGAAGGCGATCGGCTGCCACAAGGGCCAGGGCTATCATTACGGCCACCCGATACCGATCACGCAGGTCCGCAAGCTGCTGGCCGACCGCTCCCTGCTGCCGAGCGGCCGCGCAGTGGCGGCGGAGCCGGCCCGGACCTTGCGGCGAACGGGCTGACGTCGCACCGGGAGTGCCGGCGCCGAATACCCGCACCTAAATCAGCCCTCGCAGGCTGGTAGAGAGCGACGGCAAGTCCTCACAAGACGAGCGCCGCGTGTAAGCTGCGTTCGCAAGGCTGGCGCGGCCCAACCTGACAGTTTAAGAACGAGGCGTTGCTGATTCGAGACGATCGAGTATTCACCGTTACTGGCATCACACAGCCGATATGGTGACGAAACATTCCATTTCGGTTGAATGATCCCGAATACCTATCATCTCGAATTGCAGCAAGCATCGCGGATTTTCGTTTTGGGAGGGTGAGCGGTGACGATCATCGTCAAGGGTGGTGGCGAGAAGGGCCAGCCGAGCCATGTCAGCCATGAACAGGCAGGCAAATATTATGCCTCGGCCATAGCCTATCTCAGCAAATCGCCGGTCGCCAAACATGTCTACGAGGCGCTGGAGTCGCTGCCCAACGAGATCCCCGTGTTCGTCACCAATTGCGACGGCGAGGATTATTACGCCCACGCCCACGCCGGCGGCGGCTTCATCAGCTGGGATCCGCTGAGCGCGCTCGAGGTCGTCCACGGCGGCTGGCAATCGCCGGCGGTCGCCCTGATCCACGAGATGTATCATGCGTATCAGGAATATGTCCTCAAGGACATCTACCCCAACATGCCGAAGAAGCTGGTCTCCACCGGCCCGGGAACGGTGAAGGCCGAGATCAGCAAGGAGGAGGTCGACACGGTCGTGTTCGAGGCCAAGGTGTGCAAGCAGCTCGGCATGGTCGGCCACGGCAACGAAACGGCGCGCGCCTCCTATTTCCGCTGCATCTCCGCACGTCCGGTCAAGAGCCCCACCGCCACCGGCGCCTGACGCGCGGGCGGCGCATCGGCCGCTGTCGAAACGCTTTCCACGTTGGCAGGCGTTCACCTGCCCCCGAACTCGCTTCAGTCGCGCGGCACCTGCCACCGGATCGTCATCCAGTCCCTGCCGGTGACGGGAAGCCCGGCCGCGTCCCGCGCCGGCCGGTAGCTGCCCCGGGCGATCGTCAACACGCAGGCGCGCCGATCGAGCTCCGGCTTCTCCGAGGGTCGCCGCGAGGATGGCGGCTCGTTGCGGGAATGTCCAATATGCCGCGCTCGCCTTCCCGGTGCCGTCTGCCGCGATGGACATCCCTCCGCCCCGTCCCTAGATCGCGCGCATGGCGCTTCGCTTCCACAAGATGCACGGGCTCGGCAACGACTTCGTCGTGATCGACGCGCGCGAGGCGGCGGTGGCGCTGGATGCCGGCCGCGTCCGCGCGCTCGCCGACCGCCGCATCGGCGTCGGCTGCGACCAGCTGATCCTGATCGGCCCCGGCCGCGATACGGACGTGACGATGCGCATCTGGAACGCGGACGGATCGGAAGTGTCCGCCTGCGGCAACGCCACGCGATGCGTGCCCGTGCTGCTTGGCCGCGACTGCACGATCGAGACCGCCGCCGGCATCCTGACCGCCACCCTCGCCGGGGACGGCGCGACCGTCGACATGGGCGTTCCCCGGTTCGACTGGGATGCGATCCCGCTCGCATACGCGGTGGATACGATGCGGCTGCCCACCGGCTGGGGCCCGCTGGACGGGCCGGCGGCGGTGAACGTGGGCAATCCCCACCTCGTCTTCTTCACCGAGGACGCTTACGCGATCGATCTCGCCGCGATCGGCCCGGAGATCGAGACCGATCCGCTGTTCCCCGAGCGGATCAACGTCAACGTCGCCACCATCGTCGCCCGCGACCATGTGACGATGCGCACGTGGGAGCGGGGCGCCGGCCTCACCCGGGCGTGCGGCACCGGCGCCTGCGCCACCTTCGCGGCCGGCCGCCGGCTCGGCCGGCTCGACCCCGCCGTCCGGCTCGATCTGCCCGGCGGCACGCTGAGCCTCGCCGAGGGCGCGGGCGGCCGGCTGCTGATGAGCGGCCCGGCCACGCACGTCTTCACCGGCGAGACGGGCCTGTGAGCGGGCCGCAGCTCATCACGCTCGGCTGCCGCCTCAACATCGCCGACAGCGAGGCGATGCGGGCGATGGCGGCGGATCAGGACGATCTCGTCATCGTCAACACGTGCGCCGTTACGGCGGAGGCGGTGCGGCAGGCGCGCAAGGCGGTGCGCCGCGCGCATCGCGAGCGGCCGGACGCGCGCATCCTCGTCACCGGCTGCGCCGCGCAGATCGAGCCGGCGGCGTTCGCCGCGCTGGCCGGCGTGTCGCGCGTGCTCGGCACCGGCGACCAGAAGGCCGCCGCCTTCCGCTTCGCCAGACCGGGCGCGGCCGACATCGTCGTGTCGGACGTGTTCGCCGTGCGCCAGCACGCGCCGCATCTCGCCACTGCCTTCGCCGAACATGCCCGCGCCTTCGTGGGCGTGCAGACCGGCTGCGATCACCGCTGCACCTTCTGCGTGATCCCGCAGGGGCGCGGCGCCAGCCGCTCGGCGCCCGCCGGGCTGGTGGTGGATCGCATCGCCGCGCTCGTCGATGCCGGCCATGCCGAGGTGGTGCTGACCGGCGTCGATCTCACCAGCTACGGCGCGGACCTGCCCGGCGCGCCGACCCTGGCCGGCCTGGTCGAGCGGATCCTGCGGCACGTGCCGGCGCTCGCCCGGCTGCGGCTCTCCTCGCTCGATTCGATCGAGATCGACGAGCGGCTGTTCGAGGTGGTGACGGGCGAGGCGCGGATCATGCCGCACCTCCATCTGTCCCTTCAGTCGGGCGACGACATGATCCTGAAGCGGATGCGGCGCCGCCACCTGCGTGGCGAGGCGGTGCGGATGATCGCGCGGCTGAAGGCGGCGCGGCCGGAGATCGCGATCGGCGCGGACCTGATCGCCGGCTTTCCTACCGAAACCCCGGCGATGGCGGCGAACACGCTGGCGCTGATCGACGATTGCGACGTGGTGTTCGGCCACGTCTTCCCCTTCTCGCCGCGCCCCTTCACGCCGGCCGCGCGCATGCCACAGGTGGCGCCGCAGGTGGTTCGCGCCCGCGCCGCCACGCTGCGTGCCGCCGCCGCCGCCCGGCGCGCGCGCTGGCTGGCGGGCCTCGCCGGCACCACGCAGCGGGTGCTGGTGGAGCGGGACGGCCGATCCGGCCACGCCGCCAACTTCGCCCGCGTGCGCCTGACAGCGCCGTGCCCGCCCGGCGCGATCGCCGCCATCCGCATCTCCCACGTCGAGGACGATAGCTTGATCGGTTGCCCCGCATGACGCAGACGCCCCCCGCCCCGCGCGCCTGGCACGAGAAGATCCTCGGCGGCTTCCGCCGCACCTCGGACAAGCTCGGCGAGAATCTCGCCGGCCTGTTCACCAAGGCGCAGCTCGATCGCGAGACGCTGGACGGGATCGAGGAGGCGCTGATCGCCTCCGATCTCGGCCCCGCCACCGCCGCCCGCATCCGCGACCGGCTGGCCGACGAACGCTACGATCGCGACATCGACGAGGCCGGCGTGCGCGCCGTGATGGCGCAGGAGATCGCGGCCATCCTGGCCCCGGTCGCCAAGCCGCTGGAGATCGAGGCCTTTCCTCGCCCGCAGGTGATCCTGGTGATCGGCGTCAACGGATCGGGCAAGACGACGACGATCGCCAAGCTGGCGCACCTGCTGCAGGAGCAGGATTATTCGGTGATGCTGGTTGCGGGCGATACCTTCCGCGCCGCCGCGATCGGCCAGCTGAAGGTGTGGGCGGAGCGGATCGGCGTGCCGATCATCTCCGGCAAGGAGGGCGGCGACGCCGCGAGCCTGGTGTTCGAAGGCGTCAGGCAGGGCACCGAGACCGGCATCGACGTGCTGATCGTGGACACCGCCGGGCGGCTGCAGAACAAGGCCGGGCTGATGGACGAGCTGGCGAAGATCCGCCGCGTGCTCGGCCGGCTGAACCCGGCCGCGCCGCACGACGTGGTGCTGGTGCTGGATGCCACGACCGGCCAGAACGGCCTGAACCAGATCGAGGTGTTCCGCGACAGCGCCGGCGTGACCGGCCTCGTCATGACCAAGCTGGACGGCACCGCGCGCGGCGGCCTTCTGGTGGCGGCGGCCGAGAAGTTCGGCCTGCCCGTCCACGCGATCGGCGTCGGCGAGAGCCTGGACGACCTGCGCCCGTTCGACGCGCAAGAGGTGGCGCGCGCGATCGCGGGGGTCGAGGCATGAGCGAGGCGCGAAAGGAGGCGAGCCCCGGCATGCGCCTGGCGCTCGATCTCGGGCCGCTGGCGATCTACTTCCTGGCCTATTCGCTCACCGGCAAGAACATCTTCGTCGCCACCGGCGTGTTCATGGCGGCCACCTTGGTGGCGATGCTGTGGTCGCTGGCGCGCTATCGCCACGTCAGCGCGATCCAGTGGTTCTCGGCGGTGATGGTGCTGCTGCTCGGCGGCCTGACGATCTGGCTCCACAAGGAGTGGATCATCAAGGTGAAGCCGACGATCTACTATCTGACCGTCGCGGGCATCCTGCTGTTCGGCCTGCGCACCGGCCGGCCGACCTTGAAGCTGGTGCTGGGCGGCGCCTATCCCGGCCTCACCGAGCGGGGCTGGACGCTGCTCTCGCGCAACTGGGCGCTGTTCTTCGCGGCCATGGCGCTGGCGAACGAGGCGGTGTGGCGCACGACGAGCACCGATTTCTGGCTGGGCTACAAATTGTGGGGCGCGATGCCGGCGACCCTGATCTTCGCCCTCGCCAACATCCCCATGCTGATGCGCCACGGCATGAACGCCGAGGTGGAGGCCCGGGAAGGGCCGCCGCTGCCGCCGCAGGAGTGAGGCGGCGCTCTCCGCCTAGCCAGCGCGGTCAGCCGGCGGGCACCAGCAGCGCCATGAACAGCAGGGCATCACCGAGCGCCAGCGCCAGCAGCATCGATCGCGCCGCTACCCGTTCCATCGTCCGCACGCTCCGTCTCCCTCTTTCGCGAGGGGTGTCGTGGCGCCGTGACCTTGCCGGGGTTTCCCAACGCTGAAATGTTCGCCCGCGGCCGTGCACTCGGCAGCGAAGGTCGAGGGACGGGACGATCCACTTGGAGATCGTCCCTCCGCCGGGCTCAGGCAGAGACCTTGGCGGCCTTGCCGGTCGCCGTCTTCGCCGCGGCCTTCTTCTTGGGCGCGGCCTTCTTCGGTGCGGCAGCGGCGGCTGTCGCGGCCTTGGCCGGCGCCTTCTTCGGCGCTGCCTTCTTCACCGGCTTCTTGCCCTTTGGCGGTCCCTTGGCGGCCCGTTCCGCCAGCAGGGCCAGCGCCTCCTCGAAGGTCATCGTCGCCGGGTCGGCCGTCTTGGGCAGGGTCGCGTTGGTCACGCCGTCGGTCGCATAGGGGCCGAAGCGGCCTTCCATCAGCTTCACCGGCTTGCCCGTCTCCGGGCTGTCGCCGAAGCTGGCGAGCGGTTCCTTGGCGGCGCCGCGCCCTCGCCCGCCGCCCGCCGCCGCCTCGGCCAGCTTCACCACGGCCGCGTTCATGCCCGTCTCGAACACGTCGGCCGTGGTCTGCAGGCGGCCATATTTGCCGTCATGCTGCAGATAAGGGCCGTAGCGGCCGATGCTGGCGGTGATCGGCTTGCCCGTTTCCGGATGCTCGCCGATCGTGCGCGGCAGCGAGAGCAGCTTCAGCGCCCAGTCGATCGCGAAATCATCGCCCTGCGGCACGTCCTTGGGGATCGAGGCGCGCTTCGCCTCCTTGCCGTCGCCGAGCTGCACATAGGGGCCGAAGCGCCCGCTGCGCCTGGACACCTCCTCGCCCGTCGCCGGATCGGTGCCGAGCACCACCGGCCCGGCATCCGCGCCCGCGTCCGCAGCACCGCCCGCCTGCGCGAAGCGACGGGTGTATTTGCAGTCCGGATAGTTGGAGCAGGCGATGAACGCGCCGAACTTGCCGCCGCGCAGCGCCAGCTTGCCCTGGTGGCACACCGGGCAGAGCCGGGGATCGCTGCCGTCCCCCTTGTCCGGGAACAGATATGGCCCGAGGAACTGGTCGAGCGCCGCCGTCACTTCGGACGGCTTCTGCTCCATCACCTCCATCGTCTTCGGCTTGAAGTCCCGCCAGAAGGCCTCCAGCACCGCCTGCCAGCCGGCGCGCCCGCCGGACACGTCGTCAAGGCTTTCCTCCAGCCCGGCCGTGTAATCGTAGCTGACATAGCGTTCGAAGAAGCGTTCGAGGAAGGCCGTCACCAGCCGGCCGCTCTCGGCGGGGATGAAGCGGTTCTTATCCACCGTCACATATTCGCGGTCCTTCAACACCTGCAGGACGGACGCGTAGGTGGAGGGGCGGCCGATGCCCAGCTCCTCCATCTTCTTGACGAGGCTCGCCTCGGAATAGCGCGGCGGCGGCTGGGTGAAATGCTGGTCCGCGGTGACGCGCTTCTTGGCCGGCGTGTCGCCCTCCTTCAGGCGCGGCAGGCGGCGGCTTTCGTCGTCGTCACCGGCGTCGGCCTGCTTGCCGGAGCCGGCACCAGGAACGTCGTCCCGACCTTCCTCATAGAGCGCCAGATAGCCGGGGAACAGCACCACCTGTCCGGTGGCGCGCAGCGCCTGCTGGCCGATGCCGTCGGTCAGCTCGATCGTCGTCCGCTCCAGCCGGGCGGACGCCATCTGGCTCGCCATCGCCCGCTTCCAGACGAGATCGTAAAGCCGCGCATGATCGCCCGAGCCGGCCCGGTCGCGGCCGAAGTCGGTCGGCCGGATCGCCTCGTGCGCCTCCTGCGCGTTCTTCGCCTTCGTCTGGTAGATGCGGGGCTTGTCCGGCACGTAGCTGGCATCGTAGCGGTTGGCGATCGCGCCGCGCGCGGCTGAGATGGCGCTGCCGTCCATCTGCACGCCGTCCGTCCGCATATAGGTGATGGCGCCATCCTCGTAGAGCGCCTGCGCCAGCCGCATCGTGTGGCTGGCCGAGAAGCCGAGCTTGCGCGCCGCCTCCTGCTGCAGGGTGGAGGTGGTGAACGGCGGCGGCGGATTGCGCGTGAGCGGCTTGGTCTCGACGCTGGCGACGGAGAAGCGCCCGGCCTCCACCGCCGCCTTGGCCGCATCGGCGTCGCCCTTGTTGCCGATCGTCAGCCGATCGATCTTGCGGCCCTGCCAGCGCACGAGCCGGGCGACGAAACCGACCCCGTCCTGCTCCATGTCGGCCGCGACCGACCAATATTCCTGCGGCACGAACGCCTCGATCTCGCGCTCGCGGTCCACCACCAGCCGCAGCGCCACCGATTGCACGCGCCCGGCCGATTTCGCCCCCGGCAGCTTGCGCCACAGCACCGGCGAGAGGGTGAAGCCGACCAGATAGTCCAGCGCGCGGCGCGCCCGGTAGGCGTCGATCAGATCCTCGTCCAGCGCGCGCGGATGTGCCATCGCGTCGAGCACGGCCGGCTTGGTGATCGCGTTGAAGGTCACGCGGCGCACGTCTTTCGGCAACGCGCGGCGCTTGCGCAGCACCTCCTGCACGTGCCAGCTGATCGCCTCGCCCTCGCGATCGGGGTCAGTCGCCAGGATCAGCGTCTCGGCGCCTTTCGCCTCGTCGGTGATCGCCTTCAGCTGCTTGGCCTTGTCGGCGTAGTTCTCCCACTCCATCGCGAACCCCTCGTCCGGGTTCACCGATCCGTCCTTGGCGGGCAGATCGCGGACATGGCCGTAGGAGGCGAGCACGCGGTGGCCCGGCCCGAGATACTTCTCGATGGTCTTGGCCTTGGCCGGGGATTCGACGACGACGAGCTTCATCTTGACACGGGTTCCTTCGTACGTACGCGCGAGGGTGACGAGCCGGCGGCAGTGCAGTCAAGAGGGCGGCTAGCGCCGGCACGTTACAGGGTGGCGATGAACGCGGGGCGCGGGCGGTGGTTCACCGCCCCCTTCCGGGCTCGCCGTCTCAGCCCGTCACGCTCGCCCGGCCGCCGGCGTGCCGTTCCAGCCGGCCGGCGAGTTCCAGCTCCAGCAGCACCGTCTGCACGATCGCCGGCGGTAGAGCGGAGAGGCGGATGAGTTCGTCGACCGGCACCGGCACCGGCCCCAGCAGCGCGATCAGCCGCCGCCGCTCCGCGTCCGAAGGGTCGGCGGCGATCGGTGCCGGCGCGTAGCCGCCGACGCGGGCGAAGACGCCGCCGCCGATCGATCCCAACGCCTCGGCCACATCGGCGGCGGACTGGATCAGCGTCGCGCCCTCGCGGATCAGCAGGTTGCACCCCTGCGCGCGCGGATCGAGGGGGGAGCCCGGCACCGCCATCACCTCCCGCCCATAATCCCCGGCATGGCGGGCGGTGATGAGCGAGCCGGACTTCGGCGCCGCCTCCACCACCAGGGTGCCGAGCGACAGGCCGGCGATCACGCGGTTGCGATAGGGGAAGTGGCGGGCGCGCGGCTCGGTGCCGGGCGGCTGCTCGGCGATCAGCAGGCCCTGCGTCGCGATCGCGTACTGGAGGGCGTCGTTCTCGGGCGGATAGACCACGTCTATGCCGCCGGCGACGACGGCGATCGTGCCCGCCGCCAGCGATCCGGCATGCGCCGCCGTGTCGATGCCGCGCGCCAGGCCGGAGACCACGACGATGCCGCGCTCGCCAAGCTCGGCCGCCATGCCGCGCGCGAAGCGGACGGCGGCGGCCGAGGCGTTGCGCGCGCCGACCATCGCCACCGCCGGCCGGTCGAGCAGGTCAATCCGGCCGCGCACGATCAGCACCGCCGGCGCGCCGTCGATCTGCGCCAGCAGCGGCGGATAGGGGGGATGGCCGTGGAACAGGTGACGCGCGCCCAGCGCCGCGACGCGCTCCATCTCCCGCCGGGCCAGGTCCACGCCGGCCAGCGCGGGTGCCGGCCCGCCGCCGCGCCGGGCGAGATCGGGCACCGCCGCCAGCGCGCGGCGAGCGGTGCCGAAGCGGGCGATCAGCTGGGCGCAGCTGACCGGGCCGATGCGCGGCGTGCGGATCAGGCGAAGATGGGCGATCCATTCCTCGTCGCCCAGGCCGCCGCCGGGCGTCTCGCCGCCGTCAGCCAACCGGCGGCTTCGCGCCGATGCGCGGCTCCGTGCCGGCGAGCAGCCGCTCCAGATTGCCGCGATGCTTCCACAGCACCAGCAGCGTGAACACGAGGAACAGCAGCACCAGCCCGAACTTGCCGAGCACCGCCGCGCATACCGGGGTTGAGACCGCCGCCGCCATGCCGCCGACCGAGGAGATGCGGGTGACGAGCACCGCCCCCAGCCACACGGCGGCGAACACCAGCCCGCACGGCCAGCTCAGCGCCAGCGAGATGCCCAGCAGCGTGGATACGCCCTTGCCGCCGCGGAAGCGCAGCCACACCGGATAGCAGTGGCCGAAGAAGGCGCCGAGCGCCGCGAGCGCAGCATAATCGGCCGAGAAGCGCGCGGCGATCAGCACCGCCACCGCGCCCTTTGCGCCATCCAGCAGCAAGGTGAGCGCCGCCGCTGCCTTGTTGCCGGTGCGCAGCACGTTGGTGGCGCCGATATTGCCCGATCCGATCGTGCGCAGATCGCCCCCGCCGGTCGCCCGCGTCAGCAGCACGCCGAACGGGATCGATCCCAGCAGATAACCGGCCAGCAGCGCCAGCAGCGCGCCGACCCAAGGCTGAACGATCACTTCAAGGCTCCCCGATCGCCGTTCATAATAAAGGAAAATCGCGCCACCGCAATGACGCCGCCCGGCGGCTCGATTGCGTGCGCGGCGGCCGCGCCCTAGATGCGCGGTGATGGCCGACGATCGCCCGCTGCTCTTCTTCGATTCCGGCGTCGGCGGCCTTTCCGTACTGTCGCCCACGCGCGCGCTGCTGCCGGCGGCGCCGATCGTCTACGCGGCGGACAATGGCGGCTTCCCCTACGGCACCCGCAGCGAGGCCGAGATCGCGGCGCGCGTGCCGGCACTGCTCGGCCGGCTGGCGGAACGGTTCGATCCGCGCCTCATCGTCGTCGCCTGCAACACGGCCTCCACGATCGCGCTGGCGGCGGTGCGCGCCGCGCTCGATCTGCCGGTGGTGGGCACGGTGCCGGCGATCAAGCCGGCCGCCGCCCTCTCCGCCACGCGCGCGATCGGCGTGCTGGGCACGGAGGCGACGGTGCGCCAGCCCTATGTCGACGATCTCACCGCCCGCTTCGCCGCCGACTGCCTGGTGCTGCGCCACGGATCGGCCCGCCTCGTCACGCTCGCGGAGGCGGCGCTGGCGGGCGAGCCGACCGACGCGGCCGATTATGCCGCCGTATTGGCCGGCCTGCTGGACCAGCCCGGCGGCGAGCGGATCGATACGGTGGTGCTCGCCTGCACCCATTTCCCGCTGGTGTCCGATCGGCTGGCGGCCGCGGCCCCGCGCCCGATCGCCTTCGTGGACGGCGGCGCCGGGATCGCCCGGCGGGTGGCGCACCTCACCGCCGGGCAGGCGTGGCCCGATGCGCCCGGCCCCGGCACCGCCATGTTCACCGCGCCCCGGCCGATCGGTGATGGCCTGCGTGCGTCGCTGGGCCGATACGGGCTGAACCACATCGCTTTTCTCTAGGCCGGATCGACATTTAGCTTTCTGCCTGTCCGCTCCTGAGGAGGGGCTGAGCGGAGGCGAAGCCCCGTCTCGAAGGACGGCCCGTGTCCTTCGAGACGCCATTTCGACACGCTCAATGGCTCCTCAGGATGAGCGGTGTGCATAAATGCGAGCAAATCGACTTGGTTCGGTGAATGTCGATCAGGACTGGCGCGCCACCCCCTTCTTGCGAACCGTTCGCGCTGGAAATGCCCCGGGCGAACCGCTAAAAGCCCGCGCAATATCGGGGGAGTGAGCCTCTTGGACTATCAGCGCGTTTTCGCTCAGGCGATCGATCGTCTTCATGCCGAGGGCCGCTACCGCGTCTTCATCGATATCCTGCGCAACAAGGGCGCCTTCCCCAACGCCCGCTGCTTCGCCGGCCACAACGGGCCGAAGCCGATCACCGTCTGGTGCTCGAACGACTATCTGGCGATGGGCCAGCACCCCGATGTGATCTCCGCCATGGAGGAGGCGCTGCACGATGTCGGCGCCGGATCAGGCGGTACGCGCAACATCGGCGGCAACACCCACTATCATATCGACCTTGAGGCGGAGCTCGCCGACCTGCACGGCAAGGAGGGCGCGCTGCTCTTCACCTCCGGCTACGTCTCGAACGATGCGACGTTGACGACGCTGGGCAAGGTGCTGCCCGGCTGCATCATCTTCTCGGACGAGCTGAACCACGCCTCGATGATCGCCGGCATCCGCAACTCGGGCTGCGAGAAGCAGGTGTTCCGCCACAATGACGTGGAGCATCTGGAGCAGCTGCTGGCCGAGGCGGACCCGGAAGCACCCAAGCTGATCGCGTTCGAAAGCGTCTATTCGATGGATGGCGACGTCGCACCGATCCACGCGATCTGCGATCTGGCCGATCGCTATAACGCCCTCACCTATCTGGACGAGGTCCACGCCGTCGGCATGTACGGCCCGCGCGGCGGCGGCATCTCCGATCGCGAGCAGGCGGCGCACCGCCTGACCATCATCGAGGGCACGCTGGCCAAGGCCGTGGGCGTGATGGGCGGCTACATCGCCGCCGATCGCACGATCATCGACGTGATCCGCAGCTACGCGCCGGGCTTCATCTTTACCACCTCGCTGTCGCCGGTGCTGGTGGCGGGCGCGCTCGCCAGCGTGCGGCACCTCAAGCAGTCCGCCGTGGAGCGCGAAGGCCAGCAGGCATCGGCCGCCATGCTGAAGGCGTGCTTCGCCGATGCCGGGCTGCCGGTGATGCCCTCCACCACCCACATCGTGCCGCTGATGGTCGGCGATCCGGTGAAGGCGAAGAAGATCAGCGACATCCTGCTCGCCGAATATGGCGTGTACGTGCAGCCGATCAACTATCCCACCGTGCCGCGCGGCACCGAGCGGCTGCGCTTCACCCCCGGGCCGAGCCACACCGAGGCGATGATGCGCGATCTCACCCGCGCCCTCGTCGAGATCTGGGACCGCATGGAGATGCGGATCGCCGCCTGATCCGCCGTCCGGTCGATCATCGGGCAAAGCCGCCCCGGCGATGAACGCGACCCCGGCGCCGCCGCGCGCCGCGCACGACGTGACGCACGGCGATGTCGCCCGTGGCGCCGGCGCCGCGCTGCTCTCGCGGCTCGGTGCGGTCATCGAGGTCGTCGCCCAGCCCGCCTACACCCTGATGTTCGGGCTGGCGACCTACGGCCTCTACACCGTCCTCTGGTCGCTGGTCAGCCTGGTGGAGAATGTCGCCGATCTCGGCATGACCTCCGCGCTCCAGCGCGTCGTGCCGCAGGCGGCGGACGAGGCGCGCGCCGTCGCGGCGCTGCGCTCCGCGCTGCTGCTCGGCCTGATCCCCTGTACCACGATCGCCGCCTGCGCCAGCATCGCCGCGCCGTGGATCGCGGAGGTGGTCAACGTGGCGCCGGCGGATCGCCCGCCGCTGGCCACCGGCATCGCCCTGTTCGCCTGGGCCCTGCCGCTGTGGGCCTTCATCGAGATCGGCACCTCGGCCCTTCGCGCGCGCCGCGCGTTCGGCCCGGAGATCCGCCTGCGGATCGTGTGGGAGCAGATCATCCGCCTGATCGTCGCCACCGGGCTGTGGCTGGCCGGCGTCGACACGCTGGGCCTGCTGATCGCGCATCTGGCCTCGCTCACCATCACCGCCGGCGCCTGCATCCGCCTGCTCGGCCGTCACTACGACCTGCGCCTGCTGCTGCGCGGCCCGCGCGAACCGGGGATGCTGGCGCACACCGCGCTGGCCGGCCTGTCGGTACTGCCCTCGAACATCATCAGCCGGCTGTTCAGCGATGCCCCGCCGGTGATCCTGAACCTGATGATCCCCGGCGCCGGCGGGGCGACGGCGGCCGGCCTCTACGGCATCGCCCGCAAGCTATCGAGCCTGATCCAGCTCGTCCGCATGGCCTTCAGCTACGTGATGGGGCCGCTGGCCTCCGCCGTGGCGCGGCATGACAAGACCGCGATCCAGCCGCTCTACGCCTTTGCCACCCGCCTATCCACCGTGCTGGCGCTGCCGATCGCCGCCACCATCATGACCGCGGCCGACGCGCTGGCCCGCCTGTTCGGCAAGGAGGCGGCTGGCGCGGCGACCTTGCTGGTGCCGCTAGCCGTAGCGCGCGCGGTGGAGGCGGTGTGCGGGCCGGCGGGCGCCGTGCAGCAGGTGGCGAGCCGGCGGCTGCAGCCGGTGGTCAACAGCCTCTCCGGCCTGATCGTCGCCGCCCTCGCCGCCTGGCTGCTGCTGCCCGATGCGGGGCCGGTGGCGATGGCGATCGCGGTGGCCGCCGGGCTGATCGTGTCGAGCGGCTTCACCATCTGGCAGCTGAACCGCGCGGACGGGCTCAACCCGTTCCTACCGCCTTATGGTCGCGCGCTCGCCTGCTCGGCCGCCGCGTGCCTGCTGGTGGCGGCGATCATGGAGACGGCGCGGCTGCTGCCCTTCCCCGCCCGCGCCGCCCTGATCCTGCCGACCCTGCTCGGCGGCCTGTGGCTCTCGATCCGCTACGGCCTGGCCGAGCAGGACAAGGATGCCTTTGGCCGCCTCGGCCGCACCCTGCGGCTGGCGCGCCGGCCCTAGTCGCGGCAGAAGCCCTCGCCGGGCTTGATCGTCAGGCAGTCCTTCTTCTCGGCCAGCCACTTGAGGCCGGTCTCTTCGCCGCTCGTCGCGCGGATCGTCTCGCTCACGCCGTTGCGGGTAAAGCGGATCGAGTCGCCGTCGGCCACGCCGGTATAGTCGCCCTCGCTGTCCATCAGCGCGATGTGGAGACGGTAGGTGCCCGGCCGCTCGCCGGCGCCGATCTGCAGCACCAGACCCTCGACGCCGATCCAGCGGCCGACCCAGCCGTCGGTCGTCACGTTCGGCGAGGGTGCCTGCGGGTTGGAGGGCGCGGCCTCGTTCGCCACGACCATGCCGTTCTCCACCACGACATTCTCTTCGGGCGCCTTGCTGCCGCATCCGGCCAGCAGCGCGCACGTACCCAGCAGGATCGGCGTGATCCGCATGCTTCTTCTCCCCATTGTTGCGATCGCCCAACGCGCGTCCGCGGAAAAGGAACCGTGGGTGGCGCTTCGCCGCGCGCACCTCTAGGAAGCCGCCATCCGACTCAGGGATTTTGTGACATGGCCGCGACAATCGCCATCGCCTCCGATCACGCCGCCGTCGAGCTGAAGGCGATGCTGGCCGGCTGGCTGCGCGAGCTTGGGCATGACGTGATCGATCTCGGCCCGGCCACGGCGGACCGGGTGGACTATCCGGATTACGGCTACAGGCTGGCCGACGCGATCGCCGACGGCCGTGCCGCGCGCGGCGTGGCGCTGTGCGGATCCGGCATCGGCATCTCCATCGCGGTGAACCGGGCGCCGGCGTGCCGCTGCGCGCTCGTTTCCGATCCGCTCGCCGCCGCCCTCGCGCGCGAGCATAACGACGCCAACGTCATCGCCATGGGCGCCCGCCTGATCGGGCCGGACATGGCGAAGGCGTGCGTCGCGGCGTTCCTCTCCACGCCGTTCGCCGACGGTCGCCACGCCGGCCGCGTTCACAAGCTATCCTCCCCCTCTCTCGAAAGGCAGCCCGCATGAGCACCGACCCCGCAACGCTGAGCGCCGTGCAGCCGGACGGCTACTTCACCCGCAGCCTGGCCGAGGCCGACCCCGCCGTGTTCGCCGGGCTGAGCCGGGAGCTGACGCGCGAGCGGAAGCAGATCGAGCTGATCGCGAGCGAGAACATCGTCTCGAAGGCGGTGCTGGAGGCGCAGGGCAGCGTCTTCACCAACAAATATGCCGAGGGCTATCCGGGCAAACGCTACTATCAGGGCTGCGCCCCGTCCGACGTGGTCGAGAGCCTCGCCATCGATCGCGCCAAGCAGCTGTTCGGCTGCGGCTTCGCCAACGTCCAGCCGCATTCGGGCGCGCAGGCCAACGGCGCGGTGATGCTGGCGCTGACGAAGCCGGGCGACACGATCATGGGCATGAGCCTGGACGCCGGCGGCCACCTGACCCACGGCGCCAAGGCCGCCCTCTCCGGCAAGTGGTACAATGCGGTGCAATATGGCGTGCGCCGCGACGACCATCTGATCGATTTCGACCAAGTGGAGGCGCTGGCCCGCGAGCACCGGCCGCGCCTGATCATCGCCGGCGGATCGGCCTATCCGCGCGTGATCGACTTCGCCCGCTTCCGCGCCATCGCGGACGAGGTGGGCGCGATCTTCATGGTCGACATGGCGCATTTCGCCGGGCTGGTGGCCGGTGGCGCGCACCCGACGCCGTTCGGCCACGCCCATGTGGTGACGACGACGACGCACAAGACGCTGCGCGGCCCGCGCGGCGGCATGGTGCTGACCGACGACGAGGCGATCGCCAAGAAGATCAACTCGGCGGTGTTCCCCGGCCTCCAGGGCGGGCCGCTGATGCACGTGATCGCCGCCAAGGCGGTGGCCTTCGGCGAGGCGCTGGAGCCCGGCTTCAGGAGCTACGCCCGCGCCGTCATCGAGAATGCGAAGGCGCTGGCCGCCCGCTTGAAGGAGCGCGGTGCCGATGTCGTCTCCGGCGGCACCGACACGCATCTCGCGCTGATCGATCTCACCCCGCTCGGCGTCACCGGCAAGGATGCGGACGAGGCGCTGGAGCGGGCCGGCATCACCTGCAACAAGAACGGCGTGCCCTTCGATCCGCTGCCGCCGGTGAAGACCAGCGGCATCCGCGTGGGATCGCCGGCCGGCACGACGCGCGGCTTCGGCCCGGCCGAGTTCCGCGACATCGCCGACATGATCGCCGACGTGCTCGACGGCCTTGCGAAGAACGGCGAGCAGGGCGACGCCCGGGCGGAAGCCGCCGTGAAGGCGCGCGTGGAGGCGCTGTGCGATCGTTTCCCGATCTATCCGGACGCATGATGTGATCCCGGCTGCCCGACGGACCACGTAATGCGCTGCCCCTTCTGCGCGCACGAGGACAGTCAGGTGAAGGACAGCCGGCCGAGCGAGGACGGCGCCTCCATCCGCCGCCGCCGCCAGTGCGAGGGCTGTGGCGCGCGCTTCACCACGTTCGAGCGGGTGCAGCTGCGCGAACTGACGATCGTGAAGAGCGAGAACCGGCGCGAGCCGTTCGACCGGGCCAAGCTGGAGCGATCGATCGCGATCGCCTGCCGCAAGCGCCCGATCGAGCCCGGCCGGATCGAGCGCCTGGTCTCCGCCATCCAGCGCCAGATCGAGACCAGCGGCGAGAGCGAGATCCCGGCCAAGCGCGTCGGCGAGATGGTGATGGCCGGGCTGAAGGCGCTGGACACGGTGGCCTACATCCGTTTCGCCAGCGTCTACAAGGATTTCACCGAGGCCAAGGATTTCGAGGACTTCGCCGGCACCGTGGCCGAAGCGGGGCGCGAGTGACGGAGCGCCCACCCTCCAGCGCCCTTGCCCCGAGCGAAATCGAGCTTGCCCCGAGCGAAATCGAGCTTGCCCCGAGCGAAGTCGAGCTTGCCCCGAGCGAAGTCGAGGGGCCGCCCGCATCGATCGAAGCCGGGATGCGGCCCCACACATGACCTTCTGGACGTACATGCTGCGCTGTGCCGACGGCAGCTACTATGTCGGCCAGACAAGCGACCTCGAGCGCCGACTGGGGCAGCACCAGTCCGGCGAGATCGCCGGCTACACGCAGGATCGCCGACCGGTCGTACTGGTCTGGTCCGAGACGTTCCAGACGCGTGACGAGGCGCGCGCGGCCGAACACCGGATCAAGCCCTGGTCACGCGCCAAGAAGGAGGCGTTGATCGCGGGCGACTGGAGCGCGCTGCGTGCCGCTGCCATACCGCCTTCGGAGCGTGAGACGCGCGCCTCGGCTCCGCTCGGCGAGGCCCCTCGACTTCGCTCGGGGCAAGGTGGGGCGGCGGAAAGGCAACCCGCCATCGTCCTCGTGCGGCCCCAGCTCGGCGAGAATATCGGCAAGGCGGCGCGGGCCATGCTGAACTTCGGGTTGACCGACCTGCGCCTGGTCGCCCCGCGGGACGGGTGGCCCAATCCCGACGCCGGTCCTGCCGCCAGCGGCGCGGACGCCGTGCTCGCCGCCGCGCGCGTGTACGGCAGCGTGGCCGAGGCGACGGCGGACTGCGCGCATGTCTACGCCACCACCGTGCGGAAACGCGGCGTGTCGAAGCCCGTCGTCACGCCCGAGCAGGCGGCGACCGCGATGCACGCCGAGCCGGGACGGTCCGCCATCCTGTTCGGCCCCGAACGCTCCGGCCTGGAGACGGACGACGTGGCCGTCGCGCGCACGATCGTCACCGTGCCGATCAATCCCGAGTTCGGCTCGCTCAACCTCGCCCAGGCGGTGATCCTCGTCGCGTACGAATGGTCGAAGGGCGTCGCCCTCGCCTCGCCCCCCGCCACGGATCGCGCGCCGCCGGCGCCGCAGGCCGAGCTGGACGGCATGATCGCGCATCTGGACGGCATATTGGAGCGGGCCGGCTATTATTTTCCGCCCGATCGCGCCCATGTCGACAAGCGCGCGCTGCGCACGATCCTGACGAGCCCCGGCTGGAACGCCGGCGAGGTGCGCACGCTGCGCGGCGTGCTGCGGTCGATCGAGCGGGCGCTGGCCGAGCGATAGGAACACTGTCCGGAGCGAAGCCGGGCGGCCGGTCCGCTATGAAAAGGCACCGCCCCTGCCCTTTACCCCGAGCGAAGTCGAGGGGCCACCCCGATGCGTGTCTCGTGCCTCGTGTCTCGACTGCGCTCGACAGATGGATCGCGCTCGCGTCTCGACAGCTCTCGACAGGTCGGCCATGTCCCGACCGCAGTCGAGGGACGCTTACCGCGCGTCGAAGCGTTCCATCTCGTAGGCGATCGAGCCCTCGACCAGCATGTCGTACAGCGCCGCCGCCAGCGCCGGCGGAAAGCCCCTGGCCTCGGCCACCGCGCGCGCGTGATCGATCACCGCCGCCTTGCGCGGCTCGTCCCGCACCAGCTCGCGCGTGGGCTTGATCCGCGCCGCCGCGTCCATGTAGCGCATCCGCTGGGCGAACAGGCCGACGATCGCCTCGTCCAGCGCATCCACCCCGGCGCGCACCTCGGCCATGGTCGTGCAGCGGTCGGCGGGAAGGGGATCGGGCATGGGCGATCCCCTAGCGGCCCGGCCGGCCGGTGCGCAACCTTGACTTCGATCGGTAACGTGGCCATAGGCCCGCCTTCGCAATTGGCCCCGCACCCCCGGTGAAGCGGTGGCCCTGCCCTCCAGCGATGGAACCAGCAGCGCGGCGCCGGGGAGCAGACGAACGCAATTGAAGGACGGAACATGACGAAGCGCACCAGCGCCAAGTACAAGCTCGATCGCCGCATGGGCGAGAATATCTGGGGCCGGCCGAAGTCCCCGGTGAACAAGCGCGAGTACGGCCCTGGCCAGCACGGCCAGCGCCGCAAGAGCAAGGTCTCCGATTACGGCGTGCAGCTGAAGGCCAAGCAGAAGCTGAAGGGCTATTACGGCGACATCACCGAGAAGCAGTTCAAGCGCAGCTACACCGATGCGTCCAAGATGAAGGGCGATACCTCGCAGAACCTGATCGGTCTGCTGGAGCGGCGGCTCGACATGGTCGTCTACCGCGCCAAGTTCGCGCCGACGATCTTCGCCGCCCGCCAGATCGTGAACCACGGCCACATCCTGGTGAACGGCGTGAAGTGCAACATCGCGTCGCGCCGGGTGAATCCGGGCGACGAGATCACGCTTGGCACCAAGGCGCAGGAGATGGCACTGGTGATGGAGGCGCAGGGCCTCAGCGAGCGCGACATCCCCGACTATGTCTCGCCGGACGGCGCCGCCAAGATCACCTACGTCCGCGTGCCGACGCTGGACGAGGTGCCCTATCCGGTGAAGATGGAGCCGAACCTGGTCGTCGAGTTCTACTCGCGCTGATCGGGCCGGCTGGCTAACGAAGGGGCTTCGAAACTCAGGTTCCGGAGCCCTTTTTTCTTCGGCGGTCATGGCTTACGATCCGCCGCCCGGCGCTACCCCGATCGGTTCGGAGAGGCGAATAGTAGGCTGGCGACGCGGGATCGGGGCAGAATGAAGCGCATCCATATCCTGCGTTCAGTTCTGATTCTTTGCCTCTCGTCAGTCGGTCACGCTCGAGCTGGCGATCACCCGCCGCCGGGCGTGCCGTTGCGGGATCCGTCGAGCCTGCCGCCGCGCCAGCAAGACCTGGTCAGGATAGCAACTCAGCGGCTGCACGAGGCAGGAGACCGCTGGATGCGGTGCGGTAATGCGGCCGCCGTAGCGGCGTTCAACCGCGGCAGCACCCTCAACCCGAGGCAACTCGCGGAGAAGAGCGTAGATGGCTGCGCCTCGTCCCGTGCCGAGATGATGGTTACGGCACGGTCATCCGCGCAAAGCCTTGCTCCCGGCCGGAACGTCAACAGGCACGTTGGTGCCATTGTCGCTTACGAGCGACAGCAGATCATCGAAGGCCTGGCTCGGACGATCCAGATGACCGCAGACCGCATCATGCGGTAAGTCGATAACAACCCTGCCATTGAGGTAAACCGTGACGGGCTACTTGCCTGCCACCGTGCGCTTGCCGCCGATCCAGGTCTCGATCACCCGGGTGGCGCGAATGTCGCGCGGGGCGGCCTCGAAGATGTCGCGGTCGATCAGCACGAAATCGGCATAGTGGCCGGGCGTCAGGCTGCCGATGCGGTCCTCGGCGAAGCCGGCATAAGCGGCGCCGGTGGTGAAGGCCGCCATCGCCTCGACGAAGGTCAGCTTCTGCGCGGGCAGCCAGCCGCCCGCCGGCTCGCCGGCCGCATCCTCGCGGCTGATCGCGGCCGCCAGCCCCGCGAACGGGTCCGGCCGCTCCACCGGAAAGTCCGATCCAAAGGCCAGCGGCACCTTCTCGTCCAGCATCGTCCGCCACGCATAGGCGCCCGCCAGCCGCGCCGGGCCGAGCCGCGCCTCGGCCATGCGCCAGTCTGACGTCTCGTGCGTCGGTTGCATGGAGGCGACGGTGCCGTTCCTGGAGAAGCGCGGCAGGTCCGCCGGATCGACGATCTGGGCATGTTCGATGCGCCAGCGGCGATCGCCCTTGTACGTCTCGGCCAGCTCGTCGATTGCGTCGAGCACCTGCGCGTTGGCGGCGTCGCCGATTGCGTGGACGGCCACCTGGAAGCCGTCCATCGCCGCCCGGCTCATCAGGTTGCGCAGCTTGGCGTCGTCGAGGAATTGCAGGCCGCGCTGCCTGGGCGCATCGGCATAGTCCGCCTTCAGCCACGCCCCGCGCGAGCCGAGCGCGCCATCGGCGTAGAGCTTCACCCCGGCCATGCGCAGCCGCCCGTCGTACAGCCACGGCGTCGGCCCGGTGCCGGCGATGGCGGCCAGCGGCTCTATCCCGCTGGCATAGGCCATCACGCGCACGGCCAGCCGCCCGGCATCGCCGGCGCGCCGCATCACCAGCCAGTCGTCGGTGCTGGTTCCCATGTCGGCCACGGCGGTGATGCCGTTGGCTATCAGCAGCTCCTGCGCGCGGGCGAAGGCGGCGTCGCGCTCGCGCGGCAGCGGCGGCGGCACCGCTTTCTCGACGAGCGCGGTGGCCGCATCGATGAAGGTGCCGGTCGGCCGGCCGCCGGCCATCTCGATACGCCCGCCGGTGGGCTGCGGCGTCCTGGCCGTCACCCCGGCCAGCGCCAGCGCGGCGGAGTTGGCGACGGCGGCGTGACCATCCACCCGCGACAGCCACACCGGCCGGTCCGGCACCGCCGCGTCGAGATCGGCGGCCGTCGGCATGCGGCCGAGGCCCCATCGCTCCTGATTCCAGCCGCCGCCGGTGATCCAGCGCAGGTTCGGATGGTCGGCCGCCCAGCGCCGCAGCTTCGCCTGCGCCTCCGCCAAGGTCGCCGTGTCCGACAGGTCGAGCGACAGCGCCTGCATGCCGAGCGCCATGACGTGGCCGTGTGCATCGATCAGGCCGGGGATCAGCGTGCGGCCGCCGGCATCGAGCTTGTAGTCGAGCGCGGCGGTCGGCCGCTTCTCTTTGCCCTCGTACAGCCGGGAAACCTTGCCCTGGCGATCGATCAGCAGGCCGGTGAAACGCTGCACGCGCCCCTTGCCGTCAAGCGTATAGCCGTTGACATTATCGACGAGGCCGTCGGCGAGGGCCGGCGCGGCGATCGTCACGGCGGCGGCGGCGGCCGCCAGCGCCAGGCGCCTCACCGCTTGATCCTGCGCACCAACGCCGACATGTCCTGCCGCCCGCCGCCCAGCGCCTGCACCTCGGCGTAGAACTGGTCGACCAGCGCCGTGATCGGCAGCGTCGATCCGTTCACCCGCGCCTCCTCCAGGGCGAGGCCCAGATCCTTGCGCAGCCAGTCCACCGCCAGGCCGAAGTCGAACTCGTCATGCGCCATGCTGTGCCAGCCGTGGGTGAGGATCCAGCTTGCCGCGGCGCCGGTGGAGATCACCTCGAACACTTTCTCCAGATCGAGGTCGGAGGCCTGGGCGAAGCGCAGCCCTTCCGCCACGCCCTGCAGCGCGCCGACCATGCAGATCTGGTTGACCATCTTGGCCTGCTGGCCGCTGCCCGCCCCGCCGATATGGACGATGCGCAGCGCATAGGCGCGCATCAGCGGCTCGCCGGCGGCGAACGCCTTGGCCGAACCGCCGCACATGATCGAGAGCGTGCCCGATTCCGCGCCGGGCTGCGCCCCCGTCACCGGCGCGTCCAGCACCAGCAGGCCGCGATCCTTGCCCTCCACCGCCAGCTGGCGGGCGATGCGCGCCGATACCGTGGTGTGATCGATGAACACGGCGCCGCGCTTCATCGTGCGGAAGCAGCCGTCGCGGTGCATCGTCACCGCCTCCAGATCGGGATCGGCGCCGACGCAGGAGAAGACCGCGTCCGCCCCTTCCGCCGCGGCGGCCGGCGTTGGCGCCGCGCGCCCGCCATACAGATCCACCCAGGCATCGGCCTTCGCGGCGGTGCGGTTGTAGACGGTCACGTCATGCCCCGCGCGCAGCAGGTGCCGCGCCATCGGCGAGCCCATGTTGCCGAGACCGATGAATGCGATGCTTGCCATGGCGGCGGCATAACCGTGGTTTCGTCGCTCCGCCAGATGGGCTAGGGCGCGATCATGGCGACCCCTCACAAATCCGTCGCGGCTCCGACCGTACCTACGCCTTCCGCCGCCGAGATCGTCTCGATCGCGGACGTGCGGGCGGCCCATGCCCGTATCGCCGGCGCGATCGTGCGCACGCCGACGCTGCTCAGCCGCACCCTCTCCCAGCTCACCGGGGCGCGGGTGTATCTGAAGTTCGAGAACCTCCAGTTCACCGCCGCCTACAAGGAGCGCGGCGCCCTGAACAAGCTGCTGCTGATGCCGGAGGCGGCGCGCGCCTGCGGCGTGATCGCGGCCTCCGCCGGCAACCACGCGCAGGGGCTCGCCTATCACGGCGCGCGGCTGGGCATCCCGGTGACGATCGTGATGCCCAAGCAGACGCCGACCGTGAAGGTGTCGCAGACCGAGGGGCATGGCGCCACCGTGATCCTTCATGGCGAGCGGTTCGACGATGCCTATGCCCACGCGCTGACGGTGGCCGAGGAACGCGGCCTCACCTTCGTCCACCCGTTCGACGATGCGGACGTGATCGCCGGCCAGGGCACGGTGGCGCTGGAGATGCTGGCGGACGTGCCGGAAATCGACACGCTGGCGATACCGATCGGCGGCGGCGGCCTGATCTCCGGCTGCGCGACGGTGGCGAAGGCGCAGGCCGAGGTGGAAGGCCGGACGATCGAGGTGGTCGGCGTTCAGGCCGAGCTCTACCCGTCGATGTTCAACCGCATCACCGGCAGCATCCTGCCGTGCGAGGGCGACACGCTGGCCGAGGGCATCGCGGTGAAGGAGCCGGGCGTCCTCACCTCCGCCATCATCCGCCGCATCGTCGACGAGATCGTGCTGGTGAGCGAGCGCGATCTGGAGCGATCGGTGGCGCTGCTGCTGCAGATCGAGAAGACGGTGGCCGAGGGCGCCGGCGCCGCTGGCCTGGCGGCGGTGCTGGCCGATCCCGGCCGCTTCGCCGGGCGCACGGTGGGCGTGGTGCTGTGCGGCGGCAACATCGACACGCGCCTCCTCGCCAACGTGCTGCTGCGCGATCTCGCCCGCTCCGGCCGGCTGGCGCGGCTGCGCATCCGCCTGCAGGATCGGCCGGGCGCGCTGTTCCAGGTCTCGCGCATCTTCGATCAGCTCGCCGTGAACATCCTGGAACTGGCGCACCAGCGCATCTTCACCAACCTGCCGGCCAAGGGGCTGAGCCTGGATGTGGAATGCGAAACGCGCGACAAGGCGCATCTCGACCGGCTGGTCGCCGCGCTGCAAACCGCCGGGTACGAGGTGACGCCGGTGGAGCTGGCGTGATCCTTGGTCCGGGGATCCGTGCCCGTGCCTGAACAATGTGACAGGCGCGCGATTTTAACCATGAATCCTTGGTAAACGCACTTTTCAGATAAGGCTTCGCCCGCCATAGTCGTTACCTGTTGCAGCATGCGGGCGATCCCGGTGCGATCGAGCGACTTCCGATCTACAAGGGCCGAAACGAGACGTGACCGCGCAATTCCGCTTTCCGCGTTTTTTCGTGACCACGCCGTCGCCCTGTCCGTATCTTGCCGGCAAGACCGAGCGGAAGGTGTTCACCGAACTCAGCGGCCCGCACGCCGGCGAGCTGAACGATGCGCTGGGCCGCATCGGCTTCCGCCGCAGCCAGGGCGTCGCCTACCGGCCGAGCTGCATCGACTGCTCCGCCTGCGTCTCCGTCCGCGTCGTCAGCGCGGAGTTCCACCCCAATGCCAGCCAGCGCAAGCTGATGCGGCGGCATGACGACCTGGCGATCACCGCCTGCAAGCCGTGGACGACGGAGGAGCAGTTCGATCTGCTGCGCCGCTACCTCGCCGCGCGTCACCCCGGCGGCGGCATGGCCGACATGGACGAGCAGGACTTCGCCGACATGGTGGAGCAGACGCCGGTCAACACCTACGTCATCGAGTATCGCGAACCCGGCGGCCGGCTGGTGGGGGCGTGCCTGAGCGACCAGCAGGCGGACGGCCTCTCGATGATCTACAGCTTCTTCGAGCCGGACGATCCCGCCCGCCCGGGCCTCGGCACCTACATCATCCTCGATCACATCACCCGCGCTGCGCGGGCGAACCTGCCTTACGTCTATCTCGGCTACTGGGTGAAGGGATCGGCGCGGATGCAGTACAAGGTCCGCTTCAAGCCGATCGAGCGGCTGGGGCCGGCGGGGTGGCAGCGCTTCGAACCCGGCGAGACGGCGCTGGCAGCGAAGGCGCTCGCGCCGGCACGGGCATCGAGGGTCTCGGCCTAGCCGACGCGTTCGCGCGGATGCGTCGTCCGGCGGAACCCACCCCTGTTCGTCCAGCGCGGTCGTCACCCTGAACCTGATGCAGGATGACGGCTAAAGCATCCCGACATCCAGCGGATCAAGCCGGTTCGACTTGCACTTTATGCACACCGCTCATCCTGAGGAGCCATTGAGCCTGTCGAAATGGCGTCTCGAAGGATCCTTCGAGACGGGTCTTCGTCTCCGCTCAGCCCCTCCTCAGGATGAGCGGACATGCAAAAAAACCTGAATGTCGATCCGGCCTAGAGGGTCGAAATGGCTATCCGCCGACACGATCCGGCGATCACGCTCGGCCCGGCCTCACTCCACCGTCACCGATTTCGCCAGGTTGCGCGGCTGGTCCACGTCCGTGCCCTTCGCCACCGCCACGTGGTAGGCGAGCAGCTGCACCGGGATCGCATAGACGATCGGCGCGATCAGCGGGTGCACCTTGGGCATCGTGATCGTCGCCAGGCAGTCGTCGCCGGCCTCGGCGATGCCGTCATAGTCGGAGACCAGCACCACCTTGCCGCCGCGCGCCTGCACCTCCTGCATGTTCGAGACCGTCTTCTCGAACAGCGGGCCGGAGGGGGCGAGGACGATCACCGGCACATGCTCGTCGATCAGCGCGATCGGGCCGTGCTTCATCTCGCCGGCGGCATAGCCTTCGGCGTGGATGTAGCTGATCTCCTTGAGTTTCAGCGCGCCTTCCAGCGCCAGCGGGTAATCCGGCCCGCGGCCCAGATACAGCACGTCGCGCGCCTGCGCGATCGCCCCGGACATCTCTTCAATGGCAGCGTCATAGGCGAGCGCGGCGTTGATCGCGGCCGGCGCCTCGCCCAGGTGGCGGACGATGCGGCGCTCCTCCTCGTCGGAGAGGCGGCCCTTGGCGCGGGCGAGGTTCGCCGCCAGCGCCGCCAGCACGGCGAGCTGGCAGGTGAACGCCTTGGTGGAGGCGACGCCGATCTCCGGCCCGGCATGGGTCGGCAGCAGCAGGTCCGCCTCGCGCGCCATCGTCGATGTCGGCACGTTGACGACGACGGCGATCTTCTGCCCGCCCGCGCGCGCGTGGCGCAGCGCCGCCAGCGTGTCCGCCGTCTCGCCGGACTGGCTGACGAACAGGGCCAGGCCGCCCTCCTCCATCACCGGCTCGCGGTAGCGGAACTCGGACGCGTTATCGACCTCCACCGGCACACGGGCGAACCGCTCGATCCAGTATTTCGCCACCATCCCGGCATAATAGCTGGTGCCGCACGCCACGATCGTCACCCGCCGGATCGCGCCGAGATCGAAGTCGGGGATGGGCAGCGAGACGCGGCCTTCCAGCGGCCGCAGGTACGATCGGATCGTCTGCGCCACCACCACCGGCTGCTCGTATATCTCCTTGAGCATGAAGTGGCGGTGATTGCCCTTGTCGATCAGCGCCCCGGTGATGCCGGAGATCGTGACCGGCCGATCGACCGGCTGATCCTGCGCGTCGTAGATCTGCGTGCCCGCGCGCGTGATGACGACCCAGTCGCCCTCCTCCAGATAGGCGATGCGCTGGGTGAGCGGCGCCAGCGCCAGCGCGTCGGAGCCGAGATAGGTCTCGTCATCGCCATAGCCCACCACCAGCGGCGAGCCGAGCCGCGCGCCGACGATCATGTCCGGCCGCTGGCGGAACAGGATGGCGAGCGCGAAGGCGCCGCGCAGCCGCTTCAGCGACAGGCGCACCGCTTCCACCGGATCGACGCCCGCCTCCACCTGGTCGGAGATCAGGTGGGCCACCACCTCGCTGTCCGTCTGGCTCTCGAACACGCGGCCTTTCGCCGCCAGTTCGTCCCGCAGGGTCTTGAAGTTCTCGATGATGCCGTTGTGGACGATCGCCACCTCGCCGGTGGCATGGGGGTGGGCGTTGCTGGTCGTGGGGCCGCCGTGCGTCGCCCAGCGGGTGTGGGCGATGCCGACGTCGCCGGCCAGCGGCTCCGCGGCCAGCACGCGGGCGAGATTGTCCAGCTTGCCCTCGGCGCGCCGGCGATCGAGCGCCGCATCGTGGATCGTGCAGATGCCGGCCGAATCGTAGCCGCGATATTCCAGCCGCCGCAGGCCCGCCAGCAGCCGCTCCGCCACCGCGCTCTGCCCCAATATGCCGATGATGCCGCACATGCGCGTATGCTTTCCTGTATCCCCGCGCGCCTCTAGCAGCGCCGCCGTTCGCTATGATGTAAGCGGGCTGAACTTCGGTTAACGCGCTACGTCTTCGCTGCGGCCTTCTTCGCCGCCATCCGCTCGCGGAAGCGGGTCGCCCAGCCGTCCTTGTCCTGCTGCGGCGCGCGGACGATCGCCAGCGCGCCGGCCGCCACGCCGCGCGTCAGCACCGTGCCCGCGCCCACGATCGCGCCCTCGCCCACCGATACCGGCGCCACCAGCGCGCTGTTCGATCCGATGAAGGCGTTGGCCCCCACCACCGTGCGATATTTGAAGAAGCCGTCGTAATTGCAGGTGATCGTGCCCGCGCCGATATTCGCCCCGGCCCCGATGTCGGCATCGCCGATATAGCTCAGATGGTTGGCCTTCGCGCCCGCGCCCAGCCGCGCCTGCTTCACCTCGACGAAATTGCCCACCTTCGCCTTCGCGCCGATCTCCGCCCCGGGCCGCAGCCGCGCATAGGGGCCGATCTCGGCCCCGGCGGCGATCGTCGCGCCCTCGATATGGCTGAACGCGCGGATCGTCACCCCGTCCGCCACCACCGCGCCGGGGCCGAAGAACACGTTCGGCTCCACCGTCACGTCGCGGCCGATGCGCGTGTCGTGGGCGAACCACACCGTATCCGGCGCGATCAAGGTCGCGCCCTCGGCCATCGCCGCCGCCCGCCGTCGCTGCTGCCACGCCGCCTCCACCTCGGCCAGTTCGGCGCGGCTGTTGATGCCGGCGACCTCCCACGGCTCCGCCTCGATCACGGCGGACCGGCGGCCCTCGGCGGCGGCCAGCATCACGATGTCCGGCAGATAATATTCGCCGGCGGCGTTGGCGTTGCCCACCTTGTCCAGCAACCGCCACAGATCGGCGCTGCGCACCGCCATCAGCCCGGAATTGCAGAGGCCCAGCGCCCGCTCCTCCGCCGTCGCATCCTTGTGCTCGACCATCGTGTCGATCAGGCCGCCGGTCTCGGCGATGCGGCCGTAGGCCAGCGTATCGGCCGGGCGGAAGCCGAGCACCACCACCGCCGGCGCATCGGCCTCGTTCAGCCGGTCGAGCATGCGCGCCATCGTCTCCGCCCGCACCAGCGGCACGTCGCCGTAGAGGATGATGACGTCGCCCGCGAAAGCGGAGAGGAAGCCGCCGGCCTGCTGCACCGCATGCGCCGTGCCCAGCTGCGGCTCCTGCACCGCCAGCCCCACGCCCAGCGGCGCGGCCAGCCGCTCCACCTGATCGCGCCCGCTGCCGACCACCACCACGCGCGCGGCCGGCGACAGCTCGTCGACGGCGCCGAGCAGGTGCCCCAGCATCGGCCGGCCGGCGATCGGGTGCAGCACCTTGTGGAGATCGGATCGCATCCGCGTGCCCTTACCGGCGGCGAGGATGATGGCGGCGAGAGGCGGGCGGGACATGACGCCGGCTTTG
This sequence comes from Sphingomonas profundi, assembly GCF_009739515.1. Classification (NCBI taxonomy): domain Bacteria; kingdom Pseudomonadati; phylum Pseudomonadota; class Alphaproteobacteria; order Sphingomonadales; family Rhizorhabdaceae; genus Alterirhizorhabdus; species Alterirhizorhabdus profundi. Next base: position 1,499,141 of record NZ_CP046535.1, read on the forward strand.
CCACGTCGCGCTTGCCTTTGCCATATCGGGCGGGCCACAGGCGGCGGCATGAACCGCTTTCCCTTCGATGTCGTGGCCTTCGATCTGGATGGCACGCTGGCCGATACGGCACCCGATCTCACCGCCGCGCTCAACCACGCGCTCGGCCGGCTGGGGCGCGCGGCGGTGCCGGCCGAGTCGGTGCGGCACATGGTGGGCCATGGCGCCCGCGCGCTGCTGCAGAAGGGCCTCGCCGCTACGGGCGATGCGAACGAGGCGCTGGTGGAGGCGGGCTTCCCCATGTTCCTCGACTATTACGAGGCCCATATCGCCGACGGCACGCGCGCGTTCGACGGGCTGGAGGCCGCGCTCGACGGGCTGGCCGGCATGGGCGTGCGGCTGGCGATCTGCACCAATAAGCTGGAGGGGCTGAGCCGCCGCCTCGTCTCCGCCCTCGGCTGGGACGATCGCTTCGCGGCATTGGTGGGCGGCGACACGCTGCCGGTGCGCAAGCCCGATCCCGCACCGCTGCGCGAGGCGATCCGCCGCGCCGGCGGCGGCCGCGCCGCGTTCGTGGGCGATTCGATCACCGACACGGACACCGCCCGCGCCGCCGCCATTCCCTGCGTGGCGGTGAGCTTCGGCTTCTCGGACCGGCCGCCGCAGCAGCTGGGCGCGACGGCGCTGATCGACCATTTCGACGCGCTGATCCCGGCGCTGGAGCGGATCGGGTAACGCCGCCCCCGCCCCCTGCCCTCACCCGGACGCCGTTTCCCTGCCGTAAGCCGGGACGCCTATGCGTCGCGCAGCCCCACGCCGATGGAGGCGCGGACCTGCTCGCTCTCCGTCGAGACGACCGGGAAGGCGCAATAGTCGGCGGCGTAATAGGCGCTCGGGCGGTGGTTGCCGGAGAGGCCGACGCCGCCGAACGGCGCCTTGGACGACGCGCCGTTGGTCGGCCGGTTCCAGTTGACGATGCCGGCGCGCACGTTCGCCCAGAAGCGGTCGTAGAGTTCGGGCGCGCCGCCGACGAGAGCCGCCGAGAGGCCGTAGCGGGTAGCGTTCGCCTCGGCGATGGCGGCGTCGAAATCCGGCACGCGGATCACCTGGAGGACGGGGCCGAAAATCTCCTCGTCCGATCGGTTCGCCACGTTCGTCACGTCGATCAGCGCGGGGGTGAGGAACGGCTTGTCGGCGGCCGGACGCTGGAGATGCTTGATCGCGCGCCCGCCGCTCATGATGAGGCCGAGGAAGCGTTCCTCGATCGCGTTCGCCGCCTGGTTGTCGATCACCGGGCCCATGAACGGCGGCGGGCTGGCGTGGGGGTGATCGACGATGATGCGGGCGATCAGCTTGCAGATCTCGTCCAGCAGCGGCTGGTGGGCGCCGTCGCGCACGATCAGCCGGCGGGCGGCGGTGCAGCGCTGGCCGGCGGAGAGATAGGCGGACTGCACGGCGATCACGGCGGCCGAGTGCAGGTCCGGCGTGTCCCACATGACGAGCGGGTTGTTGCCGCCCAGCTCCAGCGCGAGAATGCGGTTCGGCGTCTCGGCGAACTGGCGGTGGAGGGCGAGGCCGCCGCGCACCGATCCGGTGAACAGCAGCCCGTCAATGTTCGGGTCGGCCGCCAGCGCCGCGCCCTCGGCCGGGCCGCCGGGCACGAAGCGGGCGACGCCGGGCGGCACGCCGGCCTCGTGCAGGCAGGCGACCAGCATCTGGCCTGTGGCCGGCGTCTTCTCCGATGGCTTGAACACGATCGCGTTGCCGGCGATCAGCGCCGGCACGATGTGGCCGTTGGGCAGGTGCGCCGGGAAGTTGAACGGCCCGAGCACCGCCAGCACGCCGTGCGGCTTGTGGCGCACGGCCGTGCGGGCGCCCATCGCGCCCTCCATCCGGCGCTGCGGCGTACGCTCCGCATAGGCCGCGATCGAGATGTCGACCTTGGCGACGACGCTCTCCACCTCGGTGCGCGCCTCCCACATCGGCTTGCCGGTCTCCCGCGCGATCAGGTCGGCGAACTGCTCGGCCCGCTGGCGGACGACGTTGGCGTAGCGGCGCATCGTCTCGACCCGCACGGAGAGCGGGCGCGAGGCCCAGTCCGGCCAGGCGGCGCGCGCGATCGCCACCTCGTCGGCGGGATCGCCAGGCATGCCGCGCCAGAGGATCTGCCCGGTGGCGGGCTCGGTCGAGACGATTTCGGGCGACGACATGGGCGCAAGCTTCTCCGCGGCGGTGGCCATCATTGCGTCAGGGCTCCTTCCCGCGCAATCACCTGCCCCGCGCGCATGGCATCACCCATTCGTCTAATCGCATCGACCTTGGCGTCGAAGGCCGACCAGTCGTCCGCCTCGGCGATGCGCGCCCAGATCGCCTCCACCTCCTCGATCGGCATGGCGCACGGCGCGGCATCGGACCAGTAGGGGTGATCCGTGGCGGTGGCCGGAGCGAAGCCGCCCACCGTCATGGCGAACAGGGCGAAGGCGTCGTCGTCGTAGCGCCGGCTCGCGCGATCGCGCAGCGTGCCGCCGCGCCAGTCGAAGAAGAAGCGATCGATCGTGACGCCGCGATCGATCGCCGCCGGATCGCCCAGCGCCGCCTCGATCCCGGCGAGCAGCGCCATATCCTCCTTCTCCGCCTTTGGCGCGATGCCCAGGCGGGCGAAGATGGCGTCGCGGAAGGCCGCCTCGAACGCCGCCGGAAACGTCTCCAGCGCCGGCACCAGCGCCTCCGGCGCGACGAGCGTGCGCAGCGCGATGGCGAGCTGCACGACATCCCAGTGGATCGCCTGCGCCTGCCGGCCGAAGGCGTAGAGCCCCTGATGATCGAAATAGGCGGCGGTGAAGCCCGGATCCCACGTCTGGGCGAAGCGCCAAGGGCCGTAGTCGAAGCTCTCCAGCGTGACGTTGATGTTGTCGCTGTTGAGCACGCCGTGGACGAAGCCCGCCGCCATGTAGCTGGCGGCCAGCCGGGCGGCGCGCGGCACCACGCGGGCGATCAGCCGCTCCACCGGCGCGTCGCCGGGCGACTCGCCGTAGAGTTGCGTCAGGCAATAGTCGACCAGCCGGGCCATGGCCTCGCCGTCGTTCAGATAGGCCAGGCGCTGGAAGGTGCCGATGCGGATGTGGCCGTGGCTCAGCCGCACCATCACCGCCGATCGGGTGGGCGACGGCTCGTCGCCGCGATGCAGCTGCTCGCCCGTCTCGATCAGCGAGAAGGTCTTGGAGGTCTCCACCCCCAGCGCCTCCAGCATCTCCGTCGCCAGCACCTCGCGCACGCCGCCCTTCAGGGTGAGGCGGCCGTCGCCGGAGCGGCTCCAGGGCGTCTGCCCAGAACCCTTGGTGCCGAGATCGAGCAGGCGATCCCGCCCGTCGCGCAGCTGGGCGAACAGGAAGCCGCGCCCGTCACCGATATCGGGATTGTACACGCGGAACTGGTGGCCGTGATAGCGCAGCGCCAGCGGCTGCGGCAGGTTGCCGGGCAGCGGCGCGAAGCGGCCGAAATGATCGATCCACGCCGCATCGTCCAGGGTGTCGAGACCCACCGCGCCATCCCACCGGCGATTGCGGAAACGCAAGATCGTCTGCGGGAAGGCCGCCGCCGCGACCGGATCGAAGAAGCCGTCGCCCAGCGCCAGGATGCGCGGATCGGGCCGGTACGGCGCTGCTTGCGGGGTGATGACCATGCCGCGATATGGGGGGTGGCAGGCAGGGGACGCAAGCATGGCGGTGTGGACGGACGGCTATTGGTGGTCCAACGACAATCTCAGGCTGCATTATCGCGACTATGCGGGCGATGCCGCGCTGCCGCCGATCCTGTGCATCCCCGGCCTCACCCGCAACGCGCGCGACTTCGCCGATCTGGCCGCGCGGCTGGCCGGGCCGTGGCGGGTGATCTGCGTGGACCTGCGCGGGCGCGGCGAGAGCGCCTATGCGCGCGATCCGATGAGCTACGTGCCGCTCACCTACCTGCACGATCTGGAGGCGCTGATCGCGCAGCTGAAGCTGGAGCGGTTCGTGCTGTTCGGCACGTCGCTGGGCGGCATGCTCTCAGCGCTGCTCTCCTCCACCGGGCGGGCGCGGGTGGCGGGCGTGCTGCTGAACGATATCGGGCCGGTGCTGGAGCCGGCCGGGCTGGCGCGGATCAAGGGTTATGTCGGGCGCAGCGCCAGCTTCCCGACATGGCTGCACGCCGCCCGCGCCATCGCCGACACGCAAGGGGCGGCCTATCCCGATTTCACCATCGAGGATTGGCTGGCCAAGGCCAAGCGGCTCTGCCGGCTCACGTCGGCCGGCCGCATCGTGCACGATTACGACATGAAGATCGCCGAGCCGCTGCGCGTGCCCGGTGGCGAATCGGGATTCGACATGTGGCCCGCCTTCGAGAGCCTGAAGGGCGTGCCGGGGCTGCTGCTGCGCGGCGCCCTCTCCGACCTGTTCTCCGCCGCGACCGCCGCCGAGATGGCGCGGCGCCTGCCCGATCTGGAGCTGGTGACGGTGCCGCGCGTGGGCCACGCGCCGGTGCTGGACGAGCCCGCCGCGCTCGCCGCGATCGATCGGCTGCTGGCGCGGGTGGCGGGCTGACCTTTCGTTCACCGCTTTCTGCGATGATGGCGCGATGACGCCGGTCCGCATCCTCCACGCCCACTCCACCTTCACCCTCGGCGGCAAGGAGGCGCGCGCCGTGCGGCTGATGAACGCGTTCGGCCCGGCGGCACACCATGTGGTGCTGAGCGCGGTGGCGGACGCCACCGGCGCGCGGCACGCGATCGATCCCGCCGTGGCGGCGGACTTGCCGGCCGATGCGCCTTCGCTCGCGGGCAAGCCGGAGCCGTTCCGCTACCGCGCGCTCGCCCGCTACATGGCCGGCTTCGATCTGGTGCTCACCTATAATTGGGGCGCGATGGATGCGGTGATGGCGCACCGCATGTTCGCGCCGCTGATGCGGCTGCCGCCGCTGATCCACCACGAGGACGGCTTCAATGCCGACGAGGCGGTGCGGCAGAAGCCCAAGCGCGTGTGGTTCCGCCGGCTGGGTCTGCCGACGGCGCGCGCGCTGGTCGTGCCGTCGGAGCGGCTGGAGCGGATCGCCCGCGAGACATGGCGGCAGCCGCCGGCGCGGATCGTGCGAATCGCCAACGGGGTGGACGTGGCGCGCGGGCTGGACCGGCCGGCGGCGGGCGCCATCCCCGGCTTCGTCCGCCGCCCCGGCGACGTCGTGATCGGCACGCTGGCCGGCCTGCGCGCGGTGAAGAACCTGCAACGCCTCGTCCGCGCCTTCGCCGCGGTGGCGGCGACGACCGGACAGGCGCGGCCCCGCCTCGTCATCGTCGGCGAGGGGCCGGAGCGTGCGGCGATCGTGGCGGAGGCGGAGCGGCTGGGCGTGGCCGACCGGCTGCTGCTGCCGGGCTTCCTGCCCGATCCGCTGCGCTATGTCGGGCTGTTCGACATCTTCGCCCTGTCGTCCGACAGCGAGCAGGCGCCGATCTCGCTGATCGAGGCGATGGCGGCCGGCCTGCCCGTGGCGGCGACCGACGTGGGCGACATCGCGGCGATGGTCTCCGCCGCCAACCGCGCGCTGATCGTGCCGGCGGACGACGAGGCGGCGCTGGCGGCGGCTTTGGCGCGGCTGACCGGCGATCTCTCGCTGCGCCAGCGGATCGGTGCGGCCAACCGCGCGCGGGCGGTGGCGACGTTCGACGAGACGGCGATGATCGCCGGCTACCGCGCGCTCTACGCGCGGGCGATCGGGCGGGAGTCGGCGCTGGCGACGTAAAGCGGGCTGTACCGCCGCTCAGTACGGCGCGGCCATTGCCTTGCGCCGGGCGCGCTCGGACACTGCTCGGCAAAAACGGTCGGATCGCCTCTCGGCCGTCGCTAGGCTGGATCGACATCGAGCTGATCAAGCCGATTTTGCTCGCATCTTATGCACACCGCTCATCCTGAGGAGCCATTGAGCCTGTCGAAATGGCGTCTCGAAGGACACGGGCCGTCCTTCGAGACGGGTCTTCACCTTCGCTCAGCCCGTCCTCAGGATGAGCGGACAGGTAAAGTTGAATGTCGATCCGGCCTAGAAGCCCAGGCCGATGCGGTTCCAGCGGGTGGCGGCGGGCCAGGTCCAGGGTGTCAGCCAGCCGGCCGACCCATCGGTCGAGAAGAAGCCCACCCAGGCGCGCCCAACGAGATTCTCCGCCGGCACGAAGCCGATGCCGCCGCCGGGCTCGGCCGGGAAGCGGCTGTCGGCCGAGCGATCGCGATTGTCGCCCATCAGGAAATACTGGTCAGCCGGCACCACGAACGTGGCGGTATCGTCGCCGGCCGTCCGGCCGAGATCGAGCACCTCGTAGCTGCGGCCGCCGGGCAGCGTCTCGCGATAGCGCGGGTAGCGGCAGACGGCGTCGCCATCGGCCCGCCGCTCCAGCCGGATGCGCGATCCGGGAAAGGGCGCGCACGGGCTGTTCGGCGACACGGGATCGAGGAAGTCGGCGATCCGCACCTTGGGCACCGGATCGCCGTTCAGGATCAGGCGGCCGTGCACCATGCGGATCTGGTCGCCGGGCAGGCCGATCAGCCGCTTGATGTAGTCGGTGCGGTTGTCCGCCGGCGTCTTGAACACGATCACGTCGCCGCGTGCCGGCACGGCGCCGCCGATGCGGCCGGAGATCGGCGCGAGCGAGAAGGGGAAGCTGTGGCGCGACCAGCCATAGGGCCATTTTGCGACGAACAGATAGTCGCCGACCAGAAGACGCGGCAGCATCGACTCGGAAGGGATGCTGAAAGGGGCGGCGAACAGGCTTCGGACCAGGATCGCGGTGACGATCAGCAAGATGAAAAAACGTACATTTTCACCCAGGCCGTCAGCTCTTTTGCGTCGGGACAAGGATTTAGCGGCCATGGCCGCGCGCTTTGGCCAGCATCGCCGCGCCGGTCAAGCGGGATGGCAACGCTTTGTCACGGCATAGACACATTCAAGACATAGGCAGGGCAGCGAGGCCTTCGAACGGCGGACGCGGCGATGACCGCAGAAAATCGGGGAAATCTGCATGCTTAATCGTGACAAGCTGGCTGTCGCCGCAGTGCTGGCGGCCGTCCTCGTTCCCGGCCAGGCGATGGCCCGCACCCAGATCCGCGCGGTGGGATCCTCCACCGTCTACCCGTTCGCCACGGCGGTGGCGGAACGGTTCGGCCGGACGAACCCGGCGGCCGGCGCGCCGATCATCGAATCGACCGGCACGGGCGCCGGCATGAAGCTGTTCTGCGCCGGCGTGGGCGAGCGCTTCCCGGACATCGAGAACGCCTCCCGCCGGATCAAGGCGTCCGAGATCAAGCTGTGCGCCGCCAACGGCGTGACGGCGATCACCGAGGTGCAGGTGGGGCTGGACGGCATCGCGCTGGCCACCTCCAAGCGATCGCCGCTGGACGCGGTGACGACGCGGGACATCTACATGGCGATCGCCAAGACGCCGTTCGGCAAGCCGAACAAGGCCAAGACGTGGAAGGACGTGAACGCCAAGCTGCCGCCGCTGCCGATCCGCGTCTACGGCCCGCCGCCGACGAGCGGCACCCGCGACGCCTTCGGCGAGCTGCTGATGACCCCGCCGTGCGAGGCGAACGCATCGATGGCGGCGCTGAAGGGATCGGACGAGGCCAAGTTCAAGGCCATCTGCACGGCGGTGCGCGAGGACGGCGCCTATATCGAGGCTGGCGAGAACGACAATCTGATCGTGCAGAAGCTGGAGGCGAACCCCGGCACCGTCGGCCTGTTCGGCTACAGCTATCTGGAGGCCAACCAGGATCAGCTGAAGGGCGTGACGATCAACGGCGTGGCGCCCACCTACGATACGATCGCCAGCTTCCGCTATCCGGGCGCGCGGCCGCTCTACCTCTACGTCAAGAACGCCCATGTCGGCGCGATCCCGGCGATCCGCGGCTACCTGGCCGAGTTCACCAAGGAGACGACGTGGGGCAAGGGCGGCTACCTCGTGCGCCGCGGCCTGATCGCCTCGCCGGATGCTATCCGGGCACGTTCGGCCGCTGCCGCGCGGGCGCTGACGCCGCTCGCCCCCGGCGCGATCAAGTAGCACCCGCCGCTCCCACCGGAGATCGCCATGACCCGTCTCTCGCAGATGCTGGCGCTGCTGGCCGGTACGGCGCTCGCCGCGCCGGCGCTCGCCCAGTCGCCGGATACCGCCGCCACCACCAGCGCCCGCACCGACGACAATCGCGAGAAGCCGCTGCAGGCGACGCCGCCGCCGCCGGCCGACCTGCCCGACCCTGACGCGCCGCCCGCGCCCCCGCCCACGGCTGCCGAGATGCAGGCGCAGACGGCCTTCCTGCAGGCGCAGATCGAGGCGATGCAGGCGCAGATCGAATCGATGAAGAAGCAGCTCGGCCAGGCGACGCCCAGCTTCAAGGGCGCTCCGCAATGGGCCAATAGCGAGGGCTTCAGCTTTAAGCCGCGCGGCTTCATGCAGTTCGATGCCGGCTATGTCTCCCTGCCCGGCAAGGGGCTGAGCGGCACCGTGGGCGGGCTGAACTACGACAATCTCGGCTGGGACACGCGGGCGCGGCGGCTGGTGTTCGGCGCGGAGGGCACGCTGCCCGGCGGCTTCGGCTACAAGGTGGAGTTCAACTTCGCCCAGGCGACCGTCGGCTACGAGGACGTGGTGCTGACCTACCAGCATCCGGGCAGCCCGATGCAGGTGACGATCGGCAACTTCTTCCCGCTCTCCGGCCTCGATTCGATGACGAGCTCGCGCCTGGGCTCGTTCCTGGAACGGACGAGTGCGGTGGACGCGTTCAACTTCAACCGCCGGCTGGGCATCGCCATCGGCTATGCGCCCAAGAGCGACCTCTACAACATCACCGCCGGCATCTTCAGCCAGGAGATCGACAACACCAACTTCCAGCGCACCGGCTGGCAGGCGAGCGTGCGCGGCGTCTACTCCCCCACGGTCGGCCCGGCGCGGCTGCACCTCGGCGCCAACTACCAGCACCGCACCGCCCCGCGCGACGGCCAGAACGTGCAGTATCGCGCCCGCCCCTTCACCCAGCTGACCGACCAGCGCTTCATCGACACCGGCCTGATCGCCGCCGACGGCGACGACATCGCCGGCGTGGAGTTCGCCGCGATTATGAAGCGCATCCACGTGACCGGCGAGGCGCAGAAGGTGTGGGTGCGCGGCTACCGCCCGGGCAGGACGTTCGGCCCGAACAACGGCGTGGGCGGGGCCGCCTTTTACAGCTCCGATCCCAGCTTCCTGAACGTGTATGGCGAGGCGGGCTACTTCTTCACCGGCGAGACGCGCGGCTACAAGGCCGGCAAGTGGGAGCGCACGAAGGTGCTGCACCCGATCACCGACGGCGGCATCGGCGCGATCCAGCTTAACGGCCGCGTCGAATATACCGACCTGACGGACAAGACCGGCGACGGACCGGCTCTGGCCGCGCCCAACTACATCAATGGCGGCCGCCAGCTGGGCTATCAGGCCAGCCTGATCTGGAACCCGATCGACTATATCCGCTTCCTCGCCCAATATGCCCACATCCGCTACGATGGCGGCCCGCGCGCGGCGACGATCGACCCGAACGGCCCGGCGCTGCTGCTGGACCGTCACTACAATGTCGACGAGTTCGGCCTGCGCGCGCAGGTGGAGTTCTAGCGCTGGCCCGCCCGCCGGCACCGTCGTAGACAGGCGCGCCATGGCGGAAGGGTGAGCGGATGGACGAGCGGGACGCGGCGCGCGAGCAGGCCTGGGATGCGATAGCGGCGGTAGAGCGGCAGTCGCTGGCGACCCTGTTCGAGCGCGAGCCCGATCGTCTCTCCCGCCTGGTCGTCGAGGAAGCGGGGCTGCGCTTCGACTTCGCCAAGACCCATCTGGATGCGGCGCTGCTGCCGGCGTTCGTCGGCCTGGCGGAGGCGGCGGGCTTCGCCGCCCGGCGCGACGCGCTGTTCGCCGGCGACATCGTCAATCCGAGCGAAGGCCGCGCCGCCGAGCATGGCGCGGAGCGCGGCGAGGGCGCGCCCGAGAGCGTTGCACGCGCGCGCGCGCTCCACGCCCGGATGCGCGCGCTGATCGACGCGATCGAGGCGGAGGCGCTGGGGCCGATCCGCCACGTGCTGCACCTGGGCATCGGCGGATCGGCGCTCGGCCCGAAGCTGGTCATCGACGCGCTCGGCCGCGAGGCGGATCGCTACGACGTCGCCATCGTCTCCAACGTGGACGGCGCGGCGCTGGACGAGGTGTTCGCCCGCTTCGATCCCGCCGCCACGCTGATCGCCGTCGCCTCCAAGACGTTCACCACCACCGAGACGCTGCTGAACGCCGAGAGCGCGCTGGCGTGGATGGAGGAGGCTGGCGTCGAGGATCCATACGGCCAGGTCGTCGCCCTCACCGCCGCGCCCGACCGGGCGATCGCCTGGGGCGTGGACGAGACGCGGGTGCTGCCCTTCGCCGAGAGCGTCGGCGGGCGCTACTCGCTCTGGTCGTCGATCGGCTTTCCGGCGGCGCTGGCGCTGGGCTGGGACGCGTTCGAGACGCTGCTGGAGGGGGCGGCGGCGATAGACCGCCACTTCCGCCTGGCAGAGCCGATGCGCAACGCGCCGCTGATCGCCGCCTTCGTCGATCTCTATTATTCCAGCGTGCGTGGTGCCGGGACGCGCGCCGTGTTCGCCTATGACGAGCGGCTGCGCCTGCTGCCGGCCTATCTGCAGCAGCTGGAGATGGAGTCGAACGGCAAGAGCGTGACGGCGGACGGCCACCCGGTGGGCCGCGACACCGCCGCGATCACCTGGGGCGGCGTCGGCACCGACGCGCAGCACGCGGTGTTCCAGCTGCTCCACCAGGGCACGCGCCTAGTGCCGGTGGAGTTCGTCGCCGCGATCGAGCCCGGCCACGCGCTGGACGAGGCGCATCACCGCCAGCTGCTGGTCAACGCCTTCGCGCAAGGGGCGGCGCTGATGGCGGGGCGGCCGCACGACGATCCGGCGCGGGCCTATGCGGGGGATCGGCCGTCCACCACCATCCTGCTCGATCGCATCGACCCGGCCCGGCTCGGCGCGCTGATCGCCTTCTACGAGAATCGGGTGTTCGCCGCCGCCACCCTGCTCGGCATCAACCCGTTCGACCAGTTCGGCGTGGAGCTGGGCAAGGAGATCGCCCGCGCGATCGAGGACGGAAGCACGGCGGGCTTCGATCCCTCCACCCGCGCCCTGATGGCGCGCGCGTTCGGGTGAGCGACGGTCCGGCGGGGCGGAGTTCCACCCCGGCCGATCAGTCTGATCGCGAATAGCCATTTGCCCTCGGCTTGGCGGCCCCCTACCTCCAGCCCAACGGTTTTCAGGAGCGACGGATGGCCCAGTACGACTATGACCTCTTCGTCATCGGCGCGGGATCGGGCGGCGTGCGGGCCGCCCGCGTCTCCGCCGCTTATGGCGCGAAGGTGGCCATCGCCGAGGAGCATCGCGTCGGCGGCACCTGCGTGATCCGCGGCTGCGTGCCCAAGAAGCTGCTCGTCTACGGATCGCACTTCGCCGAGGACCTGCACGATGCCAAGCAGTTCGGCTGGGACGTGCCGGAGTGCGCGTTCGACTGGCCGCGCCTGCGCGACAGCGTGCTGGCCGAGGTGACGCGGCTGGAAGGGATCTACACGAACACGCTCGACAGCAACAAGGTGGAGGTCATCCACGAGCGGGCGACCGTGACTGGACCGCACGACATCACCCTGGCCGGCGGGCGCCAGGTGACTGCGCGGACGATCCTGATCGCGGTCGGCGCGTGGCCGGCGCGGCCCGATTGCGAGGGGGCCGAGCACGGCATTACCTCCAACGAGGCGTTCCACCTGGAGACGATGCCGAAGCGCGTCGTGATCGCCGGCGGGGGCTACATCGCCAACGAGTTCGCCGGCATCTTCCACGGCTTTGGCGCGCACGTGACGATCGTCAACCGCACCGACCAGATCCTGCGCGGCTATGACGAGCAGATCCGCGACCGGCTGCTCCAGATCTCGATGACCAAGGGCATCGACTTCCGCTTCCACGCGCCGTTCGAGAAGGTGGAGAAGCAGGAGGACGGATCGCTGATCGTCCACACCGGCGGCGGCGGCGATCCGCTGCATGCCGACGTGCTGATGTTCGCCACCGGCCGCGTGCCCAAGACCAGGGGGCTGGGGCTGGAGGAGGCCGGCGTCGAACTGGACAAGCACGGCGCGGTGGTGGTGGACGCCGACAACAAGTCGAACGTCGACAGCATCTACGCCGTGGGCGACGTGACGAACCGCGTGCAGCTGACGCCGGTGGCGATCCGCGAGGGACAGGCCTTTGCCGACACGGTGTTCGGCAACAAGCCGCACCGCGTGGACTATACGAACATCCCCAGCGCCGTGTTCAGCCACCCGCCGATGGCCGGCGTGGGGCTGACGGAGGCGCAGGCGCGCAACAAGCTGGGATCGGTGAAGATCTACACCTCCGACTTCCGGGCGATGAAGAACGTGCTGGCCGGCCGGCACGAGCGCGCGCTCTACAAGATGATCGTCGAGGAGCAGACCGAGCGGGTCGTCGGCCTGCACATGATCGGCCCGGACGCGCCGGAGATATTGCAGGCGGCGGCGGTGGCGGTGAAGGCCGGCCTCTCCAAGCAGGCGTGGGACGAGACCGTGGCGCTGCACCCCTCCATGGCGGAGGAACTGGTGCTGATGAAGTGAGCGGCCCGGCCGTCTAGGGCGTATCGACAGGCTTTCTACATGTCCGCTCATCCTCAGGAGGGGCTGAGCGGTTTGTATGAAATACAGGTAGAACCGGCCTGATCCGGTCGATGTCGGTATGCCTTAGCGCCGCGCCTTCACCAACAGGTGGCGCGCCAGCATCAGCGGCGGCATGCGAAGCCAGTGCGAGCGGACGTAGAAGCCCAGCCGGGTCGCCCTGTGCCGCTGCCGCCCCCAGCCGTCACGCGCCAGCAGGCGGCGGGCGTAGAGCCGGTCGGCCGGGCCGGCACGCCCTGCGAGCTTCTCGTCCACCGGCGTCTCGTAGAGGCGGGTCGCCAGCCGCAGCGCCAGCGCCGTCGCGCGGCGCAGCTGGTGCCGCCCTGCCCGCTGCGCAAGATCGCTCCAGAAGCCTGGCCGGCCGCCCTGCTCGCGCAGCAGCCGGTCGATGTCCCACAGGTTGCGCAGGCCACCGGCGAGGTCGCCGTCGGCCAGCAGGTGCGCGGCGGCGTGGATCACCATGTCGGCGGGATCGAGGACGCGCAGGCCGTTCTCCAGCGCCACGCTGTCGGCGATCAGCGCCGCCGCATCGGGCGTGGGCCGCGCGGTGAGCGGCAGGATCGTGTGGTGCACGTCGATCATGCGGTCGCGCGCCGGGTGGGTCAGCGGCGGCAGCTCGTGCATCCAGCGGCGATAATAGAGATCGTCATACGCGTCCTCCTTTACCCACTCCCAACCGCTCGCACGCAGCGCCTGCTCGACTTCGTCCAGCGCGTCGCGCGGCACGAGGATGTCGAGATCGCCGATCGACCGCCCCACCCCGGCATCGAGCCCGGCCGCGACGAAGGCGGTGCCTTTCAGCAGGACCACCGGCAGCCCGAGCGGGGCGAGCGCACGGCGGGCCATCTCCGCCTCCCACAGCGCCTGCATGCGGCCATGCTCCGCCGAGATCACCGCATCGGCCAGGATCGCGGCGACCGGCGGCGGCACGGCGAGCCCCTTCAGGCGAAAGGCGAGGCTGCCGATCAGCAGCTCGGCGCGGGCGACGGTGAGCAGGCCGGTCCAGGCATCCGCCGGAAGCCCGGCGGCGCGGGCCGGATCGGCCAGCACCGCCACCAGCATCCGCGCCGGGCTCATCGCGCCATCTCCGCCCATAACCGCTCGACCAGCCGCACGGCGCCGGCGGTATCGGCATAGTCGATCGCCAGCGCCGGCACGGACCGGACCAGCCCGGTGAGCGCCGCGAATCCCGCCTCGCCGAGCGCGATATAGTTGGTCGACGCCTGCGTTAGCCGCACGAACGTCTCCACCTCGCCCATCGGCCGCACATCCTCGACATGGCCGAAGCGCGGGAACAGCAGCAGCGCCGGGCGCGCCGTCTCGCCCATCCGCGCGATCGCGTCGGCGGGCGGGCGCAGGTGGCGGACGTCGCCCTTCGGCGTGCCGGCCAGCAGCGGGCCGAGCCGGTCCGCCGCCACCTCGGCCGCCATCACCGCGATCGCCTCGTTCTTCAGGCTGATCGGGCGGGGAAAGGGATGCACCGCGCCGCTGGCGAGATCGACGAGGGCGAACTCGTCGCCGAGCAGCCGCCAGCCCCGCTCCGCCAGCAGCGCGGAGAGGGTCGACTTGCCGGCGCCCGAGTGGCCCGACATCAGCAGCGCCCGCCCGTCCCGCTCGACGCCGGAGGCGTGGAGCAGCAGCCAGCGGCGCGCGCCCAGAGCCATCTGCAGGTTCATCCCCATCTCGGCGGCGAGCAGGCCCTGCGCCAGCGGCAGCGGCGCCGCGTCCGGGATCACGTAATCGCCGCGCACCGCCACGGAGGGGCGGAGCAGGCGGCGCCACGGCCGCTCCGGCTCCAGCCGCACGGTGAAATCGGGAACGGCGCCGTCTGGCGCGGGATAGCCGGCGTAGAGCGCCGCGAGCGCCACGATCGGGCCGCGCCAGGCGGACCCCACGCGAAAGCCCACCGGCCCCACCTTCACGGCGAAGGCGTGCCTCACGCGGCGGCCACCAGCCCCGCCTCGGCCAGTTCCGCCAGCCGTGCCGCGATCACCTCCGCGATCGGCTCCTCCGTCTCGATCGCGTGGCCGGCGAGCAAGCGCGCGGCGATCGTCGCGGCATCGGCGGGGCCGTCCGCCAGCGCCGCCAGGATTTCGGGCGCGGGGGACAGCAGCACGTGGGTGGTGCCGGACGGGCGATGGTAGAGCAGGGTCATGCCCTCCGCCGACACGCTCGGCCGCAGCGCCGGCGGGTCGGCGCGGTAGAGCGTCATTGCGATGCGCCTCAGGGGCGCGGCATCTGGAGCGACTGGTAGCAGGTGAAGCCGCTCGTGCCGTTCTGCATCTTGCGGATATAGGCCATGTAGGCCCGGCTTGTGTCATAGTCCGCATTGGGGAAGTTGGCGCCCTGCATCGCCTTCTTCACCTGCTCGGCGGTGAACGGCCGGTTGGGCGCGCGGAACGCGCCCGGCGTGCCGGCGTCCACCACCCTGCCGCGCGGATCGATCCACTTGTTCGATCCCATGCGCGGATCGGGCACCGGGATCTGGCAGTTCATCACCGATCCGGCCGCCTGCGCCAGCGCCGGGCGGATCGTCACCACGGTGGACGCGGCGGCGGCGCCCAGCATCAGCCCGCGCCGCGTGGCGCTGGCGGGCACGCTGCCGGCCGCGTCCCCGTCGGTCGTCTCCGGCCGGGCAACGTCCGGTCCGCGATCATCGCCAGTATCAGTCATCGTTCCACCTTATGCCCGGCTTTGCTGCATAATAGTAAAGACGCGAAATGGCGATACGCCGGAGCCTTCTTGCGTGCAGAAGGCGATTCGACTGGCTGGATCAGGGCGTGACAGCATGAACCGACTACAGAGACTCCGGTCCGTCCTGGCGCCGCTGGCGATGCTGGCCGCGGGCTTCGTCGCCTATGCCGATCCGCGCGGCGGCATCGCGCTGGCGGCGCTCGGCTGCGGCCTCGCCTGCTGGTTCGGCCTGTGGCCGCTGCCCGCGCCGGAGCCCGTGGCCACGCCCGAGCCGACGGCCGAGCCGGGACTGGCCGAGGTCGCCGCGTCGATCAGCGAGCCGCTGCTGTTCGTCGAGCGGCACCGCGTGACGCATGCCAATGCCGCCGCCACCGATCTGCTCGGCCAGCATATCGTGGGGGAGGATGTGCGCCTGGCGATCCGCCATCCGGCGGCCGGCGCCCGGCTGTCGGCCGTGCTGAGCGACGGCGTGGCCGGCCAGCCGGTGGAGCTGGCCGGTCTGGGCGGCAGCGAGCGCCACTGGGAGATGGCGATCCACCCGCTTGGCCAGGGCGGCCTGCTGGTGCGGCTGGCCGATCGCACCGCCGCCCGCGCGGCCGAGCGGATGCGGGTGGATTTCGTCGCCAATGCCAGCCACGAGCTGCGCACGCCGCTGGCCACCCTGCTGGGCTTCATCGAGACGCTGGAGGTGGCGAACGGCCCGCAGGATTCCGCCACCCGCCTGCGCTTCCTGAAGACGATGATGGGCGAGGCGCGGCGCATGCAGCGGCTGATCGAGGATCTGATGTCGCTCTCCCGCATCGAGGCGGAGCGGCATCGCGCGCCGCAGGCCGCGGTGTCGCTCGTCGATCTCGCCGCCGAGGTGAGCGACGGGATCGCCGTCGCCCAGTCGATCGCGCGCGACCGCATCGTCGTGACGGCCGGCGCGGAAACGCCCGACGTCGCCGGCGATCGGGTGCAGCTGACGCAATTGCTCCACAATCTGATCGGCAACGCGATCAAATATGGCCGCGCCGGCGGCCCCGTGCGCGTGGGGCTGGCGAGCGAGGGCGCCACGGTACGGCTGACCGTGGCCGACGAGGGCGAGGGCATCGCGCGCGAGCATCTGCCGCGGCTGACCGAACGCTTCTACCGCGTCGATCCGGGCCGCAGCCGTGCCGTGGGCGGCACCGGCCTGGGCCTCGCCATCGTCAAGCACATCGTCGAGCGGCATCGCGGGCGGCTGGAGATAGACAGCGTCGTGGGCCGCGGCACCGTCGTCAGCGTGCGCCTGCCGGTGGCGCCGGAGGCCGTGTCATCAAAGTGCAACGCACTCGTCACACAGGACGCACCGAACCCGTCGATAGGCGATATCGAGCGCGCCTGAACGGCATCTGCGGAGGCTCCTTACGTGACCAGAACGATCCTGATGACCGGCCTTGCCGCACTTACGCTGGCCGGCTGCCAGAACAATGCGGCCAGCGGCGGCGGCGAGGCCGGCGGCGCATCGCGCGATCAGATCCGCGCGGTCGGCTCCTCCACGGTCTATCCGTTCACCACTGCGGTGGCGGAGCAGTTCGCCCGCAAGAATGCCGGCTTCAAGGCGCCGATCGTCGAGTCGACGGGCACCGGCGCCGGCATGAAGCTGTTCTGCGCCGGTGTCGGCGCACAGTTCCCGGATATCGAGAACGCGTCGCGCCGGATCAAGAAGTCCGAGGTCGAGGATTGCGCCAAGAACGGCGTGAAGGAGATCGTCGAGATCCAGATCGGCATCGACGGCATCGCCATGGCCGAGAGCAAGGCCGGTGCTGCGATGAAGCTGACGCAGGAGGACATCTACAAGGCCCTCGCCGCCGAGCCCTACGGCAAGCCGCAGACGGCCAAGACGTGGAAGGACGTGAACCCCGCTCTGCCGGCGGTGGCCATCAAGGTGTTCGGCCCGCCGCCGACCAGCGGCACGCGCGACGCCTTCGCCGAGCTGATCCTGGACAAGGGCTGTGACGCCAACCCAGAGATGGCGGCGCTGAAGAAGAGCGACTCCGACAAGCACAAGGCGATCTGCAGCAAGGTGCGCGAAGATGGCGCCTATGTGGAATCGGGCGAGAACGACAATCTGATCGTTCAGAAGCTGGTAGCGAACCCCGACGCGGTCGGCATCTTCGGCTACAGCTTCCTCGAGGAGAATGCCGACAAGCTGCGCGGCATCGCCATCAAGGGCGTGGTGCCGACCTACGAATCGATTGCCAGCTATGAATATCCGGGCGCGCGGCCGCTGTTCATCTACGTGAAGTCGGCGCACCTCACCGCCATCCCGGGTCTCAAGCAGTTCGTCGCCGAATATGCGAGCGCTTGGAACCCGGACGGCTATCTCAAGCGCCGCGGCCTGATCGCCGCGCCGGACGCGGTCCGCGCCGCGAACCTGGAGATCGCGACCAAGCTGACCCCGTTCGATCCCGCCAAGGCGGAATGACCGGATCATGTCGGGGGCCGTGCTTCTCTTCCTGATCCTCGGGCTCGGCGGCGTCGCCTGGGCGACGGCGCGGGCCAAGGCCGCCCGCTTCGCCCCGGTCGGCGGCGTGCGCGCCCACTCGCGGCCCAACTACCACGGCTGGTACGTCGCCCTGTGGGCGATCGTGCCGGCGCTGATCTTCTTCGCGGTCTGGAACAACGTGGCGCCCGGCCTGGTGATGGGCGCCGCGCTGGACAGCCCGGCCGCCGCCGCGCTGCCGCCGCCGGGCATGGAGCGCAGCGCCATCCTGGCCGAGGTGCGCGGCCTAGCGGACGGCAGCGTCGCCGCCGCCTTCAACCCCATCTCCAATACCTTGCTCGCGGCCTATCAGGCGGCGGACATGCGCTACGCGATCATCGGCACGGTCGCCGCCCTGCTGCTCGCCTTTGCCGGCGGGGCGTGGGCCTTCACCCGCCTGAACCCGCAGTTCCGCGCCCGCACGCAGGTGGAACGGGTGGTGATGGGCACGCTGCTCGTCGCCTCGCTGATCGCGATCCTCACCACCGTCGGCATCGTCGCGTCGCTGCTGTTCGAATCGCTGCGCTTCTTCGCCAAGGTGAACCCGATCGAGTTCCTGTTCGGCCTCACCTGGAGCCCGCAGACGGCGATCCGCGCCGATCAGGTCGGATCCTCCGGCGCGTTCGGTGCGGTGCCGCTATTCTGGGGCACGATCTTCATCGGCGCGATCATCGCCATGGCCGTCGCCATCCCGCTCGGCCTGATGAGCGCGATCTACCTGACGCAATATGCCCGGCCGCAGGTGCGCAAGTGGATGAAGCCGATCCTGGAGATACTCGCCGGCGTGCCGACCGTGGTCTACGGCTATTTCGCCGCCCTCACCGTGGCACCGGCGCTGCGCAGCTTCGCGGTGACGGTTGGCATATCCGGCGCCTCGTCGGAGAGCGCGCTCGCTGCCGGCCTGGTGATGGGCGTGATGATCATCCCCTTCGTCTCCTCGATGGCGGACGACAGCATCGCCGCCGTGCCGCAGTCGATGCGGGACGGGTCGCTGGCGATGGGCGCCACTACGTCGGAGACGATCCGCAAGGTGCTGGTGCCGGCCGCCCTGCCCGGCGTAGTCGGCGGCGTGCTGCTGGCCGTATCCCGCGCGATCGGCGAGACGATGATCGTGGTGATGGCCGCCGGCCTCGCCGCCAACCTCACGCTCAATCCGTTCGCCAGCGTCACCACCGTGACGACCCAGATCGTCCAGCTGCTGACCGGCGACCAGGAGTTCGACAGCGCCAAGACGCTCGCCGCCTTCGCGCTCGGCCTCGTATTGTTCCTCGTCACCCTGGCGCTGAACATCGTCGCCCTTCGGGTCGTGAAGAAATATCGGGAAGCCTATGAATAGCTCGCTCGTCGCCGGCATTCCGGCCACGGGAGCGGAACCCGCCGCCCCCGCCCGCACGCCCACCGACTGGAAGGGCGGCGCCATGCAGGGCCGCATCCGCCGCCGCTACGCGGCGGAGCGGCGCTTCCGCCTGCTCGGCCTGTCGGCGGTGGTCATCTCGGCCGGCTTCCTCATCTTCCTGCTCGTCACGATGATCGGCAACGGCGCGCGCGGCTTCACCCAGACCGAGCTGAAGCTGCCGATCGAGTTTCCCCGCTCCACGCTGATGATCGATCCGGCCGCGCTCGGCGGCGCGGGCAAGGACGCGGCCCTCGCCGCCGCCGATTTCGAGGGGGCCACCGCCGCCGCCGCCGATGCCGCTTACGGCGAGGGCGGCGCCCGCCTTTTGTCCGACGGCGCCTGGCTGAAGGTGCGCGACGCGGTCGCCGCCGATCCGGCGCTGCTGAAGGGCAAGGCCGACATCTGGGTGCCGGCCGCGACCGGCATCGATCTCGCCGCCAAGAGCGAGGCCGCGCCCGAGGACGAGGCGACCTATGCCCGGCTCTCCGGCGCGGGCGCCACGCGGACGGGCTTCAACCTGGCCTTCCTGACCAGCGCCGACTCCACCGATCCCACGCTCGTCGGCATCTGGGGCGCGCTCAAGGGATCGCTGCTGACGATGTTCGTCACCCTGGTGCTCGCCTTCCCGATCGGCGTGCTCTCCGCCCTCTATCTTGAGGAATATGCCCCGCGGAACCGCTGGACCGACCTGATCGAGGTCTCGATCAACAATCTGGCGGCGGTGCCCTCGATCATCTTCGGCCTCCTCGGCCTCGCGGTGTTCCTCAACTTCATCAACATGCCGCGCTCGGCGCCGATCGTCGGCGGCCTCACCTTGGCGCTGATGACGATGCCGGTGATCGTCATCGCCGGGCGCAACGCCATCAAGTCCGTACCGCCCTCGATCCGCGACGCGGCGCTGGGCATCGGCGCCAGCCGGGTGCAGGTGGTGTTCCACCACGTGCTGCCGCTGGCGCTGCCCGGCATCCTCACCGGCACGATCATCGGCATGGCCCGCGCCCTGGGCGAGACGGCGCCGCTGCTGATGATCGGCATGCGCGCCTTCATCTCCTCGCCGCCCGGCGGCCTGTCCGCGCCCGCCACGGTGCTGCCGGTGCAGATCTTCCTCTGGTCGGACGAGGTGAGCCGCGGGTTCGTCGAGAAGACGTCCGCCGCGATCATCGTCCTTCTCATCTTCCTGCTGCTGATGAATGGCTTGGCCATCTATCTGCGCAATCGCTTCGAAAGACGCTGGTGATGCCTGAAAAAGTCATGGCTGATAGCACCCTCAACGATCTCGCCGCGCACCAGCAGGCCGCGCCGGGCGAGACGCTCAAGATGACGGCGCGGCACGTCAACGTGTTCTACGGGCCGAAGCAGGCGATCAACGACGTCTCGATCGACGTGACGCGCGAGAACGTCACCGCCTTCATCGGCCCGTCCGGCTGCGGCAAGTCCACCTTCCTGCGCACGCTCAACCGGATGAACGACACCGTCGCCTCCGCCCGCGTGGAGGGCGAGATCACGCTGGACGGCGAGAATATCTACTCCAGCGGCATGGATGTGGTGCAGCTGCGCGCCCGCGTCGGCATGGTGTTCCAGAAGCCCAACCCGTTCCCCAAGTCGATCTACGAGAATGTCGCCTACGGCCCGCGCATCCACGGCCTCGCCGGCGCCAAGGCGGAGATGGACCGCATCGTCGAGCAGTCGCTGCGCCGCGCCGGCCTGTGGGACGAGGTGAAGGACCGGCTGAGCGAGAGCGGCACCGCGCTTTCCGGCGGCCAGCAGCAGCGCCTGTGCATCGCCCGCGCGATCGCCGTCGATCCCGAGGTGATCCTGATGGACGAGCCCTGCTCCGCGCTGGACCCGATCGCCACCGCCAAGATCGAGGAGCTGATCCACGAGCTGCGCGGCCGCTACGCCATCGTGATCGTCACCCACAACATGCAGCAGGCCGCGCGCGTCAGCCAGCGCACCGCCTTCTTCCACCTCGGCACGCTGGTGGAATATGGCGACACATCCGATATCTTCACCAATCCCCGCCAGACGCGGACCAAGGATTACATCACCGGCCGCTACGGCTGAGGAGAGTCTCATGGCGACGACGACCGGACATACCGTCAAGGCGTTCGACGACGATCTCGGCCAGCTGCGCGCGCTGGTGGCGGAGATGGGCGGCCGGGCGGAGGCCGCCATCTCCGATTCGATGCAGGCGCTGATCCACCGCGATCTGGACGCCGCCGCCCGCATCGTCGACGAGGACAAGAAGATCGACGCGATCGAGGCCGAGATCGAGCGGCAGGCGCTGCGCCTGATCGCCCTGCGCGCGCCGATGGCGGACGATCTGCGCGACGTGCTGGCGGCGCTGAAGATCTCCGGCGTGATCGAGCGGATGGGCGATTATGCCAAGAACATCGCCAAGCGCGTGCCGGTGCTGGAGGGCGCCAAGAGCATCGAGCCGCTCTCCATCCTGCCGGCCATGTCGCGCGCCGTCTCCGCGATGGTGAAGGGCGTGCTGGACGCCTATGCCGCGCGCGACCCCAACGGCGCCATCCGCGTGTGCGAGAGCGACCGTGAGGTCGACGATTTCTACAACAGCCTGTTCCGCGCGCTGCTGACCCACATGATGGAGAATACGCACACGATCACCGCGGCGACCCACCTGCTGTTCATCGCCAAGAATCTCGAGCGCATCGGCGATCATGCGACGAACATCGCTGAAATGGTCTATTTCGCCGCGACCGGGCAGCAGATGGCCGAGCGCCCGAAGGGCACCGACAGCCTGGCCCGGGGGGTCTGACGCGATGGCCCGCGCCCGCCTGCTGCTGGTCGAGGACGACGCCGCGCTCGCCGAGCTGCTGATCTGGCATTTCGAGCGCGAGGACTTCACCGTCGAGCATACCGCCGACGGCGAGGAGGCGCTGATGCTGGCGCGCGAGCAGCCGCACGATCTGGTGCTGCTGGACTGGATGATCGAGGGCGGCATCTCCGGCATCGAGGTCTGCCGCCGCCTGCGCCGCCTGCCCGATACCGCCAACGTGCCGATCATCATGCTGACGGCGCGCGGCGAGGAGGAGGATCGCGTGCGCGGGCTGGAGACGGGCGCGGACGACTACGTCACCAAGCCCTTCTCCCCGCGCGAGCTGGTCGCCCGCGTCGGCGCGGTGCTGCGGCGGGTGCGCCCGGCTTTGGCCGGCGAGCGGCTTGCCTATGCCGATATCGAGATGGACACGGTGGCCCACAAGGTGCGCCGCGGCGGCGACAGCGTGCCGCTCGGCCCCACCGAGTTCCGCCTGCTGCGCCACTTCCTCGAACATCCCGGCCGCGTCTTCTCGCGCGAGCGGCTGCTCGACTCCGTCTGGGGGCGCGAGGCGGACATCGAGCCGCGCACGGTGGATGTCCACATCCGTCGCCTGCGCAAGGCGATCAACGATGGCGGTCGCAGCGACATCATCCGCACGGTGCGCTCGGCGGGCTATGCGCTGGACGAAGAGGCGGCGTAGAGCCCTCCCCCTCCCGGCCGCCTCGCCTGACGCGTCCTCGAATGATTGCCGCCCGACGCCACGCGTCGCGCCGCTACAGCGTCCAGCGGTCCACGTCGCCGGGCAGCGCCACGCCGCGCCACATGCCCTTCAGGTCGGCGATCAGGCCGCCATCCTCGGTCAGTCCGCGCAGCGCCTCGGCGGTCAGCGCGCGGTAGCCGGCGTGGGGCACCGCGCCCAGCACCAGGTCGTAGCGCGCCTCCAGCGCCTCCGGCACCAGCGCCAGGCCATATTCGTGCGCCGCCTCCGATCCGTCCGCCAGCGGATCGTGGACGGTCACGACATGGCCCAGCGTCTCCAGCCGGCGGATCACGTCCACCACCTTGCTGTTGCGCAGGTCGGGCACGTCCTCCTTGAAGGTCAGGCCCAGCACCAGCACCGATCCGGCCTTGTGCCCGCGCCGGGCATGCAGCTGATCGGCCACCCAGCCGCCCATCTCGTCGTTGATCGAGCGGCCGGAGAGGATCACCTGCGGATCGTGGCCGATCTGCTGCGCGCGATACGAGAGATAATAGGGGTCCACGCCGATGCAGTGGCCGCCGACCAGGCCGGGGTGGAATTTCAGGAAGTTCCACTTGGTGCCGGCCGCATCCAGCACGTCCCAGATGGAGATGCCGAGGCCGGCGAAGATCTGCGTGATCTCGTTCATGAAGGCGATGTTGATGTCGCGCTGGGCGTTCTCGATCACCTTGGCCGCCTCCGCCGCCCTGATCGATGCCGCGCGGAAGGTGCCGGCGGTCGTTACCCGATCGTAGATGGCGGCGATGCGATCGGTGATCTCGGGCGTCTCGCCGGCCACCACCTTCACGATGCGGTCGATCGTGTGCTCGCGGTCGCCCGGATTGATCCGCTCGGGGCTGTAGCCGAGGAAGAAGTCCACGCCGCGCTTGCAGCCGGAGACGCGCTCCAGCTCCGCGCCGCACAGATCCTCCGTCACGCCGGGATAGACGGTGCTCTCGTAGATCACCAGCGTCTCCCGCCCCGGCCGGATCAGCGAGCCCACGGTGCGGGTGCCGCGCATCAGCGGGCCGAGATCGGGCTGGTTCTGCGCATCCACCGGCGTCGGCACGGTGACGATGTAGACGTCGGCGCCGGTCGCATCGGCCGCGCGGCTCGTCAGCAGCAGCGGGGATGCCTTCATTCGCTCGGCATCGATCTCGCGCGTGCGGTCCTCGCCCCGGCGCAGCTGGTCGATGCGGCTGCGATCGATGTCGAAGCCGGTCGTCTTGAAGCTCTCGGCCAGAGCCACCGCCAGCGGCAGCCCGACATAGCCGAGGCCGATCACGACGACGTGCGGGTCCGAAACTGCAACCATGATTCCCCCGTGGCGGCCGTGCCGCTATGCCTGCTGGTCGCCCGGCTTATCCACGCCTGTGTTTGAGTTTGCATTAACGACGCGGCACAAGGCTGGCGGCAACCCGCGCCGGGCTGCCGCGTTGGCGTCCATCATCGGGAGACACTGACCATGCGCCGCACCCTCACCCTCTGCCTGCTCGGCACTACCGTCGCCCTCGCCGCCTGCTCGATGGACGGCAAGGGCATGCGATCCGCCGGCAGCACGGCGATGGCCGCCCCGCCCGCCAGCG
Source organism: Sphingomonas profundi (assembly GCF_009739515.1). Lineage (NCBI taxonomy): Bacteria > Pseudomonadati > Pseudomonadota > Alphaproteobacteria > Sphingomonadales > Rhizorhabdaceae > Alterirhizorhabdus > Alterirhizorhabdus profundi. The sequence goes on from NZ_CP046535.1 coordinate 1,523,578, forward strand.
CCACCCTGACGAACGAGGCCGGCATGGTGATGGGCACCGCCACGTTCACGCCGGTGAAGGATGGCGTGCGCCTCGTCGTGGAGGGCAAGGGCCTCACCCCCGGCGCGCACGGCCTGCACATCCACACCGTCGGCCGGTGCGAGGCACCGGGCTTCACCAGCGCCGGGCCGCACTGGAACCCGACGAACATGAAGCACGGCAAGGATGCGCCGGGCGGCCCGCACATGGGCGACGTGCCGAACCTGATCGCCGGGGCGGACGGAACGGGCCGGCTGGAGGCGACCCTGCCGGGCACCCTCACCGGCGGCGCCACGCCGCTGATCGATGCCGACGGCGCCGCGATCGTGATCCACGCCGCCGCCGACGATTACACCACCGATCCCAGCGGCAACAGCGGCGGCCGTATCGCGTGCGGCGTCATCAACGCCGGCTGAGGGAGACGACGCGCGATCGCCCGTCGCGAGGCGGCGACCGCGCCGACCCTGCGCCGCCTGAACTGTTGTCGCGAAACCTCTTCGTGCATGGGATGGTAGCGGAGGAGGGACTTGAACCCCCGACACGCGGATTATGATTCCGCTGCTCTAACCAGCTGAGCTACTCCGCCCCGATCGGCGATGCCATCGCGGTGCGGCGCCTATAGGCACGGCTCACGCCAGGGTCAACTGGCGTCCGGCGGCGCGACGCGATAGAGCCGCGAAGGAATCGATAAGCTCGGGGAGATGATGGTGGAGCGGTACGACGTCTTGATCGTGGGCGCCGGACATGGCGGCGCACAGGCGGCACTGATGCTGCGGCAGCAGAAGTTCGCCGGCACGATCGCGCTGCTCGGCGATGAGCCGGAACCGCCCTACGAACGCCCGCCGCTCTCCAAGGAATATCTGTCGGGCGAGAAGACGTTCGAGCGCATCCTGATCCGCCCGGCCACCTTCTGGGCGGAGCGGGAGGTGGCGCTGCTGCTGGATCGCCGCGTCGTCTCGGTCGATCCGGCCGCGCACGCCGTCGTCCTGGCCGACGGTTCGTCGATCGGCTACGGCACGCTGATCTGGGCGACCGGCGGCAGCCCGCGCCGCCTCTCCTGCCCCGGCCACGATCTCGTCGGCGTGCACGGCGTGCGCACCCGCGCCGACGTCGACCGGATGATGGGGGAGCTGGACGGCGTGACCAACGTCGTGGTGATCGGCGGCGGCTATATCGGGCTGGAGGCGGCCGCCGTCCTCACCAAGTTCGGCAAGACGGTCACGGTGCTGGAGGCGCTCGACCGGGTGCTCGCGCGCGTCGCCGGCGAGCCGCTGTCGCGCTTCTACGAGGCGGAGCATCGCGCCCACGGCGTGGACGTGCGGCTGGGCGCCAAGGTGGACGGCCTCGTCGGCTTCCAGTCCGTCGGCGAGGACGAGCCCGCCCGCGTCACCGGCGTGCACATGAGCGACGGCGAGGTGCTGCCGGCCGAGATGGTGATCGTCGGCATCGGCATCGTCCCCGCCGTCGAGCCGCTGCTGGAGGCCGGCGCCGAGGGCGGCAACGGCGTGCTGGTGGATGCGCAGTGCCGCACCAGCCTGCCCGACATCTTCGCCATCGGCGATTGCGCCGCCCACGCCAATGATTTCGCGCGTGGCGCCACCATCCGGCTGGAATCGGTGCAGAACGCCAACGATCAGGCGACGCTGGTCGCCAAGACGATCATGGGCGCGGCCGACCCCTATCATGCGGTGCCGTGGTTCTGGTCCAACCAATATGATCTGCGCCTGCAGACGGTGGGCCTATCCACCGGCTTCGATGCGGCGATCGTGCGTGGCGAGCCGGCGTCGCGCAGCTTCTCCGTGGTGTATCTGCGCGAGGGCAAGGTGATCGCGCTCGATTGCGTGAACGCCACCAAGGATTATGTGCAGGGCCGTGCGCTGGTGCTCGGCGGCCTCGCCCCGCCGCCGGCGAGCCTGGCCGATCCGGCGATCCCGCTGAAGTCGCTCGCCGCCTGAGCCACGATCGCGGCGGCAGCGGAACCGCGCGCCCCTCCTCTCGTTCCCGGCTCGAACCTGCTGTGCGAGGAGTGGTGCGATGGAGCTTTCGGTTTCGCTTGAGACGGTGTGTCGCCTGATCGTCCGGGCCCGCGAGCTGGAGGCCCAGGTGCCGGCCATCGAGACCGACGAGGAGGCCGATCCCACCGACTCCGACGACGGCATGGCCGTGCTGGAGGATGAGGCGAACGAATCGATTGAGGCCGAGATGATGGCCGCGCTGGATGATCTGGCCGACGATCAGATCGCCGAGATCCTGGCTCTCGCCTGGGTCGGCCGTGGCACCTACGACGCCAGCGAGTGGGAAGACGCGCTGGAGGAGGCGAACGACGCCGACGCGGAAGACCCGATCGACCAGCTGCTCGATATGCCGATGCTGGCCGGCTATCTCGACGCCGGGCTGGCGGCGTTCGATCTCAGCTGCGAGGGCATCGGCCAGATCGACTGAGGCTCGGCCGGGCGCGCGTCGGCACGCGCGCCCTAAAACGTCGTGCCGGGGCAGGCTGACATCCATGTCTCTCCCGCGCTCGGGTGCCGTTCGCCGCGCAAGACATGGATTCAGTCCTCGTCGTGGCGAGGGTTCAGGCGGCCACGCCCTCCTCGAAGTCCACCTCCGCCAGGAAGCGCTCGGCGTCCAGCGCGGCCATGCAGCCGGTGCCGGCGGCGGTTATCGCCTGACGATAGACCTTGTCGGCCACGTCGCCGCAGGCGAACACGCCGGGGATGTTGGTGAGCGACGTGCCCGGCTTCACCCGCAGATAGCCGTCATCGTCATGGTCGAGCTTGCCGACGAATAGTTCGGTGGAGGGGTGGTGGCCGATCGCCACGAAGCCGCCGTCCACGTCGAGCCGGCTGATCTCGCCGGTCTTGGTGTCGCGCAGGTCCAATGCGACCAGGCCGGCATTGCCCTCCCCCCCGATGAACTCCGCCACCTCCTTGTTCCACAGCACCTTGATGCCGTGATGCTTGAACAGCCGCTCCTGCAGGATCTTCTCGGCGCGGAAGCTGTCGCGGCGGTGGATCAGCGTCACGTCGTGCGTGTGGTTGGTCAGGTACAGCGCCTCCTCCACGGCGGTGTTGCCGCCGCCGATCACCGCCACCTTCTTGCCGCGGAAGAAGAAGCCGTCGCACGTCGCGCAGGCGGATACGCCCTGCCCGCGCAGCCGCGTCTCGCTCTCCAGCCCCAGCCATCTCGCCTGCGCGCCGGTGGCGATCACCAGCGTGTCGCAGACATAGACGTCGCCGCCGTCACCGGTGAGGCGGAACGGGCGCTGGCTGAGATCGACGTCGACGATCATATCCCACATCATCTTGGCGCCGACATGCTCGGCCTGCGCCTGCATCTGCTCCATCAGCCACGGGCCCTGGATCACGTCGCGGAAGCCGGGATAATTCTCCACGTCGGTGGTGGTCATCAGCTGGCCGCCGGGCTGGATGCCCTGCACCACGATCGGCGCCATGCCGGCGCGCGCGCCGTAGATGGCGGCGGAGAGACCGGCCGGCCCGGAGCCGAGGATGAGCATGCGGGTCGAATGGGTGGCGGTCATCACGGTCTCGCTGAAGTTCGGCCCAGCGAGATATGCGCGCGCACCGGCGAGTCAAGCACGGCCGCTCTGCCGTGACCCGGCCTGGCGTGGCCTCAGCCCAGTTCGCGCACCGGATCGCTGCCGTCCCAATCCCGCGCGGCATCGCGCATCATCGCGAACACGGGCTTCAGGCCCGCTCCCTCGATCAGCTCGATCAGCGGCGCGCCCTGGCCGGGATCGACGTAGATCGCCTCCACTCCCTCCAGCACGATATCCTGCAGGATCTCGGCGTTGGCGGCCTGCGCCTCGCGCCGCGCCGCCGCGATGTCGTCCACCTCGATGCAGACATGGTGCAGCCCGGTACGGCCCGCGTCCAGCCAGTCGCGGTAGATCGAGGGGGCGTCGTTATGCTGGTCGATCAGCTCGATCTGCATGTCGCCCCAGTAACCGACCGCCATCGAGAAATCGATGTTCGTCTCCGCGCCGCGATGGGTCGCGCGCTTGTAGGCGATGTGGCGCAGGCGGAAGAACGGGCCGGCGCCCAGCGACAGCCAGTGGGCGATCGCCGCCTCGATATCCTCCGGCACGAAGGCGAGCTGCATGATCGGCCCCAGGCTCGCAATCGACATCTCCGGCACTCCTCGCATGATGATCCCGCACTCCTCTTTCGGCGTGGCGGGGCGCGACGCTTAGCTGTCGTTTTACGCAGGTGCGCGGGCGGCCGCGCCAAGCGAGGGGTGATGCCCGGCGCAGGGCGATCGCGCCGCACGGACCGAAGAGGATGCCCGATGGGTCGTACCCTGCGTTTCACCGCCGCCGCCGCGATCACCGCGCTGGCGGCCGCCGCGCTCCAGTCGGCGGCGACGCCCCGACCGCAGGCATCGAAAGACGCCGCCCGCCTGGCCGATGCCAGCGGCGGCGACGATTGGGCCGCCTTCGGCCGCACCTTCGGCGAACAGCATTACAGCCCGCTGGCCGACATCAACGATCGCAACGTGAGCCAGCTCGGCCTCGCCTGGTCGCTCGATCTGCCGTTCGGCAATTCCGTGACGGCGCCGCTGGCGGTGGACGGCACGCTCTATTTCGCCCGCGGCTACAGCGTGGTGCAGGCGGTGGACGCCGCGACTGGCCGCGAATTGTGGACCTACGATCCCAAGGCGCCGGAAGCCGCCGGGCACAAGCTTCGGCAGGGTTGGGGCAGCCGCGGCATCGCCTACTGGAACGGCAAGATCTACACCGGCGCGCATGACGGCCGGCTGATCGCCATCGACGCGAAGACCGGCAAGCCGGTGTGGAGCACGATGACGGTGGACAAGGACGACGTCCGCTTCATCTCCGGCCCGCCGCGCGTGTTCGACGGCAAGGTGATCATCGGCCATGGCGGCGCCGACGTGGGCTCGATCCGCGGCTACGTCTCCACCTACGATGCCGAGACGGGCAAGCTGCTGTGGCGCTTCCACACCGTGCCCGGCAACCCGGCCGACGGGTTCGAGAACAAGGCGATGGAAATGGCGGCCAAGACCTGGGCGGGCGAGTGGTGGAAATATGGCGGCGGCGGCACCGTGTGGAACGCGATGACCTACGATGCCGGCACCGACACCATCCTGATCGGCGTGGGCAACGGCGCGCCGTGGAACCGCAAGGTCCGCAGCCTCGACCAGGGCGACAACCTGTTCCTCTCCTCGATCGTGGCGCTGGATGCCAGGACCGGCGCGTACAAGTGGCACTACCAGACCAACCCCGGCGAGACGTGGGACTATAATGCCGCGATGGACATGGAGCTGGCCGATCTGACGATCGGCGGCGCCCGGCGGCAGGTGCTGATGACGGCGCCGAAGAACGGCTTCTTCTACGTGATCGACCGGACCAACGGAAAGCTGATCTCGGCCGAGCCGTTCGTGAAGGTGACGTGGGCCTCGAAGATCGATCTCGCCACCGGCCGGCCGGTGGAGAATCCGGCGTCGCGCTATCCCAAGGGCACCACCTTCACGATGTGGCCCGGCCCGGTCGGCGCGCATACCTGGCTGCCGATGGCCTTCAGCCCGAAGGCGGGCCTCGTCTACATCCCCGCGATCGAGATGGCGACGAGCTACAATGACGACGGCATCACCCAGCCGACGTGGAAGCGCACGCCCGGCAGCGCGGTGGATGGCGCCGCCAACCCCAATTTCGTGGTGAAGGATGCGGGCCCGCTGAACGCCACGAGCGCCCTGATCGCGTGGAACCCGGTGACGCAGAAGCAGGCGTGGAAGGTGCCGACGCCGGGCTTCTGGAACGGCGGCATCATGGCGAGCGCGGGCAACCTCGTCTTCCAGGGACAGATAGACGGCGCGTTCAATGCCTATGAGGCGGGCAGCGGCAAGCGGCTATGGTCGTTCGCGGCGCAGGCGCCCGTCACCGCGCCGCCGATTACCTACCGCGCCGGCGGCCGCCAATATGTCACCGTGCTGACAGGCATGGGCACCAGCGGCGCCGCCTTCGGCCCGCTGATCGAGCGATACGGCATCGACTATCGCACCCAGGCGCGCCGCGTGCTCACCTTCGCGATCGGCGGCAAGGGCGTGCTGCCGAAGGCCGAGAAGGCCGTCATCACCGCCTCCGACGATCCGACCTACAAGGCGGACAAGGCGTCGGCCGATGCCGGCATAGAGATATATGGCCGGCGCTGCGCCGTGTGCCACGGCGTCTACGCGATCGCCGCCGGCATCGCGCCCGATCTCCGCCAGTCGCCGGTGCCGACCGACGCCGAGGCGTTCAACGCGGTGGTGCGCGGCGGCGCGCTGGTGCCGAACGGCATGCCCCGTTTCGAGGAGCTGACCGACGCCGAGATGCTCCACCTGCGCCAGTATATCCGCAGCGAGGCCGCCGCCCTGCGCACGCGCAAATAGGCGTGGCGGGCGGGTCGTCGCGGCTGTGCCCGGCGACGACCCCGAAGGCGGGAGCTACTCGATCGCGTCCGCCAGCGTCCGTCGCGGGGCGGCCTTCGCGCGGCGCCCGGCGGGCGCCAGGCCGGCAGAGAGGATCAGGTGGCGGATGCCGTCATCGAAGGCCTTTGCCCCGCCCAGCGGCGCGGCGGCGGCATATTGCGCCTCGCGGACGCGCTCCCACGTGCCGGCATCGGTGGCGAGCGCGCACATCCAGTCGGCGAACGACCGGCCGCCGTCATCCCGCCGCGCCACCGCCAGCCCGCTCGTCCCGACCGCCTGGCTGCCGACGATCTGCTCCTCCAGCAGATCGGTCATCACCACCGGAACGCCGAGCATCATCGGCTCCAGCACCTTGGAGGCGACGCCCGCCGCGAAGCGCGTCGGCGCGATCGCGATCCGGGTCTCGGCATAGAGCTCGGCCAGCCGCGCTTCGGACACCACGCCGGCAAACTCGATCGCGGCATCCGTATAGCGTGCCTCGAAGCTCTCGCGCACCTCGGGATGCCAGTAGCCGACGATCGTGAGGGTGAGCCCGGCCATCGCCTCGCGACACTCGCCGTAGATGCGGTCCATGAACCACAGCAGCCCGTCATGGTTGGGCGCGCCGGCCTCGTGGATGGCGCCCACCGCCAGCACGCGCCGCCGCTCGTCGAACGGGCGCGGCGTACCGGCCGGCGCGCGATCGAAGCGGTGGCAGATCATCGATGTCGGGCCGAAGCCCGCCGCCTCGATCAGCTCGCGCTCATAGGGGCTCACGGCGATCCAGTGGGCGACGCTCACGGGCGCGTCCAGCTCCAGCCGCACGGCCGATTGCTGCTCGGCCGCGTCCACCGGCCGGCCGGCCTGCCGCTTCGTCTCCAGCAGCCGCAGCACGCTCAGCGCTTCCGTGTCGCAGATCACCTTGAAGCCGTGCTGGTGGCGCAGCCGCTCGATCAGGCCGCCGAAGCGGGTGAGGTTGTGCGTCCGGCAGACCATGATGTGCGAATAGGCGCCGCCATCGCGCGAGAGCACCGTCTCGACATCCTCGCCCGCCATCCAGCCGCGATAGACGGTGACGAGCGGATCGGAATAATCGTCGACGACGGAGCTTGGATTCAGCACGAGCAGATCGTAGGCGACGCCCGCATCGCTGAGCCCGCCGAGCAGCTGGGCCGAGCGGACGAAGCCGGAGCCGAGCCGCCTGTCCGGCATCAGATCCTCGATCACCAGCAGCCGGGTGCGGTCGATCGTCTGCGGCTTGGCCCCCGCCCCGCCACGCAACGCCAGGGGAGACGGCCGCTGCGCCAGCGCCGCGCGATGCTTCTCGGCGAAGCGGGCCTGGTTGCGGCGGATCAGCGCGTAGGCGGTCGTCGGCGGACGACCCTTGCCGAAGCTCGCATGTTCGAAATGGTTGATCTGGATGGCGGAATCGATCGCCGCCTTCTTGCCCAGCGTCTCGTGGAGGCGGAAGCTGAAGTCCGTCTCCTCATAATAGCCGGGGGAGAACGCCTCGTCGAAGCCGTCCACCGCATCATAGTCCGCCCGGCGGAAGGCGATGAAGCTGCCGGTGCAATAGTCCGCCTCGTGCACGCCCTGGAAATATTCGTTCCACGGATCCTCGTGGCGGCCGAGCCCGATCACGCCGGCCGTGTGGTCCAGGAAGGAGCCCGCCTCCTGCAGCGTCTCGTTGGGCAGGATGGTGAGGCCGCCCAGCAGCCCGATCCAGTCGTCCGCCGCCAGCCGCCCGTGCACCTTCACCAGCGTGTCCGGCGCGAACTCGATATCGTTGTTCGCGACCACGATCACCTTGCCACGCGCTTGGGCGACGCCGGCATTCACCGCGCGCGGGAAGCCGATCGGCCCGGGGAAGCGGACGATCACGAGGCCGGGGCAGCGCGCGAGCAGCCGGTCGGTGCCGTCCTCGCTGCCATTGTCGACGACGATCACCTCGCAGCCGAGGCCGGTCGCCTGCTTCAGGAAGGCGGCGGCGAAATAGGCGCATTCCAGGAAGCGGGCGGTGAACTCCACCTCGTTGAACACCGGCACGATCAGCGAGATGGCCGGATCGACCGAGAAGGGTGTGAAATCCAGCGGCGTGCGGCTCAGCGTATTGAAGCTGCGGCGGGTGCGGCGCTGGAACACCGCCTTGGCGGCATCCATCGCCGGCTGCCCGCTGACGAGCGGCGGCGAGGGCTTGTAGCCGCGCGCCTTGCCGATCAGCAGGAAATGCTCCAGCTCCGATCGGATGCCGAGCTCCCGCATCTCGCCCGGCGCGTGCGGCTGGCGCTCGCGATAATATTGCGGGCTGAAATAGGGGTTGGGCGCATAGCCTTCCGCCAGGCCGTGGAAGATGAAGTGGTAGCTGGCGGACGGGATGTGGCCGCCGCGTATCGCGGTTTCGATATCGGGATGGCGGGTGAGGTAGAAAGCCGGGTCGAAATCCGGCGAGAAGGGCAGATCGCGGTTCATCCCGCTCGTCAGGAAATGGTGCAGGGCCGAGACGTGCGTGCCGGTGAGCAGCGCGTAGCGGGCATCCGCGTTCGTCACGAGATAATAGTCGTCGTCGAAGACGGCGCTCGTCCGCCGCCCGGCTAAGCAGCCATGCCTTATATAGTCCGCGAACGCCCCGACGGGCGCCCGCTCGCCGGCATAGGAGCGGTATGCGAACGGGCAGAACAGGGGATGCGGATTATAGCCCTTGCCATCGCCGTACAGGAGGAAGTCGAGGTAGGAGCCCCGCTCCGTCGGCCGATCGCCGTCCTGCTCCTCGGCGTCGCGCTTCCAGTCAAGGATCTTGGCGTAATAGGGTGCGGAAAACAGCCAGTGGGTGAGTTCGCCGGCGCGCGCGTCCATCTCCATCTGGGCGAGCACATGCTCGATCGTCAGCGGCCCCTGGCGCAGCACCTTGCGGTAGGAGGCGACGCGGTTGTTCGGGAAAGCCGGGAGCGCCTGCTGCCCATCGCGTATGCCGTCGGCCAGGAAATAATCCTCGGCGGAGGGGAACATGCCGCTGGAAAGGGCGAGCCGCGCCTTCTCGTTGACGCGGAGATACCAGTCGGCATCGAAGGTGAAGAGGGGCCTCTCGGCGTAGAACTGGCTCGCGCTCTCCCGCGCCTGCGACGCGGCCGTATCGCGCAGTCCGGCCAGATCCAGCGCGGTAATCGCGTCGCCCAGTTCCTCGCGACCCAGCAGCGCGTCCAGCAGCACCCACCAGTTTGCGCCCGCGACATCGCTGGCGGCGGGAGCAAAACGGGCGACCCATTTAGCCGCTGTCCTGAAGTCGGCAAATGCAAGGCGCTCGTAAGGCGATCGACCACCCTCGATCGCAGTCTTCATCACCACACCCAGCTCACCAGAGCCCAGTATATCGGTGATGACGCGCTTTATAGTCTGGCCGATGCGCTCCTGAATGACTATGTCGTTCTCGGGCGGCCGGGCCAGCAGCAGCAGATATACGGCGCGTATGTCGTCCTTACCGGCGCTGCCATCGAGGAACCTGTGCATCCGATTTGCTCCGCCCACTGGCACGCCTTTTACGATCGAACCTTTATAAGCTAATCGGCTGATTGCAAGCTGACGGGCACCCTCATCCCCCGGCGCATCGCCGCCGCGAGCTTCGGGCGGCGGACGGCCGAAAGCCCGATCCAGGGACTGGCGTCGTCCGGACAGGCGGCCCGCCGCTCACGCCGGCCACGCGAGGATCAGCACGTTGCCCAGCAGCACCAGCGCCGCCACGATCATCAGCACCCCGCGTCGCCGATCCGCCACGCGGCGGCGGATCAGGTAGAGGCCCCCGGCCGCAAGCGCGAAGACCGCCAGCATCGCGGTGCCGAGGAACAGGGGCAGGTTGCCGGCCGGCATGGCTGGCGGCGCGGCCTATTTCTTGCGCGTGAAATCGACCGAGACGACGTTCGAGCCGTCCTCGATCGGCTCGGCCACCGGCGCGTCGTTGCCGGCGCTGCCGGATTCGGGCGCGTCGTCCTCGCCCTGCGCCTGGAACTGCAGCGCGAAATTGACCGCGGGATCGACGAAGCCCGTCACCGCGGCGAAGGGCACGATCAGCTTGGAGGCGACCTGGTTGAAGCTCAGCCCCACCTCGAACCCGTCCGGCGTCACCTTCAGATCCCAGAAACGGTTCTGGATGACGATCGTCATCTCGTCGGGAAAGCGCTCGATCAGGTGGCGCGGGATGTCCACGCCGGCCGCCGTCGTCTTGAAGGTGATGTAGAAATGGTGCTGGCCCGGCAGGCCGCCATTGCGCTCCACCTCGCCCAGCACCCGGCCGACGACGGCGCGCAACGCCTCCTGCACGATCTCGTCATAGGGAATCAGGCTGTCGGGCGCGGTGTCGCTCATGCCCGCTAGGTGAACGCTGCGTTCGGGCCGGTCAAGCGCGTTGCGCCTGTCGCGGGCCGCGCTATAGCCGCCACCATGCGCACCGCCTCGCTCCACCGCAAGACGAACGAGACCGACATCGCCGTGGAGATCAATCTCGACGGTTCGGGCAGCTACAGCATCGCGACCGGGATCGGCTTCCTCGATCACATGCTGGAGCAGCTTTCCCGCCACTCGCTGATCGACATCCATCTCACCGCGAGCGGCGACCTGCATATCGACCAGCATCACACGACCGAGGATTCCGCCATCGCGCTGGGCGAGGCGTTCGGCCGCGCGCTCGGCGACCGGCGCGGTATCGCGCGCTTCGGCCACGCCTATGCGCCGATGGACGAGTGCCTGACGCGCGCGGCGATCGACGTGTCCGGCCGGCCCTTCTGCGTGTGGCGGGTGCAGTTCAGCCAGGCGAAGCTGGGCGACTTCGACACCGAATTGTTCGAGCACTGGTTCCACTCTTTCGCGCAGGGTGCGGGGATCACGCTGCACGTCGAGAATCTCTACGGCCGCAACAACCACCATATCGTCGAGAGCAGCTTCAAGGCGGCGGCGCGGGCGCTGCGCGCGGCGATCGAGATCGACCCGCGCAAGGCCGATGCGATCCCCTCCACCAAGGGGACGCTGGGCGGCCATGCCTGAGCGGATCGCGCTCGTCGATTACGGGGCGGGCAACCTTCGATCGGTCGAGAATGCGCTGCGGGCGGCCGGCGCGGAGGGTGTCGTCGTCACCGCCGATCCGCAGGCGGTGCGGGCTGCGGACCGCATCGTGCTGCCCGGCGTCGGCGCCTTCGCCAACTGCATGGGCGCGCTCTCGGCCGTGCCCGGCATGGTCGCCGCGCTGGAGGAGGCGGTGCGCGGGCGCGCCCGCCCGTTCCTCGGCGTGTGCGTCGGCATGCAGCTGATGGCGGATGCGGGCGAGGAGCATGGCCGCCACGCCGGGCTCGGCTGGATCGGCGGCACGGTGCGCCTGCTCGCCCCGGCCGATGCCGCGCTTAAGGTGCCGCACATGGGCTGGAACGACGTGGTCGCCGCCGCCGCCCATCCGCTGATCGTGCCGGGCGAGGCCTATTTCCTGCACAGCTACGTGTTCGATCCGGCCGATCCGGCGCATCTGGCCGCCACCAGCGACCATGGCGGCGCGCTGACGGCGGCGGTGGCGCGGGACAATATGGTCGGCGTGCAGTTCCACCCGGAAAAGAGCCAGGCCTACGGCCTCGCCTTCCTCCGCCGCTTCCTCGATTGGCGCCCGTGAGCGGGCCTCGCGTGAGAATCACCGCATGAGCCTGATCGTCTTTCCCGCCATCGATCTGAAGGGCGGCCAGATCGTCCGTCTGGCCGAGGGCGACATGGATCGCGCCACCGTCTACGGCGACGATCCGGCGGCGCAGGCGCTGGCCTTCGCGCAGGCCGGCGCCGATCACCTCCACGTCGTCGATCTCGACGGCGCCTTTGCCGGCCAGTCGGTGAATGGCGACGCCGTGGAGGCGATCGTCCGCGCCTTTCCCGGCAAGGTGCAGGTGGGCGGCGGCATCCGGACGCGCGCCGGCATCGATCGCTGGCTGGCGCTTGGCGTCGACCGGGTCGTCATCGGCACCGCCGCGCTGGAGGATCCGGATCTGGTGAAGGCGGCGGCGCGCGATCTGCCCGGCCGCATCGTGGTGGGCGTGGACGCGCGCGACGGCTTCGTCGCGACGCATGGCTGGGCGGAGGTGTCCGACCTCGCCGTCGCCGATCTCGCCGCGCGATTCGTCGATGCCGGCGTCGCCGCCCTGCTGTTCACCGACGTCGGGCGTGACGGGATGCTGAAGGGCTGCAACGTGGAGGCGACGCTGCGCCTGGCCCGCCGCACGACCATTCCGGTGATCGCCAGCGGCGGGGTGGCCGACCTCGCCGACATATTGAAGCTGGCGCGCCACCATTCGGAGGGGATCGAGGGCGTCATCACCGGCCGCGCGCTGTACGACGGCCGGCTCGATCTGGCCGACGCGATCCGCATCGCGCGCGGGCGATAGCGGTGCGCACGCCACCTCCCTTCCCCGAGGCGCTTTCGGTGCGCACGCCTGCCCGGGCGTTGGCGGTGCACCCCCTTCCTCCGCTGCCCCAAGCGCAGTCGAGGGGCCGGCCGGGCGCAGCCGGGCGCATCGCCTGGGCGGCAGGCGTGTCTCGACTGCGCTCGACAGATGGAGTGCCGTCGGGCGTGTCTCGACTTCGCTCGACACACGGCGGGGTTCCGGCGAGGGTCGCCATCTCGTGCGTGGGCGCCGGGGCACACCGGCGATGACCGTCCGGGTCCGCATCATCCCCTGCCTCGACGTCGCCGGCGGGCGGGTGGTGAAGGGGGTGAACTTCGTCGATCTCGCCGATGCCGGCGATCCGGTGCAGCAGGCCCGCGTCTATGATGCCGCGGAGGCGGACGAGCTCTGCTTCCTCGACATCACCGCCAGCCACGAGGGGCGCGGCACCATCCTGGACGTCGTCGCGCGGACCGCCGCCGTCTGCTTCATGCCGCTCACCGTCGGCGGCGGCGTGCGGACGGTGGAGGACGGCCGCGCGCTGCTGCTGGCGGGCGCCGACAAGGTGGCGATCAACTCCGCCGCCGTCGCCCGGCCGGAACTGGCCGGCGAGCTGGCCGAACGGTTCGGCAGCCAGTGCGTCGTTGGCGCGATCGACGCGCGCGCCACGGCGCCGGGCCGGTGGGAGATATACACCCATGGCGGCCGCCAGCCGACCGGCATCGATGCCGTCGCCCACGCCCGCCACCTCGCCGCGCTGGGCGCGGGCGAGCTGCTCGTCACCTCGATGGATCGGGACGGCACGCGCGGCGGCTACGATCTCGCCCTCACCCGCGCCATCGCGGATGCGGTCACGGTGCCGGTGATCGCCAGCGGCGGCGTCGGTACGCTCGGCGATCTGGTGGCCGGCATCCGCGAGGGCGGGGCCAGCGCGGTGCTGGCGGCATCGATCTTCCACTTCGGCCAGCACAGCATCGCGGAGGCGCGCGCCGCGCTGGCGGCGGCCGGCCTGCCCGTGCGCGGCGCCGCCGCGGCGCCGAGCCCCATGGCGCACGGCCCGGGCGCTTGACCCGTGGCCGCCGCCGCTCTCTAACGCCGGCATGACCGAGACGCTGAGAACCCTGGAAGCGACGATCGCGCGCCGGCGCGGGGCCGATCCCGAACACTCCTACGTCGCCCGGCTGTTCGGCAAGGGCCGCGCCAAGATCGCCCAGAAGCTGGGCGAGGAAGCGGTGGAGACGGTGATCGCGGCCATGCGCGGCGACAAACGGGAAATGATCGGCGAGGCGGCCGACCTGCTGTTCCACCTCGCCGTGCTGCTGGCCGAGATGGGCATCCCGCTGGACGCGGTGATGGCCGAGCTCGATCGCCGCGAAGGCATATCGGGCATCGCCGAGAAGGCCGGCCGCACGCCCTGACCCCGTTCCATCTACCGCCGGAGGCCCGCCATGCCGATCGACGCCACCCTGCCCTATGACGACACCAACATCTTCGCCCGCATCCTGCGCGGCGAGATCCCCTCCACCCGCGTGTATGAGGACGCGTTCGCCCTCGCCTTCCACGACATCGCCCCGCAGGCGCCGACCCACCTGCTGGTGATTCCCAAGGGCCGCTACGTCTCGTGGGACGACTTCGCCGCAAAGGCGGACGATGCCGAGATCGCCGGCTTCGTCCGCGCGGTTGGCCATGTCGCGCGCGAGGCGGGGCTGGTGGAGCCCGGCTATCGCCTGCTCGCCAATATCGGCGGGCACGGCCATCAGGAGGTGCCGCACCTGCACGTCCACATCTTCGGCGGGCGGCAGCTGGGCGCGATGCTGCCGCGCTGAGGGCGGGACGCGGCCCCGGCCGATGTCCGTTCCCGCGCTGCCGCTAACCGCGCAGGCTTGCGCCCGTCCCATATCCGATTAGGCTCGGCCGATTGAAGCGGGCCGTGTTCCAGCCCGCCTGTCGGGGGACACCGCATGATATTCGGTCGCGTGAAATCACTCGACGCCATTCTCCTCACCGCCCAGCGCAAGGGCCTGCACCGCACGCTCGGCGCGTTCCAGCTGACCATGCTCGGCGTGGGCGCGGTCATCGGCACCGGCATCTTCGTGCTGACGTCGGAAGCGGCGCAGAAGGCGGGGCCGGGCATGCTCGTCAGCTTCGTCATCGCCGGCTTCGTCTGCGCGGTGGCGGCGCTCTGCTATTCGGAGCTCGCCTCCATGGTGCCGGTCTCCGGCTCCGCCTACACCTACACCTACGCCGTGGTGGGCGAGCTGCTCGCCTGGATGGTCGGCTGGGCGCTGATCCTGGAATATGCGGTGGGCGCCAGCGCCGTCGCGGTCGGCTGGTCCAACCACGCCGTCGGCCTGCTGCGCGGGCTGGGGATCGGCTTTCCCCATCTGCTCAGCAACGGCGATGCGCTGATGGCGCATGTGCAGCTCGCCTTCGGCGCCGCGCCCTCGGCCGATCTGCAGGCCGCGATCGAGACGGGCGGTTATTTCAACCTGCCGGCCGTCGTCATCTCGGTGCTGGTCACGTGGCTCCTGATCGTGGGCACGACCGAGAGCGCGCGGGTGAACGCGGTGCTGGTGGCGATCAAGATCACCGCCCTCACCCTGTTCGTGGCGCTGACCCTGCCGGTGCTGAACGCGGAGAATTTCACGCCCTTCTCGCCCACCGGCGCCTCCGGCATGTTCGGCGCCGCCGCCTCGATCTTCTTCGCCTATGTGGGCTTCGATGCCGTTTCAACCGCGGCCGAGGAGACCAAGAACCCGCAGCGCAACGTGCCGATCGGCCTGATCGGCAGCCTGTTCATCTGCACCCTGTTCTACCTGCTCGTCGCCTCCGGCGCGATCGGCGCGATCGGCGCGCAGCCGGTGGTCGGCGCGGACGGCGGCGTGCTGGCGCCGGGATCGGCCGAGATGGCCGGGCGCTGCGCCGCCATCGTGCGCGGCGGGCTGGAGGAGCCGCTCGTCTGCTCCAAGGAGGCGCTGGTCCACGTGCTCGACACGATCGGGTGGGAGAAGATCGGCCGCCTCGTCGGTCTCGCCGCCGTGCTGGCGCTGCCCTCTGTGGTGCTGATGATGATGTTCGGCCAGACCCGCGTCTTCTTCACCATGGCGCGTGACGGCCTGCTGCCGGAGAAGCTGGCCAGCGTGCACCCGCGCTACCGCACGCCGCACGTCGTCACCTTGGTGACGGGCGCCGGCGCCACGCTGGCGGCGGCCGTGCTGCCGGTGGGCCGACTGGCGGACTATTCGAACTCGGGCACCCTGTTCGCCTTCCTGATGGTGGCGATATCGGTGATGGTGCTGCGGCGGACCGATCCGGGCCGCGTCCGCCCGTTCCGCACGCCGGCGGTGTGGATCATCGCGCCGCTGGCGATCGTCGGCTGCGTGGCGCTCTATTTCTCGCTGCCGCTGCTCGCCATCCTGGTGCTGCCGGTGTGGGGCGGCATCGGCCTGCTCGTCTATTTCGGCTACAGCCGCAGCCGCAGCCATGTCGGCCGCGGGCTGGACGACGTGCCCGAGGGCAAGGTGTCCGGGGTGGAGCCGCCGATGCCCGGCACGGCGGGATAGAACGTCGCCGCGCAGGCCTTCCACCGCAGTCGCCGTGAGGCGCGTGCCATTCCCGCCTGCTGGCAGGATATGGCACGGCGCCTCTTCCGTTCCGCTTGACGCGGCACGCCCATGCTGGGAACATAAAGGGAACACAAGAGTCGTCGAGTCCATCATGTCCGCGTATCCGTCCGCCCGCGCCGAACGCCTCTCCGCCCTGCGGGAGGAGGTGCGCGCCATCGGCGCCACCGCCTCCGGCGCCGCGCGGGCGGTGCTGCCGTTCGGGCTGGAGACGCTGGACGCGCGGCTGGCCGATGGCGGCCTCGCGACCGGCGGGCTGCACGAGATTGCCGGCGCCACCTGCGCCATCGCCGACGATGCCGCCGCTACCCTGTTCGTGGCCGGCATCGCCGCCCGCGCCGGCGGCGCGCGGGCGAACATGCTCTGGGCGTTCGGCCGGCGCGATCTGTTCGCGCCCGGCCTGGCCCAGGCCGGGCTCGGCCCCAACCGGCTGATCCACGCCGAGGCGGGCCGCGATCCGGACATATTGGCGGTGATGGAGGAAGGCCTGCGCCACGGCGGCCTGTGCGCCGTGATCGGCGAGGTCGGCCGCATCGGCATGACGGCCACCCGTCGCCTCCAGCTCGCCGCCGAGGAGGGCGGCACCATCGCCCTGCTGCTGCGCCGCTGGCGGCCCCGATCGTCTGCCGCCGACGCCGATCCGCTGACCGAGCCCTCCGCCGCCACCACCCGCTGGCGCATCGCCTGCGCCCCGTCCGAGCCGTTGCCGGTGCCGGGCGTGGGGCGGCCGCGCTGGCATGTCGATCTCGTCCGCCAGCGTGGCGGCGAGCCTTTTTCCTGTATCCTGGGAGGATGCGATGCCGAGGGTCGCCTCGCTCTACCTACCGAATCTCGCGACCGATCGCCTGCGCCGCGCCGACGCCGCCGCGCGGCCTGAGACGGCGGATGCGATCCGGCCGTCCGCTCCGCATCCGCCCGCCCGCATCCGCGAAGAACCGCCCGTCGCCGATCCGCAGGATGATGCCACCGCCTGCTCGGCGCCGCGCGGCGGCTGGCGGCCGGGCGCGCGATGGGCGCGGGATGCGGAGGAGGACTCGTCGCCGGAGGCCGCGTGGGCGGCCTTCCGCCGCCGCAAGGCCGCCCAGCGCGCCGCCACCCAGTGCGAGATCGAGCGGCTGCCGCTGCACCAGCGCCCGCCGGTGCGCGAGCTCGGCCGCCGCAGCGAGGCGGCGGAGAACCCCTTCAAGAACGGGGCTTTTCGCAGCGGGCCCGCCGGCGGCAAGCCGATCCACCACGGATCGTTCAAGGGTCCGTCGCTGGCCAGCCAGCCGTTTGCGATCCAGCCTTTCAGGGCGATGCGGCCGGACGATGGGGGCGCCGGCGGCGGCCAGCTGCCCGTTCCCCTCGGCGAAGCATCCGGAACGGCGCCGCTCGTCACCGCCCATCCGGTCGGCCCGCGCATAGTCGTGGCCGCCGCCTGCCCCGCCGCCCGCGCGCTCGGCCTGCTGCCCGGCATGCCGCTGACGCAGGCGCGCGCGCTGGTGCCGGGGCTGGACGTGCGCGATGCGGCGCCGGCGGCCGACTCGGCGATCCTGGAGCGGCTGGCCCTGTTCGCCGCCCGCCGCTGGACGCCGACGGCCGCCGTGTCGGCCGGGCTGGACGGGCTGTGGCTGGATCTGACCGGCGTCTCCCACCTGTTCGGCGGCGAGCGGGCGGTGGCCGCGCGGATGCTGCGCACCTGCGCGCGTGCCGGCTTCACCGCGCGCATCGCCGTGGCCGGCACGGCGGGCGCCGCCCACGCGCTCGCCCGCTACGGACGCGAGCCGCTGGCGATCTGCCCGAGCGGCGGCGAGGCGGCGGCGATCGCCCAGCTGCCGCCGGCCGCGCTGCGGCTGGAGCAGAACCAGATCGACGCCGCCCGCCGGCTGGGCATCGAGACGGTCGGCGATCTCTTGGCCAGCCCGCGCGGGCCGATCGGCCGGCGCTTCGGCACCAGCCTGATCGCCCGGATCGATCAAGCGATCGGCCGGCAAGGCGAGCCGATCGAGGCGATCGCGCCGTTCCAGCCGCCATCCGCCACGCTGCGCTTCGTCGAGCCGATCGCCACCGCCGAGGCGATCGCCACCGCCTTGGCCGATGCGATGACGATGCTGGTGCGCGAGCTCGGCCTGCGCGGCCTGGGCGCGCGGGCGCTGC
Source organism: Sphingomonas profundi (assembly GCF_009739515.1). Taxonomy (NCBI): domain Bacteria; kingdom Pseudomonadati; phylum Pseudomonadota; class Alphaproteobacteria; order Sphingomonadales; family Rhizorhabdaceae; genus Alterirhizorhabdus; species Alterirhizorhabdus profundi. The sequence goes on from NZ_CP046535.1 coordinate 1,542,185, forward strand.
TGCTCGCCTGCCTGCGGGTGGATGGGGCCGAGCAGCGTGTCCGCTGCGGCACCGCCCGGGCGACGCGCGACGGCGGCCACCTGCTGCGGCTGCTGGCGATGCGGATCGAGACGATCGAGCCCGGCTTCGGCATCGAGGGCATCCGCCTGGTCGCCACCCGGTCCGAGCCGCTGGCGGCGGAGGCGATCGACGGCGGCCTCGGCGCGGCCGGCGGGCCGCACGGCTGGGGCGGCGATCCGCCCGCGCCCGATCTCGCGCCGCTGATCGATCGGCTGGCCGGCCGTATCGGCGCGCGCAACCTCTACCGCGTGGGCGCGGTGGAGAGCGACGTGCCGGAGCGCGGCGTCCGCCCCGCCCCGCCGCTCGCCGAGGTGGCGGAGTGGCCGCGCCGCTGGCCGCGCCCGGCGCGGCTGCTGTCCCCGCCCGAGCAGGTGGATCATGTGATCTTCGAGATACCCGATCACCCGCCCCGCCGCTTCGTCTGGCGCGGCCGGCCGTATCTCGTCACCCGCGGCGACGGGCCGGAGCGGATCCACGGCGAGTGGTGGCGCCGCAGCGGCGAGGCGGACGCGGTGCGCGATTATTATCAGGTGGAGGACGAGGCCGGCGCCCGCTTCTGGCTGTTCCGCCGCGGCGACGGCCTCGATCCCCGCACCGGCGACCTCAGCTGGCACCTGCACGGCGTGTTCGGGTGAGGCACCGATCGGCGCACCAGACGATGCTATATTCCGTGCCTTGCGAGGAGGTACATCATGCGGACCACGATCGTGCTCGACGACGATCAGCTTGCGCTGGCGGCGGACTATACCGGGCTGCGCGAGAAGTCGGCCATCGTCCGCTAGGCGCTGAAGGCGCTGATCGAACGCGAGGCCGCGCGCAGGCTGGCCCTGCTCGGCGGCAGCGAACCCGATCTCGCGGCACCGCCGCGGCGCCGTTCCGCCGTCTTATGATCCTGGCCGACACGTCGATCTGGATCGATCATCTGCGCGCCGGCGATCCGCTGCCCGCCGCCCGGCTGAGGCGGCGGCAGGTGATCGTGATCGGCGAGATCGCGCTCGGCAGCCTGCGCCGCCGCCGCGAGACGCTGGCCGATCTCCACGCGCTGCCGCGCGCGGTGCAGGCCGGCGAGGGCGAGGTGCAGGTGTTGATCGAAGCCGCGCCGCTGCACGGCCTTGGCATCGGCTATGTCGATGCGCACCTGCTCGCCTCGGTCCGGCTCACGCCGGGGGCCTCGCTGTGGACCAGCGACAGGCGGCTGCATGCCGCCGCTCGATGGCTCGGCATCGCCCCTCCGGCCGACTGAGCCTGCACCTGCCATGGCCTATTCCGAACTCCAGGTGACGACGCACTTCAGCTTCCTGCGCGGCGTCTCTTCGTGCGACGAGCTGTTCGCCGCCGCCGCGCTGCTCGGCCTGCCGGCGCTCGGGCTGGTCGATCGCAATTCGGTGGCGGGGCTGGTGCGCGGCATGGTGGCGGCGCGGGCGACGGGGATGCGGATGGTGGCCGGCTGCCGGCTCGATCTCGCCTGCGCCTGCCCGGAGAGCCACCCGCCGGGCGACTGCCGGAGCGCATCGTCGCTGCTGGTCTGGCCGCAGGATCGCGCCGGTTGGCGCCACCTCACCCGCCTGCTCACGATCGGCAAGGGCCGCGCCAATGCGCAGAAGGGCGAGAAGGGCCGCTGCTTCCTGCACTGGGAGGATGTCGCGGCCCATGCCGGCGGCCTCGTCGCCGCGCTGGTGCCCGATCTGGCGGACCGCGGGACGGAGATCGCGCTGGCCCAGCTGGCCGACATCTTCGGCGATGCCGCCCATCTCTGCCTCACCCACCGCCGCCGCCCCGGCGATGCGCTGCGGCTGCACGAGCTCGCCGGCATGGCGCGCCGGTTCGGCGTGCGCCCGCTCGCCACCGGCGACGTGCTCCACCACACGCCGGACCGGCGGATGCTGCAGGACGTCGTCACCGCCATCCGCCACGGGTGCACGATCGACGATCTCGGCTTCCGCCGCGAGCGCCACGCCGACCGCCACCTGAAGGGGCCGGACGAGATGGCCCGCCGCTTCGCCCTCCACCCGGATGCGATCGCCGCCACGGAGGCCATCGTCGAGCGCTGCACCTTCGCGCTGACCGAGCTGGACTATCGCTATCCCGACGAGCTGGTGATGAGCGGTCGCACGCCGCAGGCCGCGCTGGAGCAGCTGACCCGCGATGCGCTGGCGCTGAAGTTCCCCGATGCGCCGTCGCGCTATGCCGGGCTGCTGGAACATGAGCTGCAACTGGTCGCCCGGCTCGGCTACGCGCCCTATTTCCTCACCGTCAACTCGATCGTCCAGTTCGCCCGCAGCCAGGGCATCCTGTGCCAGGGGCGCGGCTCCGCGGCCAATTCGATGATCTGCTTCGTGCTCGGCATCACCTCGATCGATCCGGTGCGGCACGAGCTGCTGTTCGAGCGGTTCATTTCCGGCGAGCGCAAGGAGCCGCCCGACATCGACGTAGATTTCGAGCATGAGCGGCGCGAGGAGGTGATCCAGTGGATCTACGAGACCTACGGCCACCGCCACGCCGCGCTGACCGCCGTCGTCAGCCGCTTCCGCGCGCGCGGATCGGTGCGCGAGGTGGGCAAGGCGCTGGGCCTGCCGGAGGACATGACCGGCGCGCTCGCCGGCCAGGTGTGGGGCTGGTCCACCGAGGGCGTGGGAGACAGGCACGTCGCGCAGCTGAACCTCAACGCCGCCGATCCGCGCCTCGCCCTCACGCTCGATCTCGCCCGCCAGCTGATCGGCACGCCGCGCCACCTCTCGCAGCATCCGGGCGGCTTCGTGCTGACGCGCGAGCGGCTCGACGATCTCGTGCCGATCGAGCCCGCCGCCATGGCCGATCGCCGCGTGATCGAGTGGGAGAAGGAGGATATCGAGGAACTGGGCTTCATGAAGGTCGATATCCTCGGCCTCGGCATGCTCGGCTGCATGCGCCGCGCCTTCGATCTGCTGGCGGCGCACAAGGGCCTGCGCCTCGATCTCGCCTCGGCCGAGATGCAGACGGACTGCCCCAGGACGTTCGAGATGATCCAGCGGGCCGACACGCTCGGCACCTTCCAGATCGAGAGCCGCGCGCAGATGAGCATGCTGCCGCGGCTGAAGCCCAGGAAGTTCTACGATCTCGTCATCCAGGTGGCGATCGTGCGGCCGGGGCCGATCCAGGGCGACATGGTCCACCCCTATCTGCGCCGGCGGGAGGGCAAGGAAAAGGCCGAATATCCGAAGCCGGAGCTGGAAGCGGTGCTGAAGAAGACCTACGGCGTGCCGCTGTTCCAGGAACAGGCGATGAAGGTGGCGATCGTCGGCGCCGGCTTCACCCCGGCCGAGGCGGATCAGCTGCGCCGATCGATGGCGACGTTCAAGTTCACCGGCGGCGTCGGCGAATTTGCCGACAAGATGATCGGCGGCATGATCCGCAACGGCTATGAGCGCGATTTCGCCGAGCGCACGTTCAAGCAGATCGAGGGTTTCGGCAGCTACGGCTTTCCGGAGAGCCACGCCGCCAGCTTCGCCAAGATCGCCTACGCCTCGTCGTGGATGAAGTGCCACCATCCGGACATCTTCTGCGCCGCCCTGCTCAACGCCCAGCCGATGGGCTTCTACGCCCCCGCCCAGATCGTCCGCGATGCGCGCGACCACGGCGTGGAGGTGCGGCCGGTGGACGTGAACGCCAGCCGGTGGGACTGCACGCTGGAGAGCCTCGACGAACCGTTCCTCCCCGGCACGGGCAGGGGGACCGGCACAGCCGGTGGAGGGGGGCTGCGGCCGGATGGAACGACACCGCGTGCCGTCACCCGCCGCCCATGTCCCGCCGATGGCCCCCCTGCCCGTGCCGGGGAGGAGCGGTTCGCCGTGCGGCTGGGGCTGCGCATGGTGCGCGGCCTCTCCAACGTGGATGGGGCGAAGATCGTCGCGGCGCGCGGCGGCACGCCGTTCGCCTCGCCGGAAGACCTCTGGTTCAGGAGCGGGGTGGCGCCGGCCGCGATAGAGAAGCTGGCCGATGCCGATGCGTTCGGGCGGATCACTAGCGGCCCGTCCCGCCAGCCGTCATCCCCCCACCCTCCACCGGCGGGACGGGACGGCCTGTCGCGCCGCGACGCGCTCTGGCGGGTGCGCGGCCTGGCCGCGGCGCCGCTGCCGCTGTTCGCCGCCGCCGACGCGCGCGAGGCCGCGAACGAGCCCGCGGTGGCGCTGCGCCAGATGACCGAGGGACGCGAGGTGGTCGAGGATTATCGCGCCGTCCAGCTCTCGCTGCGCGCCCACCCGCTCGCCTTCCTGCGCGCCGACCTCGCCCGGCGCGGCGTGGTGACGGCCCGGGCGCTGGAGACGATCCGCGACGGCCGCCACGTCGAGGTCGCCGGCATCATCCTGGTGCGGCAGAAGCCGGGCTCCGCCAAGGGGGTGCTGTTCATCACGATCGAGGACGAGACCGGCATCGCCAACGGCATCCTCTGGCCGGATCGGTTCGAGGCACAGCGCCGCACCGTGCTGGCCTCGGCGATGATCGGCATACGCGGCCGCGTGCAGCGCGAGGGGCTGGTGATCCACGTGATCGCCGACCATATCGTCGATTACACGCCGCTGCTGCGCACAGTCGGCGAGATGGACTTCCCGCACCGCCCCGGCCCGGGCGACGGCGCCACCCACGGCGGCTCACCCGATCGCGGCGATCCCGGCTACAAGGACCATCGCCCCACGGATCGCGAGCGGACCTGGGCGCCGAAGATCTACGACAGCTATCACCGCGCCTTCGCCGACGGCTGCGACCCGGAAGACGCGATCCGCGTGAAGACGCGCGACTTCCACTGACGCGCCCGCGCGTCTCCCGCGGTTCAGAGCCGGACGATCACCTTGCCCACATTGCCGCCGGTGAACAGCTTCGCATACGCGCCCAGCACGTTCGCCAGCCCGGCCGTCTCGTCGAACGGCATCGTCAGCCGGCCATCGTCCAGCCAGCCGCGCAGCCGATCGGTCAGCTCCGGCCCGCGATCCATGAAGTCGGGCGAGAAGAAGCCGGTGATCTGCAGGCGGCGCGCGAGGATCTGGTCGAACCGGCGTGGCCCGGGCTGCGCCTCGGCATAGCCGGCGACGAGGCCGCAGAGCGCGATGCGCCCGTAATGGGCCATGTTGGGCAGCACCGCATCCAGCAGCGGGCCGCCGACATTGTCGAAATAGACGTCCACGCCGTTCGGCGCCGCCGCCGCGATCGCGCCCTCCACGTCCGCGCCGCGATGATCGACCGCCGCGTCCAGGCCGAGCTCATCCGTCAGGAAGGCGCATTTGCGCGGGCCGCCGGCGATGCCGATCACGCGCGCGCCCAGGATGCGGGCGATCTGCGCGGCCAGGATGCCCGTGGCGCCCGCCGCGGCCGAGACCAGCACCGTCTCGCCCGGCCGCGTCCGCCCCACCTCGGCGATGCCGACCAGCGCCGTCCAGCCGTTCATGCCCAGCACGCCGAGATGCTGGCGCGGATCCGCCACGCCGTCGTCGAGCACGACCAGTCCGGAGAGTTCGGGCCGCACCACCGATATCTCCGCCCACTGGCCGAAGGCGCGGACGAGATCGCCGGCCGCGAAGCCCTCTGCCCGCGATTCGAGCACCCGGCCCAGCACGAGGCCCGGCACCACGCTGCCGAGCGGGATCGGCGGCTGATAGCTGTCGGTGCGCGGCGTCATCCACATGCGCGTGCCGGCATCCAGCGAGAGCAGTTCGTTGGCGATCACCACCTCGCCCTCGGCGGCGCTGGGCGTCGGCGCATCGACCAGGTGGATCGCCGCGGCGAAATCGTTGCCGGCGGGATAGTCGTCGAGTTGCCAGGCCTTCATCGTCTCGCCTTTCGTGGATGCGCGCGACATGCTGGCCGGCGTGCCGGCGGGGCAACTATCAGAAACGCTACCGCCACCCCCGCGATCCGGCCCCGCCTCCCCGCCTTTAACCGGCCCTTATCTTCTCGGCGATATGATCCGTTCCGGTTGAAGATCTTCCGCCGGTGGCGGGTGTGAACCAGCTGTTAGGCATTTCACCTTAGCCGTCGTCGGAGTGTGGATCGGGATCGCTCCCGGCGTTCGGGGAGACAGACGATGGCTTCGCGGCCGATCGAGAGAGACGATACAGACGTGGCCGCCCGGCTGATGGCGCTCGTGCGGAGCGACAGCAGCGCCGGGCGCGGGGCGCTGACCGCCCGGCCCTATCTTCCGGGCAACGAGACGGCGCGCAACTTCGCCGACGCCGCCCATTATCTCTGCCTGATCCACGGCCGCGCGCCGGGCGTGGTCGATCTCGCCGCCGCGCAATATGTGCCGCCCGCCGCGCGCGCCTGGCTGGAAACCGCCGTGTCGGGCTTCGGGCGGGAACGCGGCTACATCACCCGCCTGGCCGTGGCCGCCGGGCCGCAGCCGAGCACGCCGGGCCACGCCACGTCGGAAGCCACCGTTCTCGCCCAGCGCCACGCCGCGGAGGTGCTCGCCCGATCGGAGCGCAGCGGCTGCGCGCTGGGTGCCGCAATGGCGCTGGTGCTCGACTGGCGGGCGCTGCGCGAGGTGCTGGACATCGCCGCCATCCGCTTCGGCATGGAGCCGCCGCCGCTGGCGCTGCCGGGCGTGGAGGAGACGCGCGCGCTCGCCGCCACCTTCGCCACCACGCCGGCGGCCGAGCGGGCGATGCTGTTCGGCGCGGAGCAGATCATGCGCCAGCACCGCGCGCTGTGGGATCTGCTCGACGCCCGCCGCCAGGCCCGCCTCGAACAATAGCGCCTGCCGCAACGATCGCCCGGCCTTGCGTGGCCGCGCCCGCTTTCCTATCCCGGTCGCGACCGACGCGATCGAAAGGAATGGCGAGTGCGCTTCGAAGGCACGCGGGACTATGTCGCGACGGACGATCTGAAGGTGGCGGTGAACGCCGCCGTCACCCTGCGCCGCCCGCTGCTGGTGAAGGGGGAGCCCGGCACCGGCAAGACGGTGCTGGCGCACGAGGTGGCGAAGGCGGCGAACGCGCCGCTGATCCAGTGGCACGTGAAATCCACCACCAAGGCGCATCAGGGCCTCTACGAATATGATGCCGTCGCCCGCCTGCGCGACGGGCAGCTCGGCGATCCGCGCGTGCACGATATCGCCAACTACATTCGCCGCGGCAAATTGTGGGAGGCGTTCACCAGCCCCGTTTTGCCCGTGCTGCTGATCGACGAGATCGACAAGGCCGACATCGAGTTCCCGAACGATCTGCTCCAGGAGCTCGATCGCATGGCCTTCGACGTCTACGAGACGGGCGAGACGGTGGCCGCGCAGGAGCGGCCGATCGTCGTCATCACCTCGAACAACGAGAAGGAACTGCCGGACGCCTTCCTGCGCCGCTGCTTCTTCCACTACATCAAGTTCCCCGATCGCGAGACGATGCAGGCGATCGTCGACGTGCATTTTCCCGGCATCCAGAAGACGCTCGTCGCCCGCGCGATGGACATCTTCTACGAGGTGCGCGACGTGCCCGGCCTGAAGAAGAAGCCCTCGACCAGCGAACTGCTCGACTGGCTTAAGCTGCTGCTGGCGGAGGACATGCCGCTGGAGGTGCTGCAGTCCAGGGATGCGCGCAAGGCGATCCCGCCGCTTCACGGGGCGCTGCTGAAGAACGAGCAGGACGTGATGCTGTTCGAGCGGCTGGCCTTCATGTCGCGCCGCCAGGGCGGCTGAGCGTGGCGCCCCCCGCGCCCCCGCCGATCGCCACCTTGGCCGAGCTGGACGCGGCGCGCGCGCAGGCGCGCGGCCTCGTCCACCGCCGCGCGCTGAAGGCGGCGGGCCGCGCGGCGGTGCCGTTCGGCTTCGGCCACGATGCGCTGGCCGATCTCGTCGACGACATCCAGCGCATCTTCCGCCTCACCCCCGCGCAGCGCGCCGAGATCGCCCCGCGTCTGCTCACGAGCATGACGGACCTGATCGCCGCCTACGCCCCTCCGGCGATCGGCGCGGAGGCGATCGCCGGCCTCGCCGCCCGCTTCGGCGCCAACCCGATCGCGCGCGTGGCCGGCCGCTCCTTCGCCGGCCGGCTGCTGCGCCGCGTCGCGGCCGGGCGCGGCCTGCTCGGCACCGTCGCCAGGCGGGCATGGGTGATCCCGGCGGCGCTCGGCGGCGGCGCCGCCGCCGGCTACGAACTGCTCGGCCGCCGCTGCATCAACCAGTGCCACGCCTACCTGCGCACGCGGCTGCCGGGGGCGGCGATCGCCTGACGCGACGAGCCGCTTCGAGGCCCGGCGACAAGGCGCTCCCTCCCCTGCGGCGCGGATCGGGCTTGCACCACCCTCCCGCTTCGCCACACTGCCGAGGCGGCGGCCCGGCGAGGCCGTGGACAAAAGGGAGGATCATATGCGCCTGCTGTGCCTGCTGCTGCTTGCCGTCACCCTCCAGCAGCCCGCGCGCGCGGCCGATTATGCGGTGCTCGACGGCCAGGCCTGGATAGACAAGGCCAGCAAGCCGCCGCGTCCGCGCCTCGTCGATATCGGCGTGCCCCGCGCGGCGGCGGGGCTGAACCTGTTCCAGCTCAACAGCTTTCGCCCGGGCGGCGAGGATGTCGTCGCGAAATACCAGACGCCGGATGGCGAGGTCTTCGCCACACTCTATCTCTACCGGCCGACATTCCCGGACGCGCGGCTGGCCGCCACCGCGACGGGCGAGGTGCTGAAGATGCGCTTCGGCAAGGAGATGAAGCGTCTGCCGGACGCCATCCTGCCCGCCGGCGGCGTACCCGGCGTCGCCTACCGCACGATGGTGGACGATGCCACGTTCGAGATGTCGGCCAATGTCAGCCTGGGGCTGAAGGCCAGCTTCGCCGCCTTCCTCCAGGCCGGCGACTGGCTAGTCAAGCTGCGCGTTAGCGGCCCGGAAGGTCGCAAGGACGAGGTGGACGCGGCCGGACGCGGCATCCTCGACGCCCTCGTCTTCGGCAAGGCGGCGCAGCCCCGCGCCGCGCCCGCCTACCGCCTCACCGAATGTCCGGACGAGACCTACGCAGCCGGCGCAACCCGCCTGCCCGGCGGCCCGGATGCCATGGCGGCGGCGCTCGTCGGCACCGCCACGCTCGGCAATCCGGCGGCGGCCGTGGCTTCGCCTTCGGCGGACCTCTGCGTCATGCGGCGCGACGCCTCCTCTCGCGCGCTCGTCCTCGTGCTGCGGCCCGCTGCCGGCGCCGCGACGCCGGCCTTCATGCTGCTCGGCGATGCCGGCAATCTCGTGCAGGTGGTTGCGGAGAGCGGCGCCCGCCCAATCGTGATCAGCCACGGCGTAGGCGGCGCCACGCTGTACGGACCGTTTGATCGCCCGCCCAGCGCCGACCAGCTGATCGCGATGAAGGATGGCGACACGGCCTGGTCGGGCACGCCGATCGGCACCGTCGCCTACGACCGCAAGGGCCCGAAGCTCACCCTCGATCCCGCCGCCATGGGCCTGCCCGCGCGGTAACGCCTGACAAGGCGCCGCACGCGCGTTATCAGGCACTTCCCTGGCTGACGGACCGATCCATGTTCCTGACCTTCCTCGACGAGCTGCGCGCCGCCGGCATCAACGCCAGCCTCAAGGAGCATCTCGTGCTGCTGGAGGCGCTCGATCGGGAGGTTATCGCGAGGCGGCCGGAGGAGTTCTACTATCTCGCCCGCGCCACCTACGTGAAGGACGAGGGGCTGATCGATCGCTTCGACCGGGTGTTCGCCAAGATCTTCAAGGGGCTGGAGGGCGCCGCCGGCACGGACGAGGCCGAGATCCCGGAGGAGTGGCTGAAGGCCGTCGCGCAGAAATATCTGAGCGCCGAGGAGATGGAGAAGATCAAGGCGCTCGGCTCGTGGGACGAGATCATGGAGACGCTGAAGCAGCGGCTGGAGGAGCAGAAGGGCCGCCATCAGGGCGGCAGCAAGTGGATCGGCACCGGCGGCACCTCGCCCTTCGGCAATAGCGGCTACAATCCGGAAGGCGTGCGGATCGGCGGGGAGAGCGTCCACAAGCGCGCGGTGAAGGTGTGGGAGAAGCGCGAGTTCCAGAATCTCGACAGCAATCGCGAGCTCGGCACCCGCAACATCAAGGTGGCGCTCCGCCGCCTGCGCCGCTTCGCCCGCGAGGGCGCGACGCAGGAATTGGACATCGACGCGACGATCGATGGCACCGCGCGCAAGGGGTGGCTCGATCTGGCGATGCGTCCGGAACGCCACAATGCGGTAAAGCTGCTGCTGTTCCTCGACATCGGCGGATCGATGGACCCGCACATCAAGCTGTGCGAGGAACTGTTCTCCGCCGCCAACAGCGAGTTCAAGAACCTAGAATTCTTCTACTTCCACAATTGCGTGTACGAGGGCGTGTGGAAGGACAACAAGCGCCGCTTCACCGAGCGCACGCCGACGTGGGACATCCTGCACAAATATGGCCACGACTGGAAGCTGGTGCTGGTGGGCGACGCCTCGATGAGCCCGTACGAGATCGCCCAGCCCGGCGGCTCCGTGGAGCATTTCAACGAGGAGGCGGGTGCTGCCTGGATGCAGCGGCTGACCACCACCTACCCCGCCGCCGCCTGGCTGAACCCGACGCCGGAGGCGCACTGGGGCTATTCCCAATCGACCCGGATGATGCGCGAGCTGATGAACGACCGCATGTACCCGCTGACCCTCACCGGCCTGGACGATGCGATGCGCGGCCTCAGCCGCAAGGGATGACGCAAAGGGCGCCGCCGAACAGCCGCTTGACCCCTCCGGAAAACCGCGTATCTCCGGCCTCACGCGGGTGTAGCTCAATGGTAGAGCAGAAGCTTCCCAAGCTTACGACGAGGGTTCGATTCCCTTCACCCGCTCCATCCCCATAGCCGGCGCCTTGCATCCGCTTCGGGTCAGGCTCGTTCCGTAACGGACTGGTCTGTCCATTTCTGGCACGGTGGCGCGCTGCTAGCACCGGAGCATGGAAAATCGCTCCGCCGGTCGCATCGCCCTTGTCGAACATGATCCGGCGGTCGCCGCCACGCTGATGGGGGCGCTGCGGCGGGCGGGGCATGCGTGCCGCCGCTTCGCCGACGGGGCATCGGCGCTGCGCGAGATCGACGAGGCGCGGTTCGATCTGCTGATCGTCGGGCGCGATCTGCCGGACATCCCCGCGCGGGAGCTGATGGCCGGCGTCCGCGCGCGGCTGGGCTTCGCGCTGCCGGTCATCGGCCTCGTCCGCGCCGAGCGGCCGGAGGCGATCGTCGCGGCGCTGGACGATGGCGCCGACGCCTGCCTCGCCCGGCCGGTCGCGCCGGCGCTGCTGATCGCTCATGTCAATGCGGCGATGCGGCGCGCGTCGCCGTGCGGGCCGCGGATCGAGGCGGCGCTCGGCCATCTCCGCTTCCAGCCGGAAGGGCTGAAGGTGTTCGTCGACGGCCGGCCAACCCTGCTGACCGCCAAGGAATATGCGCTGGCGCTGATGCTCTGCCGCAACATCGGCCGGCCGCTCGATCGCGATCACATCCTGGCCACGATCTGGGGCGACGAGATCGCGCCGCTCACCCGCACGCTGGACGTCCACGTCTCGCGCCTGCGCGCCAAGCTGGAGCTGCGGCCGGATCGCGGCTTTCGCCTGGTGGCGCTCTACGGCCGCGGCTACCGGCTCGATCAGGTCGCGGCGGACGAGGCGGAGGCAAGCCCGCGCTTCACCCCGCGACGATCAGCTTCACCTTCCGCCCGGCCCGCACAGGTTCATCTGCCGCTAGCCCGTTGATCGTGCGGAACCGCTCGATGCGGTGATCGGCATAGGCCATGCGGGCGGCCAGGCTCGTCACCGTGTCGCCGGGCTGCACCGTCACCACGTCTATGCGGCGCGGGCGGATGGCGGCGGCCTGCGCGTCGCTGAGCCGGCCGAAGCTCTGCACCATCGGCGCGAACGGGCCGATGCCGCGTCCGGTGGGCGTCAGCAGCAGGAAGTGATAGGCGCTGCCGCCGAGATCGTAGGCGAACACGGTCACGTCCACCGCCTGCGATCCGCTGGTTGCGCGGGTGGTGGCATAAGCGGCGTCTAGCCCGTTCACCTTCGTGCGGGTGAGCGTGCCCGGCGTGCCCGATCCACCGATGCCGCGGAACACGCCATCGACATAGGCGTCCAGCCCCGTGCCCTTCGCGCCGCCGCCGAACTGTGCCTGCCCGCCGGTGCCGGCGATCGTCACTGCGGTGGCCGAATTGCTCATGCGGAAGCCCTGCGGCGCGGTGAAGGCGATCTTCAGCTGCGGATGGGCGAAGCGATTGCCTTCGATGATGCCCTGCGCCGGATCGTCGTCGTACAGCAGCCCGTCCAGCCGGGCGACGAACGCGTCGGCGTTGCGCGGCCTGTCGCCGATGGCAAGGCCGGTGCGCGTCGCCTGCTCCCGCGCGCGGGCGACGCGGTCGGCACCGTTCGGGTGCGTGCTCATCCAGCTCGGCACGCCGCGCGCATCGTCGCCGCCCTTGATCTGCGCGTCCAGGTTGGTCTGCGCGTTCAGCGCCGTCAGCATGTCGGCGGCGGCATAGGGATCGTAGCCGGCGCCGGCCAGGTAGCGGATGCCCAGGTCGTCCGCCTGATATTCCTGCTGCCGCGAGAAGCGCAAGGTGACGAGCTGCGCGCCGGAGCCCGCCAGCTGGCCCAGGGCCGAACTGCCCGTCACCGCGCCCAGCAGGCCGGCCAGCACGTTGCCTATGGTCGAGGTGGTGTTGCGCTTGCTGGCGTGGCGGGCGGCGACATGCCCCACCTCATGCCCCAGCACCGATGCCAGCTCCGCCTCGTCGTTCATCAGGGCCAGCAGCTGGCGGGTGACGTACACATAGCCGCCGGGAATGGCGAAGGCGTTGTTCACCGGCGAGTTCAGCAGGGTCACGGTGAAATCGGCCTGCGAGTTCGACAGGCCGGACTGCAACGAGATCTTCTTGCCCACCGCCGCCACATAGCCGGCCTGCGCGCCGGCATATGGACCGCCATATTCCTTCAGCAGCTCCGGATGCGCCTTGGCACCCGCCGCCTTGTCGCCGGCCGAGATGCTGCGGGCGGACTGGGTGATGCCGTCCGCGCTGCCCATCGCCGCATAGCCGATCAGCGCCGCCGCCGCGCCCCAAGCCAGTATCCGCTTCATCGTCCCCTCCGAACATCTGCCGGAACCGGCCCGATCGCGCCCGGTTCCATTCACGCCGCGTCAGCCGATGGCGAGGAACTTGTCCCGCCGGGTCTCGCGCAGCGCCTCGCGCGGCTGGCCGGCCAGCGCGGTCAACTCCTCGCCGATCGCCGCACCCAGCGACGTGATCGCGGCCGCGCGATCGCGATGGGCGCCGCCCAGCGGCTCCGGCACGATGCGGTCGATCACACCCAGCCGCTTCAGATCCTGCGCGGTGATCTTCATCGCCTCGGCCGCCTCCGGCGCCTTGTCGCCGGTGCGCCACAGGATGGAGGCGCAGCCCTCCGGCGAGATCACCGAATAGACCGCATGTTCGAACATCAGCACGCGGTTGGCCGCCGCCAGCGCCACCGCGCCGCCCGATCCGCCCTCCCCCACCACCGCCGTCACCAGCGGCACGCCCAGCGCCAGGCATGCCTCGGTCGATCGCGCGATCGCCTCCGCCTGCCCGCGCTCCTCGGCCTGGATGCCGGGAAAGGCGCCGGACGTGTCGACCAGGCTCACCACCGGCAGGCCGAAGCGGTCGGCCAGCTGCATCAGGCGGATCGCCTTGCGATAGCCCTCGGGCTTGGCCATGCCGAAATTGTGGCGCAGCCGGCTGGCGGTATCGTCGCCCTTCTCGTGGCCGATCACCATCGCGCGCCGCCCGTCGATCCGCCCCAAGCCGCCGACGATCGCCTTGTCGTCGGCAAAGGCGCGGTCGCCGGAGAGCGGCACGAAATCTGTGACGAAGCCGGCGAGATAGTCCTTCAGGTGCGGCCGTTCCGGATGTCGCGCCACCTGCGTCTTCTGCCACGCGGCCAGTCTGGCGTAGGTATCGCGCAGCAGCTTCTGCGATTTGCCCTCCAGCTTGGCGATCTCGGCCGCGATGTCGATCGCGCCGGCGTCGGCCGTCTCGCGCAGTTCGGCGATGCGGCCCTCGAGCTCGGCGATGGGCTTTTCGAAATCGAGGAAGGCGACCATGGCAGCGGCGGTTACGGTGCGCGGGCGGGCGCGTCAACGTGGCCGGCGTCGAGAGGGCCGGCCTCGACAGCGCCAGCGTCGAGCGGAATCACGTCCGGCCCGGCGGCGGCATCGGCCAGCGGGTGGCGGCTGTTCACCAGCTCCACCAGCCGGCGGCTGTCGACATGTGTGTAGATCTGGGTGGTCGCGATATCGGCGTGGCCCAACAGCATCTGCAGCGCCCGCAGGTCCGCCCCGCCTTCCAGCAGGTGGGTGGCGAAGGCGTGGCGCAGCACGTGCGGGCTGATCCGCTCCGGCGCGATCCCGGCGTCCGCGGCCAGTTCCCGCACGAGCTGGTAGAGGCGCACCCGGCTGAGATGCTTCGCGCCGGACGGGAACAGCCAGGCGGCCCCGCCCGGCACGAACACCTCCCACGCGCGCACGGCGGCGCGGGCGCGATCGGAGATCGGCACCAGCCGCTCCCGCCCGCCCTTGCCGCGCAGGATGATGAACGGATCGTCGCCGCGCAGCGCCCGCCGGGGCAGGGAGACGAGCTCGGTCGCGCGCAAGCCGGATCCGTAGAGAAGCTCGATCAGCGCCCGCAGCCGCGCAGTGGCGGCCCCGTCCGGCCGATCGGCGAGGGCGGCGAACAGCCCGGCGATGTCGCCATGGTCCAGCGTCCTGGGCAGCGCCCGCGCGGCACCCGGACGCGGCAAAGCGGCGGAGGGATCGTCCGCCCGCATCCCCTCCTCCGCCAGAAAGGCAAGGAAGCGCCGCACCGCCGCGGATTTGCGCGCCACCGTGGCCCGCGCCAGCGGCAGCCACGCCGCGCCGAGGGTGGCGAGCGCGGTGTCGTCCGCCCCGGCCAGCCGCCCGCCGAGCAGTGCGGAGGCGCCGCGCAGATCCGATCCGTAGGCTGCCAGCGTGTTGCGCGCGGCGCCGGCCTCGGCCGCCATCATCTCCAGGAAGCGGTCGATCAGCGCCGCGTCGTCGACCGCATCGCTCACGCCGCCCACATGTGCGTCACGCCGGCCTCACGATCGCGTCATCGCCTCGGCGGCGATCATCCGCGCCTCGCCCTCCAGCCCCACGCGGCGCAGCGCCGAGACCATGCGGTAGAGATAATGCGCCGGCACCCCGCCCCAGCCGCGCGTCTGCATGCCGGTGGCGACCAGCAGCGCCACGGTGCCGGTCTGCCCGCCGTTCGCCGCCAGATCCAGCGCGCGGCTCCAGCGATCCTCCTGCGTCAGCGACAGGCCGTTCGCCTGCGCCAGCCGCTCCGCCTGCGCGGGCGCGAGCCGGCCGAGCCCGGCCAGCGCCGCCACGATCAGCTGCGCCCGCCGGCCGCCGGCCCGCCCGGCGAAGTCGGCCACCCGCCCGGCGCCGGTATCCACTGCCGGCTGCTCCGCGCCCACGGCCAGGATCGCCCAGGCGGCATCGCCCGCCCCGCCGGACATCGCGCTTACCACCGGCGCCCAGCGCGCGGCCTGCCGATCGAGCCCGGCGGAGAGCATCGCCCCAACCAGCGCCCCGGCCTCGTCGGCCAGCGCCGGATCGGGCGCGATGCGGGCCGCCGCCCGCGCCGTCAGGATCGCCGCGGCGTAGCGATCGCGCGCGCCCCGTGCGCCGCTCCACAGCGTGCGCAGCGCCTGGATGCGGGTGGCGGCGTCCGCCCCCACATAGGCCACGCGCAGGCGCCCGGCATCGGTCTGGTCGATGTCGGAAGGGTCGGTCTGGTCGGCGATCGCACCGTACAGGTCGACCAGCGCGGCGCTGGAGAACACGCCCAGCGCCGCCGCGATTCGCGCCGGCATCACCCGCTGCTGCGGCGCCAGCATCGGCGCGCGGGCGCGCCACGCCTGCACCTGCGGCCCCACCGTCATGAACAGCGGATCGGGTATCGCCAGCCCGACGGCGCTGGCCAGGCCGAAACGCCATGCGTTCAGCCGCTCCACACCGTCCCACTCGATGTTGATGGCGCGCCGGCCGTTCACCCCGGCCCCGATCACCTTTTCCGCCAGCAGCAGGTCGATGCCGCCGGCCAGCTTCTTCTGCCGCGCGTGATCGATCAGCGCGCCCGATGTCGCCGCCTCGCCGGACAGGCCGTCGCAGATCGCCGTCGCCAGCTGCCAGGCGGCCTCGCCGCTGGTGGCGGCGCCGGGGGCGGCGATGGCGCAGAGGCCCGCCGGATCCGCCGAGGCGAGAGCCGACTGCATCGCGATCTGGAACATGCGCGGCGTGTAGCGATCGACGTCGACCGACTGCACCAGCATCCGCGCGGCATCGGCCTCGCCCAGCCGCAGCAGCAGCCACGCCCGTTCCGCCACCCAGTCGACCGGATCGATCAGCCGCGGCGCCGGCGTGCGCGCCATCAGCGCGCGGCGCAGCAGCATCGCCTCCCAGCGCGAGGGCAGCGGCGCGTCCAGCCGCCGCATCAGCCCGGCCAGGAATCGCCCGTTCGCGCCGCCGAACGGATCGCCGCCCAGCCCCAGTTCCGTGCCGTCCAGCGGGCCGACGGCCGCGACCGACCGCCGCGCATAGTCCGGCAGTTCCAGCTCCTCGGGCGGCGTCTCCTCCGCGTCGGTGAGCGCCTCGTCCTCGCCCGGCACCGCATCCGCCTCGCCCGGCGGCGGCGCCAAGGCGACAGGCGGCAGCAGGTCGGCCGGCGCGCCGGCGGGCGCCGCATCCGCGCCGGGGCGCGGCGCCGCCGGTTGCGACGGCGGTGGTGCCGGATCGCCGAACCCGGGCGGCAGCAGCGATTCGGGCGCGGCGGACTGGCCGAGCGCGACGCCGCCCAGGCCGATCAGCGCCGCCCCGCCGAGCAGCGCCGCCAGCCGCTTATTTGGCGGCCGCTTCATTCAGCATCGCCTTTTCCACACGCTGCGGCGGCACTTCGGTGTTCACCGTCGCCATCACGGCGATCAGCGCCACGATCGCGACGAGGATCAGGATCAGGATGATGAAGAAACGCGGCATTGTGCTTCCTTGGGCCTTGGCCGGATCAAACCGTGTGGCGGCTTTTGCCCGACGCGGCGGCACTGTGTATAGCCCCGCCGCCATGTCGCACAGCCTTAGCGCCCCGTTCCCGCTCCGCAAGCGCCCCATCGTGCTGGTGGGGCTGATGGGCGTGGGCAAATCGACGGTCGGCAAGCGGCTGGCGGCGCGGCTGCACCTGCCCTTCGTCGATGCCGATCACGAGATCGAGCAGGCCGCCGGCCTCACCATCAGCGAGATCTTCGAGCGGTTCGGCGAGGCGGAGTTCCGCGATGGCGAGCGGCGGGTGATCGCCCGCCTGATCGATGGCCGCGCCAAGGTGATCGCCACCGGCGGCGGCGCCTTCATGCAGGAGGAGACGCGCGCGCTGATCCTGGAGCGGGCGACCGCGATCTGGCTGGACGCCGATCTCGACGTGCTGGCGGAGCGTGTCGGCCGGCGCGACGGGCGGCCGCTGCTCAAGGACCGCGATCCGCGTATCGTGCTGGGGGAACTCGCCGCCGTCCGCAATCCCGTCTACGCGCTGGCCCCCATCCACGTCCGCAGCCAGCCGCTGCCGCACGAGGCGGCGGTCGAATCGATCCTGAAGGCGCTCGCTCCATGACGACCATCACCGTCGCTCTCGAAGGCCGCGGCTACGACATACTGATCGAGGACGGCGCGCTCGATCGCGCCGGCACGCTGCTCGCGCCGTACATCCGGCGCGGTCGGGTGCTCGTCGTCACCGACGGCAACGTGGCGGCGGCGCAGCTCGGCCGCCTGCGCGCCGCGCTGGACGGGGCCGGGCTGGCCGTGTCGGTCGAGGTCCTGCCGCCCGGCGAGGGCACCAAGAGCTGGGCGCAGCTCGCCGCCCTCACCGATGCGATGCTGGCCCGGGGCATAGAGCGCGGCGATCATGTGGTGGCGCTCGGCGGCGGCGTGATCGGCGATCTCGTGGGCTTCGCCGCCGCCATCCTGAAGCGCGGCTGCGGCTTCGTGCAGGTGCCGACGACATTGCTCGCCCAGGTCGATTCGTCGGTTGGCGGCAAGACGGCGATCAACAGCGCCGCCGGCAAGAACCTGATCGGCGCCTTCCACCAGCCCGGCTTCGTGCTGATCGATCCGACCACGCTCGATACCCTGCCGCAGCGGGAGGTGCGCGCCGGCTATGCCGAGGTGGTGAAGTACGGCCTGATCGACGACGCCGCCTTCTTCGCCTGGTGCGAGGCGAACGCCGCGGCCCTGCTCGCCGGCGATCCCGCCGCGCGGGCCAGCGCGATCGCCCACAGCGTCGCCGCCAAGGCCGCGATCGTGGCGGCGGACGAGCGCGAGACCAGCGGCACCCGCGCGCTGCTGAACCTCGGCCACACCTTCGGCCATGCGCTGGAGGCGGAGACCGGCTTCTCGGACCGGCTGCTGCACGGCGAGGCCGTCGCCGCCGGCATCGCGCTGGCCTTTCGCTTCTCCGCCTGCGCCGGCCTCTGCCCGCCCGGCGATGCGGCGCGGGTGACGGCGCATCTGCGCGCCACCGGCCTGCCCGTCACCTTGGCCGACTGCGGCATCGATGCGGACGGCGCCACCCTGGTCGCCCACATGGCCCACGACAAGAAGATGGATGGCGGCCGCCTCCCCTTCCTCCTCGCCCGCGGCATCGGCCGCACGTTTCTGGCGAAAGACGTGGCGCTGGCTGACGTGACGGCCTTCCTGGATGAGGAAGCCTAAGCTCGATCGACATTCAGCTTTTTGCATGTCCGCTTATCCTGAGGAGGGTCTGAGCGGAGGCGAAGACCCGTCTCGAAGAACTTCCCAAATCCTTCGAGACGCCATTTCGACAGGCTCAATGGCTCCTCAGGATGAGCGGCTTGCACAAAGCCAAGTCAAACCGGCTTCATCCGCTGAATGTCGGTACGCGCTAACCGATCAGGCTGCGGTACAGCGCCAGATATCGGTCGGCCATCCGGTCGACCGAGAATCGCTCCTCCACTGCGCGGCGGCATGCGGCGCGGTCGATCTCGCCGAGGCGGTCGATCGCCGCCACCGCCTCGTCGACGCTCTCGACGAGGAAGCCGGTCACGCCGTGGTCGATCAGTTCGGGCATCGATCCGCGCCGCGTCGCAATCACCGGCGTGCCGGAGGCGAGCGCCTCGACCACCGAGAGGCCGAACGGCTCGTCGAAGTTGATGAGGTGCAGCAGCGCGCGCGCCGCGCCCAGCATGCGCACCCGCTCCTCGCCGCCCACCGCCCCGGCATAGACCACCCGGTCGCCGTCGATCGCGGGCTCCACCTGCCGCGCGAAATAGCCCTCGTCCTGCACGATGCCGGCCATCACCAGCCGCCGACCCGTCCGCGACGCCGCCGCGATCGCCTCCGCCGCGCCCTTGTCGGGGTGGATGCGGCCGAAGAACAGCAGGTCGTCGCTGCCCACCGGATCGAAGCGGAAATCCTCGACCGGGATGCCGTGGTGGATCGTCGCGGCATAATGCAGCCCCTCCGCCCGGTCGGCATCGCTGATCGCGACATAGGCGACGCGATCCTGATACGCGCGCCACGGCGGCAGCACCCGCTCCGGCGTGGTGCCGAAGCCGTGGATCGTCGTCACCATCGGCGTATCCACCAGCCGCGAAAAGGCCAGCGGCACGAAATCGGCCTGGTTGTGGATCAGATCGAACTCGCCCGCCCGCTCGAACACGTGGGCGACATGCAGCGTCTCCCACACCTTGGCGTCGATCGAGGGATCTTCCGAATAGGGCGCCGGGCACACGCCGGCCAGGGTGCCCGCGGTGTGCGAATCCTGCGTGGCGAACAGGGTCACGTCCACTCCGCGCGCGACCAGCGCCTCGGTCAGCAGGCTGGTGACGAGTTCCCACGGGCCATAATGGCGCGGCGGGGTGCGCCAGGAGATCGGCGCGAGCATCGCGATACGCATGATCTTTTCCTATTCGTCGAGCAGCACGACGCCCTCGTCCGGCGCCAGCAGGATCGTGCGGCCGTCGCCATCCTCTCCGCCGGTGCGCCACGGCGGCACGGTGGAGAGCAGCAGCCGCGGCATGCCGACATGGTCCGGCAGTGCGAACCGCCGCTCCCCGGCGGAGAGGTTCAGCGCCACGATCAGCCGCTCGCCGCCATCGCTCCGCTCGTAGCGCAGCACGTCGTCCTCGCCGGACACGCCCTCCAGCGCGCCGAGCGACAGCGCCGGATGCGCGCGCCGCAGCGCCAGCAGATCGCGAACGAGCGACAGCATCGATCCCGCATCCGCCGCCTGCGCCGCCACGTTGCGCGTCGCCGCGTCGTCGTGCAGCGGCAGCCACGGATCGCCGGTGGTGAAGCCGGCGCCCGGCCCCCCGTCCCACGCCATCGGGGTGCGCACCGGATCGCGGTTGAGACCGAGGCCGGGTTCCCGCAGCTCGCGCGGATCCTGCACCCGTTCGGGCGGGATCGCCACGTCCGTCAGCCCCAGTTCGTCGCCATAATAGAGCGTCGGCGTGCCGCGCAAGGTCAGCAGCAGCATCGCCGCGACGCGCGCCTGCGCCGGGCCGACGCGGGTGGCGATGCGTGGCCGGTCGTGATTGCCCAGCACCCAGTTCGGCCAGCCGCCGGGCGGTAGCGCCGCCTCGTAATCGGCGATCAGGCGGGCGAGGCCGGCCGCATCCCACGGAGCGTCGATCAGCGAGAAGTTGAACGGCAGGTGCACGCCGGGCATATCCGCCGTGCCGTAATAGGTCATCAGCCTGTCCAGCGGCAGGTAGATCTCACCGATCAGCACACGCTCCCCGGCCGTATCGGCGATGCGGCGGAGATCGGCGGCGACGGCGTGGATCTCCGGCTGGTCGGTCGATCGGGTCTGCAGCACGCGCAGCATGTCGGCCATGCCGGGCCGCCACGCCGGATTGGGCGGATTGTCGGCGAAGTCGGCCGCCTTCACCATGTGCCACAGCACGTCGATGCGAAAGCCGTCCACCCCGCGATCGAACCAGAAGCGCAGCACGTCGTGCATGGCCGCCACCACCTCCGGGTTGCGCCAGTTGAGGTCGGGCTGCTCCTTGAGGAACGCGTGACTGTAATATTGGCCGCTGGCCGCGTCATACTCCCACGCCGACCCGCCGAAGTCGCTGATCCAGTTGTTCGGCGGCCCGCCGCCCGGCGCCGGATCGCGCCAGATATACCAGTCCCGCTTGGCGTGCTGCCGCGAGGATCGGCTGGCGACGAACCACGGATGCTGGTCCGAACTGTGGTTCGGCACGAAATCGAGCAGCACGCGCAGGCCCCGCCCATGCGCCGCCGCCAGCAGCGCATCGAAATCGGCGAGCGTGCCGAAGCGGGGATCGACGTCGCGATAGTCCGCCACGTCATAGCCGAAATCGGCCATCGGCGAGGGGTAGAGCGGCGAGATCCAGATCGCATCCACGCCCAGGCCGGCGAGATAGTCGAGCCGGCCGGCGATGCCCCGCAGGTCGCCGATGCCGTCGCCGTCGCTGTCCTGAAAGGAGCGCGGATAGATCTGGTAGAATACCGCCTGGCGCCACCACGTCACGCGAAGCGCGCCTTCGGGATGTGGGTGATGCGGCAGGCGAGATCGGCCTCGCCGGACGCGACGATATAATGGTCGCCCGCATCGACGATGCCGGTCGTGAACACCACCGGGGTCGGCAGGTACATCCGGTCGGCGATCGGCGCGGTCAGCGCCGGGTTCGCCTCCAGCAGCGGCACGCCGTCCTCCAGCCGCACCACGCGGGTCGGATCGTCGGCATCCAGCACCGCCCAGAAAGTGCGGTAGATGCCCACCGTGCCACGCGTCTCCACGCCGTGATACAGCATCAGCCAGCCGGCGTCGGTACGGATCGGCTGGCTGCCGCCACCGAGCTTCATGTTCGAGGTGGAGCCCGCGCGCGGCCGCAGACCCGGCCGGTCGAGCGGCTTCCAGTGCAGCGCGTCCGGCGATGCCGCCAGGTTGATCGCCGGGCCGCCGGCATGGTCGCTGCCCGGCGGATAGGCGAAGTAGAGCTCGCCGAGCGGACGCGTCAGCGCCATGAAGCGGCCGCCCACCTTGCCCTCGAACAGGATCATGTCCTTGTTCTGGTGATCCAGCACGATGCCCTGCAGATCCCAGTCGACCCCGTCCGGCGAGGTGTAGAGCGCGGTCGCGTGGCGTTCGGCGCTCACCGTGCAGGCCGTCATGTACCAGATCTCGCCGATGCGGGTGATGCGCGCATCCTCGATGCCGTAATCCTGCCATGTCTCGCCCGGGGCGATCGCCCGATCATAGTGGACGGCGATGATCGTGCGCCCGTCCGGCGTCAGCTCCACCGGCAGCAGCCAGGAAAGCGAGGTGAGCGCCAGCTGCCGGTACGGGCGGCCGCGAATGGCGAACTGGCGCGGATCGCTCATGTCCACCGCCGCCAGGTCGTGCGCGTCGAGCACGTAGCCGTCCGCCGTCCAGCGGATCGCGCGGACGTGGCCGTCCACCACCGGCTCGCTCAGCGCCTCCGCCACGCGCACCATCATCAGCAGATTACCGTTGCCCAGCCGCGCGAAGCCCGGATTGAAGGCGCCCAGCACATAGGTGTCAGTCGCCAGCGACGGCCGCAGCGGCGAGCGCGACAGATCCACGTCCTGCGGGCCGAAGATCAGATAATCGTCGCCCTCGAACATGCCATGCTCCCGCGGTCGCGGTGCGGGTAACGCGATCGTGACGCGGGCGTTCCGGCCGGCGGGCCGCCTATCGCACCTCCCGCCGCCGCCTGAGCACCACGTAGAGCGCACCCGCGCCGCCATGCCGTGGATGGGCGTTGCGCACGGCCGCGATGCGATCGGCGAAGCGGGAGCCGGAGAGCCAGTCGCCGATCGAGGCGCGGATGGCGCCGCGCGGTCGCTCCTCGCCACCGGCGCTACGGGCGCGCTCGCGCGGCGGCCGGCCCGTCACCAGCAGCAGCAGCCGCGCCTCCATCGCGATCGCGCGGGCCAGTTCGGCGTCCAGCGCGTTGTGGGCGGTGGCGAGCGTGTGACCATGCAGGTCGATCGTGCGATCGGGCGCCACCAGCCCGCGCCGCAGCCGCCTGTCCCACCCGCCGTCCAGCGTGTCCGGCACCGGCGCCGGCTGCGCGGACAGCCGGGGCGGCAGCGGCGGCGGCACTCGGCCCAGGCGCCTGGCCGGCGTCGGCATCGGGGCGGGCGGTGCCGCCGCCGGCGGACCCTTCGGCTTCGCGGCGGTCGGCCGGGCGCGGGCGATCGGCCGCACGCTCTCCGTCACGCGCCGCCACAGCGCGCGCTCCTCAGGGTCGAGATGCCGGCCCGTCATAACCCGCCCCCGTCAGCCGCGCGACGGTGCCGATCGGCAGCAGCAGCCACGCCTGCCCCCGGCCGGACATGCCGCCGGCGATCCGCCGTGCCTCTTCGCCAGCACCCCAGAAGGTATCGAAGCGGTTGGCGCCCTTGATCGCCCCGCCGGTATCCTGCGCCACCCATAGCCCGCTCGCCTCGCCGCGATCGAGCGCCACGAACAGCGGCGCGCCCAGCGGCACGAAGGCAGGGTCTGCCGCCACGCTCGTTCGCCCCGTCACCGGCACGCCCATCGCGCCGATCGGGCCGCCGCCGGTCAGCTCGCGGAAGAACACGAACGACTTGTTCTCGTCCATGATCGCCCGCCCCTCCTCCGGGTGCGCGCGCAGCCACGCCATGATCCCCTGCATCGAGGACTGGCCGGGCTCCAGCAGCCCGCGCCCCTTCATCAGCGCGCCGATGCCGACATAGTCGCGGCCGTTCTGGCTGTCATAGCCGATACGCATCACGCGCCCGTCCGGCAGGCGCAGCCGGCCCGATCCCTGCACCTGCAGGAAGAAGAACTCGATCGGGTCGGCCGCCCAGGCGAGTTCCAGCCCGCGCCCGGCAATCGCCCCGCGCACGATCGCGGCGCGATCGGGATAGAGCAGCAGCTTGCCGTCCTTCGCCTGCCCGCGCACCTTGCGGCCTTTCAGGTCCGGCGCGAACAGGCCCAGGTCCGCCTCGATCAGATCGGGCGGGCGGCGGTAGATCGGCACGTCGTAGCCGGGGCGGCGATCGCGCGATCCGGCGATCTCGGGCTCGTAATAGCCGGTGGCGAAGGCGGTGCCCGCGCCGACCACCGCCGTTTCGAAATAGCGCGCGAAGAACGCGGCGGCGTCCCCGTCGCGCCAGCCGGGCGCGGCGGCGCAGGCCGGTCGCCAATCCTCGCCGCGCGTCAGCCCGCTCGCATCGGTGCGCCGCACGAGCGACGGGCAGGACAGGCGAAAGGCGGCCAGCGCGGCGCGCGCCTCGTCGGGCTGGATGCCGAGAGAAGGCACGGGCGGCCCGGGCCGCACGCCGAGCACCGCGGCACGATCGCCCACCGGCATGTCCACAAGCGGCGTCGGCGGTTCCGGCAGCGGATGCGCGCCGCGAACCGGCGGCCTGATCTCGGCGAACACCGGCGTCGCGGGTGCGGTCGATGCGGCGGGCCGCTCGCTCGGCGGTGGCGGCGCGGCCGAGCGCTCGCCCGGCCCGACGCATCCGGCGAGAGCCAGCGCCGCCAGCGCGACGCCGGCGAACCGGGCGCGACTCACGCCGCCTCGTCGGTTTCGACCAGGATCCAGTTGGGGTCGTCGGAGCGGACGTGGCGGCTGAACGTCCACACGTCGTGCGTCTCGATCGCGTCGGTCAGCGATCCGGCGATCGCCTCGCCGTCGGCGTCGCGGGTCACGGCGGCGATGTCGGCGTCGAACCGCACCGTGACGCTGGCCATCTGGCCGGAGAGCGCGGCGCGCTCGATCACCGCCCGCTCGATCGCGACCAGCCGGTTGTCGAGCACGTGGCCGGCGACCCGCCGCTCCTCGATCGCCTGGGCGAAGGCCTGGCGCACGCCATCATCGGCAAGCCGGCCAAGCTCGTCCACGTCGCCGCGCCAATAGGCTTCCAGCACCATGCGGTAGGCGGCCTGCGCCCCTTCCAGGAAGCGGGCGACGTCGAACGACGAATCCGCCGCCGCGATCGCGCGGACGCCATCCGTCGCGCGCGGCTCGATCGCCGGCTCGGCCAGGGCGGGCGACGGCGGCACGTCCGCGGTCGGGCGGCTGATCGTGGCGGAGGGCGCCTGCACCTCCACCGGCTTGGCGATCGGCTGCTCATGCCCCGTGCGACGGCCGAGGACGCTCCACAGCCGGAGGCCCACGAACAGGAAAATCATCGCCAGGATAATGATCTCGACCACCGGGCCTCCAATGTTTCTGGAGGTTACATAGGGGGAGCCGCGCCATCTTTCAAACGGCGATGACGGATCAGGTGCCGAAGGTGAGGCTGGCGAAGATCGTGTCGAACTCCGCACGGGGATGCTCGATCGGCTGGGTCCACACCGTGCCTACTCGCCACCGCCCCGGCCCCGGCGGCGGGAAGGCGACGCGGCCGGCCGCGTCGCTGATCACCGGGGTGCCGTGCGCATGCTGCCCGTCGAGTCGTTCCAGCACCACGCTGGCGCCCGCCAGCGGTACGCCGTGATAGTAGACGCGCACCACCAGCGGATCGCGCGGGGCAAGGGCATAGGGGTTGCGCTCCGGCACGATCTCCAGCGTCTGGCCGATCCGGCGGGTGGCGTCGTCGGTGGGGGTGCCGCCGATCTGCACCAGCGCCTTGGCCCGCCGCGCATAGAGCTCGCGCCCGCGCGCCTTCGTCTGCCCGTGCGCCTCGCGCCACGCGATCGCCGGGGCGAGCCCCTCATGCGCGGCATAGGCGTTGAACTCGGCCGCCGAAATGTCGTTCTCGGCCTGCTGGCTCTCAAACGCGATCACGTGCGTGCCCGCCTCGCCCAGCGTGACGGAGGCGCCGCCGCCGGTGGTGCCGGCGGTCTCGCGGATGCCCGCCTGCTGGTCCGCCACGCCGGCCGGGCCGTAGCTGCGCAGCGAGACGATCCGTCGCCAGCGCGTCTCCCACGGCTCGCTAGCGCCGGCATCGCCGATCAGGAACGCGATCGCGAAGGGTCGGCCGGACTCCTGCCGGTAGCGCGGCAGATCGATCCAGAAATCGTGCGCCGCCGCCGGCATGGCGAGCAGGCCCAGCATGATCGTCATCGCCGCCCGGCGCATCGCCTTCCCCCGTCCGTTACCGTTAGCGGAGTGGCGAAGGCGGCCGGCGCGGGCAAGGGCGCTTCGCCCCATTGCTCTCGCCTGCCTGCGCTGGTAGCGCGCGCCCACCGCATTGGATCAGGACGAAGCAGCATGGCCGACGAGCAGTTCAGCGCCGATCAGACCGGCAATGGCGAGGATACGCTGCCGCAGGTCGGCATGATCGCCCAATATGTGAAGGATCTCTCGTTCGAGAACCCGAACGCGCCGGCCGTCTACCAGTGGCAGGGCCAGCCGCGCATCGACGTGCAGTTCAACATCGGCGCGCAGACCGTGGGCGACGATGTGCATGAGGTGGCGCTGAAGGTGGAGGTCTCTGCCATGTCCGCCGACAAGACGGCGTTCCAGGTCGAGCTCGTCTATGCCGGCCTGTTCGGCATCCGCAACGTGCCGGAGGACCAGATCCAGCCCTTCCTGCTGGCCGAGGCGCCGCGCCTGCTGTTCCCCTTCGCCCGCCGCGTGCTGGCGGACGCCATCCGCGACGGCAACTTTCCGCCGCTGCTGCTGGAGCCGATCGATTTCGGCGCGCTCTACATGCAGCAGGCGCAGGATGCCGCGCTGGTGAACGCCGAACCCGCCGGCGAGGCCTGAGACAGTGACGTTCCTCCCGGTACGGGGAGGGGACCGCCCGCAGGGTGGTGGAGGGGGAGCGCGGCTGTACGCTGACCGAGAGGACGGGCGTCGCCGCTCTCCCCCTCCACCGGCTGCGCCGGTCCCCCTCCCCGGTCCGGGAGGAACCAGATCATGAGCCTCGTCCGCAACACAGCCACCATCGGCGGCCTCACGCTCGTCAGCCGCATCCTGGGCTTCGTGCGGGACATGCTGATGGCGCGCTTCGTCGGCGCGGGGTTCGCCTCCGATGCGTTTCTGATCGCGTGGCGGCTGCCCAACCTGTTCCGCGCACTGTTCGCCGAGGGCGCCTTCGCCT